>JAFGKO010000032.1 GCA_016928525.1 Anaerolineales bacterium | reverse complement strand
CTTGGAACCCGCGTAGCAAGCTACGGGGTATTCAGTGAAGAATAAACTTTTATCAGAAAATTCTCTACCGTACAAATACAGGTAAAGCTCAGATGTAAATTGTCGGCTAGATGTACGGTAGAGAATCAGAAAATAGAGGTTGATATGCAATGAGTTTGGGCTTATGCCGAATGCAAAAAGTTGACCAGAGTATTTTATCTCCGGTCAATTTTTAAATAACACTGTATCTTGCTCAACAGCTATTCGTTGTAGTTATCCGGCAGCCAGCAACACAACACCAACTCTCTCGCCGCCTTGACCTCATCCATGCGTCCGAACTTGGTCTTGTGCGGCGCGTTGTGCAACAATTCGGGGGCCGTCCTGGCTTCCTCCGCGATCTTGATGAGCGCATCAGCGAAGGCGTCGAGCGTATCCTTGTTTTCGGTCTCGGTCGGTTCGATCATCAGCGCTTCGGGAACGATGAGCGGGAAGTAGTTCGTAGGCGGATGGAAGTCGTAATCCATCAGACGCTTGGCAATATCCAGCGCATGGACGTCCGTGCCTTCGATCTTGCCTTCGGCTACGAATTCGTGCATACAGATGCGGTCGTACGGAACGTGATAGGTATCGCGCAGGCGCGCCTGCAGGTAGTTGGCGTTCAGCACCGCGTATTCGGCGATCTGGCGCAGGCCATCAGGTCCGTGCATGGCGATGTAGGTGAAGGTGCGCACCAATCCGCCGCCAAAATGACCGTGGAAGGCCTTCATGCGACCGATCGATTTTTCAGGCGTGACCAGGCCAAACAAGGGCGCAATCTCGTCGTCGCCCTCTTCCAGGATGCCAACCAGCGGCGCGGGCAGGAAGTCAGCAAGGTGGGCTGCCACGCCGACCGGGCCGGAGCCGGGTCCGCCGCCGCCGTGCGGGACGGCGAAGGTCTTGTGCAGGTTGAAGTGCATCACGTCGATGCCCAGGTCGCCGGGACGGAGGATGCCGAGCAGCGCGTTCAGGTTGGCGCCGTCACCGTAAACCAGGCCGCCACACTCGTGCACGATCTTGACCACTTCCTCCACATGCTCGTCGAACAGGCCAAGCGTGTTGGGATTGGTCAGCATCAAACCCAGAACGGTATCATCGCAAGCAGCTTTCAAGGTTTCGATATCTACGTTGCCGCGCGCATCGGAGGGGATTTGTACGACATCCAGCCCCATCATATTAGCGGAAGCGGGGTTGGTACCATGCGCCGAATCGGGGATAAGCATCTTGATACGTTTGTCATCGCCGCGCGATTTGTGATAGGCGCGCATAATGAGCACGCCAGTGAATTCTCCATGCGCGCCGGCCGCGGGCTGCAGCGTGACGGCCGCTAAACCGCTGATCTCTTTCAGCCACTCCTGCAGCGTGTACATCAAGGCCAGGTTGCCCTGAACCGTCTCGATGGGTTGCAACGGATGTGTGAACAGGAAGCCCGGCAGGCGGCAGGTATCTTCGTTGATCTTGGGGTTGTATTTCATCGTGCACGAGCCGAGCGGATAGAAGCCGCTGTCCACGCTGTAGTTGAAAGTGCTCAGGTGCATGTAGTGACGGACCACGTCTACTTCGGCCAGCTCGGGCAGGGGCAGGTCTGCCCGCAGCATAGAATCCGGCAACTTGGAGCGTGGCACGTCCGGGTCCGGGAAAGAGACGCCGAGGCGTCCGGGGGAGGAAAGGTCGAAGATGGTCGGCTCCACCACTTTGGGTTCACCATTTAAAACGAACTCAGTCATGGGCCACCTCCGCTAAGACTTCGACCAGCGCGTCGATTTCTTCCTTGCTGTTCATTTCGGTCACTGCGATCAGCATGTGATCCTTGAGCGCAGGGTAATCCTGGCCCAGGTCATAGCCGCCGAGGATGCCATGCTCGAGCAGGTGCGCGTTGACTTCCTCGACCGGCTGCCCGACACACAGGGCAAACTCGTGGAAGTAGGGCTCGCTGAAACACAGTCCCAAACCGGGCAGCTTGCTGAGTTGCTCGGCGGCGTAATGGGCTTTGTGGTAGCACAGCTCGGCCACCTGGCGCAATCCTTGCTTGCCAACCAGCGAGAGATACACAGCCGAAGCAAGCGCCAGCAATCCCTGGTTCGAGCAGATGTTAGACGTGGCGCGCTCGCGTTTGATGTGCTGCTCACGGGCAGTCAGGGTCAGCACGTAGGCTCTCTGGCCGCGGTTGTCGACCGTCTCGCCAACCAGGCGCCCAGCCATCTTGTGAACGAATTTCTTGCGGGTGGTAAAGAAGCCCAGCGATGGGCCGCCGTACCACATTGGGATGCCCAACGGCTGGCCTTCACCGACCACGATGTCCGCACCCATTTCGCCGGGCGTTTTGAAAAGCGCCAGGGCGGTGGGATTGGCAACTACGCAAACCAATGCGCCTTTTTCGTGGGCAACTTCGATCAGCTTGGTGTAATCGAAGATGCGACCGAAAAAGTCGGGGTACTGGACGATGACTAGCGCAGTATTTTCGTCGATGAACTCCGTCAGCGCTTCGGGACCGGTCTCCAGGTCTGCTTCCGTTTCACCGGCCAGTTCCAGATCCATGCCCTGGATGTAGGTACGAATTACTGCGCGGTATTGCGGGTTGACGGTAGGCGAGAGGACAACCCTGGTGCGTTTGCCGCGGAACTGCGCCCAGGCCAGGTTGACAGCTTCGGCAGCGGCGGTCGCGCCGTCGTAGTGCGAGGCGTTCGACACTTCCATGCCGGTCAGCGCGGATATCAGGCTCTGGTACTCGAAAATAGCCTGCAGAGTACCCTGCGAGATTTCCGGCTGGTAGGGTGTGTAAGCCGTGTAGAACTCGCCGCGCCGCAGGATGTGGTCAACAACAGAGGGAATGTAGTGGTTATACATACCCGCGCCCAAGAAGGAAACCAGCTCGCGCGTGGACTCGTTGGCCTGGGCCATTTCACCGAGTTCCACCGCGGCTTCCATTTCCGTGATCGCGGGGGGTAAATTCAGGTTTGGGAAACGATGTTTGGCAGGGACAGCCTCGAAAAGATCGTCAAGTTTCTTGACGCCGATGGTCGCCAACATCGCATCCCGCTCTTTGGGGGAGATTGGGATATATGTCACATTTAGCTCCTAGCTGTCAGCTTTTAGCAATTAGCTGGAAAAAACCTGGCTAGCCGCTACCTGCTAATTGCTAACCGCTAATTAGTGTTCGCGTCCTTCGCAATATTTCTCGTATTCGGCGGCATCCATCACTTCGCCGGGCACGCCGCCCTCGACCTTGACCATCCAGCCTGCGCCATAGGGATCGCTGTTGAGCACTTCGGGGCTATCGGCCAGGGCCTCGTTGACTTCCACAACCTCGCCGCTGGCAGAAGCATAGGTCTCAGCGGAAGCTTTGACCGATTCAACCGAAGCAATCGGCTTTCCAGACTCGGCTGCATCACCGACTTCGACCAGAAGTTCGACAAAGACGATGTCTGAGAGCTGGCTCTGGGCATAATCAGTCAGGCCCATCTTGCCGGTGGCCGGATCGAACCATTCGTCAGATTGGGTATATTTCAAGTTAGCAGGGGTATTCATGTTGCACTCCTCTTGTGAAATGATTTTGGCGAATCAAAAAGGACGCACGTTGATACATCGTGCGTCCTCTGTCATAAACCTGAGAGATTCGCTTGTTAGTTTTTTAGTCGTTTAGTTTTGTAGTTCCGTAGTTTCAACTACTGAACCAACTAAATACCTAACTATCAAACTAATCAAACTTGCACCGTCGGTGTCCAAAATGGACTTTCCAGAGAGATCAGGAACAGGGTCCTTTTACCTGAGAGTTTCGCCTGGCTTCGCCTTGTTTCCAGGCTTGCACCTTCGGTGCTCCTAAAAACGTTCGTTCAGCAGTTGCATTGCTGAACGAACGGGAGTCTCTTCCCTGTTCCCGTTTAATTGTACTTTTTCATTCTACGGGGGAGAGAGGCAGAAGTCAAGAGGAAGAACTTCCTGATTTGCGCGTGCGCGGTTTCTTCGGTTCCGGGACGGCTGGGGCTTCGGGAGCAACCTCAGGTGGTGAATCTGCTTCAACAGGCAAGACAGGTTCGGGGGCGGCAGGAGGCGCAGGCGGAACGGGAGCTTTTGGCGGGACCGGGACTGGCATCCCGTTCAAGCGGTTGAAGTAATCCTTGACCTGCGGGTCATTGTAGAAGACCAGCGCAAGGATACCGACAATCATCGAGAAGACATTGCCCGTTAACACGCACAGAATCTCCAGGATGGCGATCGTCGTTGATGGTTGAACAGGCTGCGGCGGATTGGTCAGTAACTTGGCTGCATAGATGATCTCGAAAATGCCCAGGATGGTTGGCAAGATAGCCAGTGGGGCCAGGCAGATGAGAACAATACTGGCCGTTACGGTTACGGTGGCAATCAACCCCCAGAAGATATTAACGATACCGTTAATCAGGGTCATAACGGCAATGGTTTTTACCAGGCCGGGGCTGTCGCCATAAGGGGAATATGTGTTTTCACTCATGATGTACTCCTTAATTTATTTGCTATTGAGACTTACGCGATTTGACGGAATAGGTTGCAAACAATCCGAAGGGATGTAAACAACCTGAAAGGTTGTAAACAAAAAAAGGCCTGCTCGCATAAGCAGGCCTCCGATAAGTGGATAGAACTTTATACCCAGCCCTGTCCCTTTATAAAGTTGGTGACGACAGGTATCTCGAACAATTCGCCCTGATAGGCTTTATAAGCCCACCAGAACATTACCAAGTAGAGAACGCTGCCACAACCAAGGGTAAAGACGGCAATGATCGGTATCACAATCAGTAATATGATCGAAATAGCAATGGATTGTACAGAATGGAATTTGATGAACGGCCGGACTTTTTTGTCTTCCATCAGAAGCATAATGATACCAACAATGGGTGCAAATATATAACTAAGCGCGGCCCACAGCTTATCATCGCTGGTGACTTCCGGGTTCATAGGTTGTTCGGACATAATTGATTCCTCCAGAGTTGTTTATGAAATGATTTCGCGTATTGTACACCAAAACGGACAAAAAGCAACCAATTTGTATAATCCGTTTGTCCTGTTGGCAATATGCTACAATCGAAATATGTCCAAGCAAACAAAAATAGTCTTCATGGGCTCGCCCGATTTT
The DNA here is from genome assembly GCA_016928525.1 of Anaerolineales bacterium. The sequence continues at coordinate 14,884 of JAFGKO010000032.1, read as the reverse complement.
TCTTTATCCAGCCTGCACGCGCTGGCAGAAGGGTATTACGTGGTGGGCGTCGTTACCCAGCCAGACCGCGCGGCCGGGCGTGGGCGCGAATTGAAACCGCCGCCGGTCAAAACGCTGGCCCAGAAATTGGGAATACCGGTCATCCAACCTGAAAAACTGCGCCAACCCGAAGCGCTGGAACAGCTACGCGCCTGGTCGCCGGATGTGATTGTGGTGGCTGCCTTCGGACAAATTCTCAGGCAAGACGTACTGGATTTGCCTCCATTTGGCTGCATCAACGTACATGCTTCGCTGTTACCGCGTTGGCGCGGGGCAGCGCCCATCAACGCCGCCATTTTGCACGGGGACGAAGAGACAGGCATCACCATTATGAAAATGGACGCGGGACTGGATACTGGTCCCATTCTAAGCCAGCGCGCGGTGCGCATCCAACCGGACGAGACAGCTGGCTCCCTTTTCGACAAGTTATCCACGCTGGGAGCGGCCCTTTTGCTGGATACCCTGCCCGGATATCTGGCCGGTGAGATCCAAACCCGCCCTCAACCGGAAGAAGGCTCCACCTATGCACCCATGCTCAAAAAAGAAGATGGTCTGTTGGATTTCTCACATCCTGCCAGGGAGTTGGAGCGAAAGGTGCGGGCTTTCAATCCCTGGCCGGGAGCGTATTTTGAATGGGATGGGAATCTGCTCAAGGTCCACAGCGCAAGCATAGGGCTGAGAAAGATGCGCGCAGGGGAAAGGGGGATTTATCTCGGCTTGCCGGCAGTCGGCACATCGGAAAATCTACTGGTGCTGGGAGAAGTCCAACCGGCAGGGAAGAAACCCATGCCTGGAAAAGCGTTCCTGGCAGGCGCACGGAATTGGGCCGAATAACATCCAAAATAGTGACATAATACCCCGTCATAGATAAGTGACGGGGTATATAATTAAATAGCGCACTCGCAATTTCTGAAAGGAGGCCCTATGGCAGACCAACCGCAAGGATGCGCACGCACGACCGGCTCAGTGACTGGCGATAAGCCGTCCGCTGCCCCGGCCCTTGAAACAACTGAATTGAAAAAGGAGACGACTATGACCGCTCAAGTTGGGCAGAAAGCCCCTGATTTCCAAGCCCCTGCTTACTACCAGGGTAAATTCACGAGTGTAAAACTTTCGGACTACCTGGGAAAGTGGGTAATGCTCTGCTTCTACCCGGGTGACTTCACCTTTGTCTGAGCAACCGAAGTGTCAGCGGTCGCTGACAAGTATCCTGTACTGCAAAAACTGGGCGTAGAAGTCATCTCCGTGAGCGTGGACAGCCACTTTGTCCACAAGATGTGGAACGATAATGAACTGACCAAGATGGTGGAGGGCGGCGTGCCCTTCCACATGGCATCGGACCAGGCCGGGAACGTAGGCAGAGCCTTTGGCGTCTGGGATGAGAACCAGGGCATTGAATTGCGAGGTCGCTTCATCATCGACCCCGACGGCGTCATCCAGGCCATGGAAGTAATGACGCCACCGGTAGGCCGCCGTCTGGCCGAGACGATACGCCAGATCCAGGCCTTCCAACATGTGCGCAAGACCAAGGGAGCTGAAGCCACACCGGCTGGCTGGGAGCCGGGCGAGCTCACGCTCAAACCGAACCCTGATTTGGTGGGGAAGGTTTGGGAAGTTTGGAAACCCTCGATGGAGAAATAGAATTCGATCCAAATACCAAAAAGGGCGGGCGCATGCCCGCCCTTTTTGGTATTCAAAGGAATTATGCGGTTCGCAAGAAGACGTCGAAGCCCTCATTCAACTGCGTTGCTCCTGATACAATTATAGGAGAAATTCATGGAGGTCAAAATGCCAAAATACGTTGCCGCTATAGATCAAGGAACCACCAGCACTCGCTTTATGATTTTCGACCACGCGGGCAGTGTGGTCGCTGTTGACCAGAAAGAACACCAGCAAATCTACCCCAAACCCGGCTGGGTGGAACACGACCCGCTTGAAATCTGGCAGCGCACACAGGAAGTCATCCAGAGCACATTCGCGAAGAGCGGAATTCAGGCTGCAGATATTGCCGCCATCGGTATCACCAACCAACGCGAAACTACGCTTGTCTGGGAAAAAGCGACCGGGAAACCGGTCTACAATGCTATCGTCTGGCAGGACACACGTACAGACAGCACTTGTAATGACCTGGCCAAACAGGGAGGACAAGACCGCTTCAGACTCACGACCGGCCTGCCTCTGGCAACCTACTTTTCCGGCCCCAAGATCAAGTGGATCCTGGACAATGTCCCTGGCGCGCGCGAACGCGCCGAAAAAGGCGAGTTGCTTTTCGGAAATATCGATACCTGGATCATCTGGAACCTGATCGGCGCACACGTCACAGATGTAACCAATGCGTCTCGTACACTTTTGATGGACCTGCACAGCCTCGATTGGAGCGATGAAATTCTAGCGATTCTTGGCATCCCGCGCAGCATGTTGCCTGAAATTCGCTCGTCATCGGAAATTTACGGGTATACAGCGTTGAGCGGGGCGGCCACAGGGGATGCAGTCGAAACGCCCGTTGCCGGTGACCTGGGCGACCAGCAGGCCGCGCTCTTCGGGCAAACCTGCTACTCTCCCGGCGAGGCCAAGAACACCTATGGCACGGGTTGCTTCATGTTGCTTAATACTGGCGAGACACCCATCCCATCCAAATCCGGGCTGTTGACCACGCTAGGATACAAGATCGGTGACCAACCCGCGGTTTATGCTTTGGAAGGCTCAATTGCCATCACTGGCGCCCTGATCCAGTGGCTGCGGGATAACCTGGGCCTGATCGAAAAATCTTCGGATGTAGAAGAACTGGCCCGGACAGTCGAGGACAACGGTGGAATCTATTTTGTCCCGGCATTCAGCGGTCTGTTCGCACCGTACTGGCGGTCAGATGCGCGCGGAGCAATTGTGGGCATGACGCGCTACGTCAATAAGGGGCACATCGCCAAGGCGACGCTCGAAGCGACCGCCTTCCAGACGCGCGAAGTGCTGGATGCCATGGAAGCAGATTCGGGTGTGAAGCTGACTGCACTCAAAGTCGATGGCGGCATGGTCTTCAACGAACTGCTGATGCAGTTCCAGGCAGACATCCTGAATGTTCCTGTCATCCGCCCGAAAGTGGCCGAGACCACCGCCCTGGGTGCGGCCTATGCTGCTGGTTTAGCCGTCGGCTTTTGGAAGAATTTTAACGAATTGCGCGTTAACTGGGGCAAGGATAAGGAATGGCAGCCGCACATGGCTGAAAAATCGCGCGAGGCGCTTTACACTGGCTGGAAAAAAGCTGTAACCAGAACGTTTGATTGGGTTGAGTAAAATTTTCATCAAATGAAAGAAAATACGCCAGGAGAAAAACGCAAGGGAACTTCGCGGATTGACATCCGCGAAGTTCTCTTATAAAGACGAGAGCTTACAAATCAGCACATCAAGTATCAGGGCTTAAGATCCCACATTCTGGCATTCGTAATCACACAACGTGTACCGTAATCTTTATTTGTGCCTGAAATAATTCCATATCCGAACTTACCGCGTAATTCTTTGTCTTGAGACAAGGTATATTCGCCAATGAAATTATCGTCCACATAGACATAGGCATGATTATCATATACAAGAATCGTCAATTTGGCCTCGGCAGGGTTATCAAAATCTAGTCGACCTGTGCCTCGTGTCTTCCCCAACTCATAGTAATAGCCCGATTTAGTGATAGTGAAATAAATGCGCGATTTATCGAGCACAACTCCATAATACTCATTATTATTACCTTTCTCTTGTACCCCAAACACAATTCCGCATCCGGACGTATCCGATGTATCTATCGCTGTGCGCCATTGAACGTCAGCATTAAAAACGAAATGTTCAACGTCAAAATCATAGTACCAATATTGTAAGTAACCAATTTGTGCAAATGACTCGTTGACACTATCCAACATCATATATTTTCCATCGGTGGAAGGAATTAGACCTTCATCCTTAAACATCTGGACCTTTGAAAACAGGTCATTATATATTGCTGTAACCGTGACATCTGGTGTGTTTGTAGGCCGGGGCGTTCTTGTTGGGCGCACTGTTTCGGTTGGCGTAGGCATCGGTGTCGACGTACTGGTTGCAGGCAGTATTGTCGGTGTCGGTGCAGCTGATGCGCCAAACCCACACGCCTGTGTACCAAAGGTCAATAAAATAACTATTAATATTATGGGAATACTATGGTTGATTTTCATACAATTTCCTCCGCAAACAAAATGTTATTATAGTTATTCTAAAGAAAAAAATCACAAATAGTATAACAACAGTATTGCAGTATATCGCTTCGACGGCTGTTTCATCGCTTATTTACAATGCTGCTGGGATATTCCAGATTGATTAATTCTTTGAACTCATTTATATCAATATCCAAAATAGCTTACAATAGGGAAAGCAATCATACCAAGGAGAAATCATGTCTCAAGAAGAATCCATCGGCCATATCCTGGAAGCCTTCCAGCGCACTGAAATAACCGAATATCACATCTATAAGCGGCTGGCAAAAAGCATCAGAGACCCGGAAAATCGCCTGATCATGGAACAGATCGCCGAAGATGAACTACGCCACAGTGAAGATTGGAAAAAATACACCCAGCGAGATATTAAACCCAACATGTGGGATGTGTGGAAGTATTATTTGATTGGTCGCATTTTCGGCTTTACATTTGGCATAAAACTGATGGAACGCGGCGAGGAAAAAGCCCAGGAAAATTACGCGCTTCTCAAAGGAAAAGTCCCCAATATTGAGCAGTGGATCCATGAAGAAGAAGTCCACGAGCAAAAATTGCTCGCCATGCTGGACGAGGAACGCCTGCGCTACGCCGGTTCGGTGGTGCTCGGCCTGAACGACGCCCTGGTAGAATTGACCGGCGCGCTGGCTGGCCTGACATTGGCGCTGCAAAACGTCAAATTGATTGCGCTCTCCGGCCTGATCACCGGCATCGCCGCCTCGCTCTCGATGGCTGCTTCTGAATACCTGGCCACCCGTTCCGAAGAGACAGACAAACACCCGGTGCGCGCGGCGATATATACCGGCATAGCCTATATCTTCACCGTCACATTGCTGGTCCTGCCATATCTGCTAATCCAGAATTACATTGTAGACCTTATAATCACTCTCGCAGTCGCTGTGCTCATCATCGCTGTGTTCAATTACTATATCTCCGTCGCAAAAGACGAACCCTTCCGTGTGCGCTTCCTTGAAATGGCCGGATTGAGCTTGGGCGTGGCAACCTTCTCGTTCATCATCGGGTACTTCATTCGCCTATGGCTAGGAGTCGAAGTTTAAGCTCTAGCCTCCGTATCGAATTATGGACACAAAAACCCTTATTGGTAACCTGAAAGAGAATAAAGAACAACTCCTATGGTATGCTCTCATTGCGTGCGTTGCTCTTCTCCTGCTGAGAAGTTGCTTCTCCGGTCCAAAAGATGCACTACCGACGGAAGTACACCAACTGATTGACCGGCAATACGTGAACTGCGTAGACGTCAAAGGCTCATCCTTCGAAGGAGGAAACCAACTCGAAGGCGAATGCAGTAGTGTAGCTACAGAGGTAGTTGGGGAAGGCACTATCCCCCCACAAGAGCAAGCGCTCGGGGTTACGCGGGCGATCTGCTACAGAATACAATACGAAAATCCCTACTTCTGGGCACAATCCCAAACCCAATTCGAAGAGATCGATTTTGCAAAAAGGACGGCCAGCAAAGTGACCGTCCTGCAAAACGGTGGATGGGTCATTTTTCCAGACCAGGAAATCCAGGATCGGGAACGTTGGGAGGCCTATGCCTGCCCCGGAGAATATGATATTACAGAATGAAAATATTAACAGTTGATATTGGTACTGGCACACAGGACATCTTCCTGTACGACTCCCAATTGCATATCGAAAACGGCTTCAAACTGGTCGTCCCTTCCCCTACCATGATCGTCCACCAGCAGGTCAAGGCGGCCACGCAGGCCCGAACCCCCATCCTGCTGACCGGCGTGATGATGGGCGGTGGCCCCTCCGCCTGGGCGGTGGAAGCGCATGCCCGCCAGGGATTGCCTGTCTACGCCACACCAGGTGCTGCCAAAACCTTGAATGACGAACTGGAGGTAGTGCGCGCATCCGGCATCGAGATTGTCTCAGACGACGAAGCCGCTGCCCTGCCAGACTCTGTTCGGCGCATCGAGTTTCGGGACTTGAACCTGCCAGCCATTCAAAATTCTCTCTCACCCTTCGGCGTCGACCTGTCCGATCTGGACGCAATTGCGGTGGCTGTTTTCGATCACGGCGATGCGCCCGCGGGCGTCTCCGACCGCCAGTTCCGCTTTGACTATCTCGACGAGCGCATTCGCGCCAGGAACTCTCTTTCATCTTTCGCTTTCCTCTCGGAGGATATTCCCCCTATCATGACCCGCTTACAAGCCGTTGCAGAATCAGCAGGTAAACTCGATTGTCCCCTGGTGGTGATGGACACCGCTCCCGCCGCTGTGCTGGGCGCATCCTTCGACCCGGTAGTAACAGAACGAAAAGAGAAGATCATCACCAACATCGGTAATTTCCACACGTTGGCTTTCCGCATGGGAGAACAGGGTATCGAGGGTGTTTTCGAGCACCACACGGGTGAAATCGATCTCCAAAGACTGGAAATTTTATTGCACGCATTAGCTGACGGCTCACTCAAACACGAGGATGTCTTCGACGACATGGGCCATGGCGCGCTGATGTATTCGCTGGAGCGATTCGAGTTCGGAAACGACACGTTCGATGTGGTCGTCACCGGCCCGCGCCGTTCGATGTTCAACAGTGTCCCCGCTGCAAATCGTCAATCGAAAATCGCAAATCGTAGATCGTTACGTCCTTACTTCGCTGCCCCTTTCGGCGACATGATGATCGCGGGCTGTTTCGGCCTGCTGGCGGCGGCTGCCGAGATATTTCCCGATTTAACGGAAGCAGTTTCAAAGTCTATGAAAGAGGCGGGGGTTGGACGTCCGCCCTGGGAAATCGACTGACCAATCCCATTCTCTGGTAAACTCCTCCCGTGACTCGCATATTCCGCATTATCAAACTGGTCTTTCTCGGGCTCAGCGTCCTGCTGTGCCTCGCCATCCCTATAGCGGGACTGGTTTCCACAGCCACAAGCTGGGAGGGCCTCTGCTACGGCTTTACCAACGGCCAGCATGACTGCTCGTGGTGGGAGTTTGCTACAACAGAGATGTTCTGGGCTTCGTTTTCGTTCATCCCGCTGCTGTTCGCGGCCACGGCGATCTGGCTGGTCATGGCGGCGTTGCAGTTTATCGTTGGGAAGAAAAGTGCGTCGCACCTGAAAGGAAGTGGCGAACTGGTAAGCAAAAAATAATGACCCATTGTGCTCGCGCCGTCGAACTAGGTGCGACGCACTTAGCATGTATAAACCTAAAATTAGGAGAAAAAACTATATGTGCGGTATCTTCGGATACGTAACAAACAAAGAAGAAAATCTCGGCCCGATCCTGATCGAAGCCGCCCAGCGCCTGACTTATCGTGGCTACGACTCGGTCGGTGCGGCCACCTTGAGCAATGGAAAAATCGATCTGCGTAAGGATGTCGGCAAGGTCGAGGAAGTCTCGGTCAAGTACAACTTCGCCGAGATGAGCGGCTCGCGCGGCATCACGCAGTTGCGCTGGGCCACCTTCGGCGAGCCATCACAGGTCAATTCCCAACCCCACATCGACTCGGACGGCGACTTGGTCGGCGCGCACAACGGCAACGTGGTCAACAACGTCGAATTGCGCCAGCAGTTCATCGATGAGGGCATGACCGTGCGCTCACAGAACGACGGCGAGACCTGCGTCCACGCCGTGGAACGTTACATCAACCGCGGGTACGAGTTCATCGACGCCATCCGCCTGGCCTACGGTGACCTGGAAGGCGATTATGCCTTCGTAATCGGGCGCGCGGACGACGATAAACTCTACGCTTTCAAGAAAGGTTCCGGCATGGTGGTCGGCCTGGGCGAGGGCTTCACCTGCGTCTCCTCGGACCTGCCATCCATCCTGCCATTAACACGAAACATCATCCGCCCACAGGATGGGGAGATCGTCACGCTGTGGGCTGACCGCGTCGAACTGTGTACGGTCAAAGACGGCCGGCTGATCGAGCGTGAACCCGAGCTAGTCACCGAGAGCATGGACGCGGTACAAAAAGGCGGCTATCCGCACTTTATGCTCAAGGAGATCCACGAGCAGCCTCAAGTTGGGCGGGAACTGCTGCATTTATTAGCGGGTAGTCCCGAGGTCCAGACTTTGATCGCGAAGATGAAATCCGCCCGTCACCTGTATTTCATCGCCTGCGGTACCAGCTACCACGCCGCCCTGGCAGGATCGGTCTATTTTGCGCAATTGGCTGGCAGGCCGGCCATCCCTGTGCTGGCCCCGCAGTTCATCGCGCAGTACGCTCCCGCGGTGGGACATGGAGACGTCGGCCTGTTCGTCAGCCAGTCCGGCGAGACCAAGGACGTGCTCAACGCGCTGGAAGCCGCCGAAGCGCGCGGCATGGACTGCTATGGGCTGGCCAACGTGGTCGGCTCAACCCTGACAAAGGCCACATCGTTCTGCCTGCCCTTGTGCTGCGGATACGAAATCAGCGTCCCCGCCACGAAGACCTTTACCAACCAGGTCATCACCTTCCTGTACCTAGCCTACCGCATGGCGGGTCTCGATACGCGGGTACTTGACGCCATCCCCGATTTGATGGAAAAAACCATCCAGGCTGTTGCCCCGCAAATCGAGCAAATCGCAGGCGAGATCAACGAGTGGAACGACATGTATTGCCTGGGCTACGGCGCGACCTATCCCATTGCGCTGGAAGGGGCATTGAAGCTGAAAGAGATCACCTATGCCCATTGCGAAGGCACGCTCTCGACCGAGTTCAAGCACGGACCGCTCTCCGCGGTCAGCAAGGGCTTCCCGATCGTCTTCGTCGCCGGGCCGCAGGATACTTCATTGATCATCAGCGGCATCAATGAAGTCAAGGTGCGCGGCGCGCGCGCCATCGCTATAGGCGAGGAAGACGCCCGCCTGCGCGCTAACGCCGATGACCTGGTCGTCATCCCCAAGTCCGACCCGCAGATCAACGCGCTGCTAGCGGTGTTGCCGCTGCAGTTGCTGTCGTATCACATGAGTGTGATGAGAGGGTTTGATCCCGATTTCCCGAGGAATTTGTCGAAGACGCTGACGGTGGATTAGTATCAACGGATTTTGAAACGGATAAACGGATGCGCGGACAACGAATTTCTATTCAGCATATCCGTTTGACCTATCCCCCCGCCCTTCCCAAATGGGAAGGGGGCTTGTCAGTCGATAAATTTATTGACTTTCTAAAGCAATATTTCATTTCAAGAGCAAAGGCTTCTCCCCCTTGGGGGAGAAGGGAGAGGGGTTGTTTGATCCTGATTTCCCGAGGAATTTGTCCAAGACGCTGACGGTGGATTAGGGTGATTTTTCGAATGCATTTGGTTGTACAATAGCAAAGGAGGGTTCGCCAATGAAAAAGAAAAGCGTTACTTTCTCGTTCCTATTCACGACCATTTTTACCCTTGTCTTGAATGGCTGCGGGTCAAGTTCGTCTCCCGCTGTTCCAGCAACACAGACAGCTACACCACCTACACTGACACCCGTACTTCCTACACACACAATAACACCAATACCAAAAGGAAAGAGCATTATCGTCACCAGCGCGGATGATAGTGGTACTGGAACCTTACGGCAGGCATTGCGAGACTCAAAACCTGGCGATGCCATAACCTTCGACCCGGCTATCTTTCCGCAAGATGATCCGGTTTCGATTGCTGTTACCAGCGAGCTTCCTTGGCTCTCTCAGGGGTATATAACCATCGATGCCAGCAACGCCGGGGTAATCCTGGATGGGATTAAGGCCCAGGGAGAATGGGTCAATGGCCTGACCATACGCTCAGATGGGAACACGATCCGAGGCCTGCAGATCATCCGTTTCCAAAACAATGGCATAGAATTGCATGGAGGCCGAAACAACATAATTGGGGGTAGTCGCAGCATTGGTATGGGGCCGCTGGGCCAGGGCAACTTGCTCAGTTCAAACGGTGGACGGGGTATTAGCTTGATGGAGGGTGCTTCCTTCAACTTGATTTCAGGCAATTATATTGGCACTGACCAGAGTGGCAAGAAAGCGTGGGAAAACAAATGGGGAGGCATCTTTATGGACGGTGTATCCCATAACCAATTGTTCGACAACCTGGTAAGCAGCAACGGCGGTGGCAGCGGCGTGGGGATCATTGGAGGAAGCGTGAAAAATACGCTTCTTAACAACATAATCGGTGCTGACGCTGACGGGACTGGTGCTTTAGGAAATGCTGGTGCTGGAATTTCCCTGGGAGTAGGGGCCAGCGAAAATGTGATTGGCCCCAACAACCTGATTGCCTATAACGGTGTAAGCGGTATAGAAGTGCGCGATTCAAGCACGGTGCGCAATACCATCACTCAAAACAGCATCCATGACAATGTCGGATGCAGTATTGAGATATGGAACGATGGCAACACTGAGTTGGCCGCCCCCCTGGTTACTGAATTCGACCTGGGCGCGGGCACCGTGAGGGGTATTGCCTGCGAAAACTGCACGGTTGAGATATTCTCTGATAACGGCAGCGATGGGGAGCACTTTGAAGGTCAGGCGATAGCCAATAGTTCTGGTGTCTTTGTTTTGGATAAGAACTCTTCCTTTAACGTCATTCACCTGACCGCTACAGCCACTGACATTAACGGCAATACCAGCCAATTGTCAGTGCCTACTGTTTCGGGCAGTACGGTTCTCCAACAGGGGAACAATCTAGTCTTAACCAGACTGTCCCCCAAGGATTCGAAGGATATTGAGGATAATCGTATTGGAGGAGCCTGGCATAGTTTATGGCAAACATTTGATCTTGTCTGTAGCAACCCTGTGGAATTGCTTTATGGGATTCTAACGCCGGGTTTCAAGCGATTCCGCGTGAGCTTTAATGGCAGCGAGGAGCGCATGGCCGACTGGAGCAAACCCGAATTTTCTATCGATCCAAACCTCGATGAATTTATTACAACCCTTGCAGAGAATGACATAAAGATTACCTATAATCTTACTTTCTGGGACACAGCAACTTACCCTGGTGGAGTTGGGGCACCTTGCCCCAGGTTCAAGAACGAGGAAGAGATTCAACGTTATCTTGAGTATGTCAGTTTCATGGTCAGCCGCTACAAGGATCGCATCCAGTATTATGAGATATGGAACGAACCGGATATCCCCGTTTGTCCTCAGTGGATAGAGGTGGACGACTATATAAACCTGGTTCGGCGAGCAGTTCCCGTTATCCGCAAGGAATATCCAGATGCTAAAATAATGGTTGGAGGTACTTCTGGGTTGGATAGCCCAGCCTCGCAAGACTATCTATTTCGTATCATAGAATCTGACATTATGGAATTAGTCGACGTTGTTTCCTGGCATCCTTTCTATGGATATTCACCGGAATCCCACCCAGAGTACTACTACAACTATCCTTTGCTCGTCCAAGAAATTAAAAGCGTTGCTTCCACTCATGGTTTCTCTGGCGAATACGCAGCCGATGAGTTGATGTGGAGACCTCACCGAGATCCCGAAGACGATCACCCCTGGACATATACCCAGATTGTAATTGCAAAATACTATGCACGTGTCATCGTGATGAACTTGGGCATGGATGTGACAACAACAGTTGTCCCGATCCCTCAATACCGGCCAGTCGCTTTCCCCACGGTTCGAAACCTAAGCACAATAATGGCCGGAGCCAAACCCGCAAACCTGGCCGTGGAAATCCAAAGCGATGCAGCTAACATCATGAGTTACGGTTTTTCCCTGCCCAACGGCGACCAACTAATCGCATTGTGGAGTAACGGTATAGCAGTTGACGACGATCCCGGCATCCCCTCTACGCTGACAATTCCTGGCTTAACGGGCTGGAAGGTAATGGGAATTGATATTCTCAATGGCTTTGAACAGGAACTGATCTCGATGAGCGAAGATGGCAATTTGCTCATTCGCGACTTCCTGCTGAAAGACTATCCGATCTTTATTCGGCTGTCAAAATAGGTTTGCTATACTGAACACGGGCACAAATTGCGCTTTTGCTCAACGGGATTCGGCGGGGGATGAATCCCCGCCTCAGTACATGAAAGTCGGATAAATCCGACTCGCCGCGCTAGTCCGAAGGACTTCCACGAACTGAGCAGGTGGCTTTAGCCCCGCGATTCAGGCGGAAGAAAACCGCAATTTATGACCGTGCCAAGTATATCTCTTCCAAGCGAAGTTTGGAATAAGATGGGATTGGGGAGAAAGCGGCGTGACATGACCCTCGCCGAAAAGACCGCGCAGCATCTGGCAGGTATTACGCGGGAACAAGTTGGGCGTTCACTTCAGGAGGTAGCAAGTCATCGCGGGACTGCATCGTTGACTTTTACTGTCACAAGGCGTCGTTGGTCATTGAAGTGGATGGAGATATCCATGATCTGCAGCAGGAAGAAGATGCGAGACGGGAAAAGGTTTTGAGTGAGATGGGGCTGAGGATTGTCCGCTTTGGGAATGAAGAGGTTGTGAAGAACTTGTCCGCGGTGGTGGGGAGGATACGCGAGTTAGTTGGGAAATGATTTTCCGCAAAGTCAGAGGAATAAAATGCCACCAAAATCAAAAAGAAGCCTTCAAGATGTAGTCGGGAAAGGAACCTATTCTGTTTGGGTGGATATGCTCCGCGAACTTGTCCCTGACGGGCGAACACATCGCCTCTCTGTAGTAATAGCAGGGATGTTACATTATGCAACCGTCCTCGCAGAAAAACTCGACGAAGATGAGTTAGAAGAGGATTCGGTTGCCTTGTCTTTAATCAACGCGAATGAAATGGGGTCCGATGAAATTAAGGATGAATTACACGATGTCGTGAAGGAGTTGTTCAAAGACGCAGGTGTAACATTTGACCGCGTGAGCAAACGAGGTGATTCATACAGCATTGCAGATGAGGCATATAACGAATTTGTCAGTTGGTTTGATTATCCGTGGGATTAGCCAATAAAGGGAGAGGAAACGAGACAAGGTTCTGAGCGAGATGGGGTTACGGACTTGTGCTGAGCCTGTCGAAGCATTGTCCGCTTTCGGAATGATGAAGTGGAAAGGGATTTGGCGAGTGTGGAGAGTCCGCGAATTGGTTCGATAACTGAAACGGCATGTTTGCCAATTGATGCTACAATCCGTCCTCATGCGAACTTTATCAATATGTCAATCAACTTTAGGAGCAAAATGATAACAAACAATTTCTCACCGTCCGTGGTCGGCTGGACGGCGATCGCTACGGGGGTGGTGGCCATCCTCGCGGTGGTATTCCTCACCCTGATGGCTACGGTGAATCAGTCCTTTGGCAAGGTCAATGATGTTTTCAACGCCCTAATTGGAATATTAAGCGTAATCCTGGCGTGGGTGTTGTACGCCGAACATCATTCAAAATCACCGTTGATGAGTCAAATCGCGTTCGTCCTTACGCTGGTTGGCGCGATCTTTACCATTGTCGGCTCGATCCTGATCATGTATGGATACACAGATTTTGTTCTGGCTGGGTGGTACACAGGAATTGGGAACGCTTTGATCGGCTTGTGGCTGGCGGCATTTTGTTACTCCATGCTCTCTGGTGACACACTGCCTCACAAGCTGGTCATATTTGGAATTGTCGTGGGTGCGTTCATGGCAATTGGTCTGATCGGTATTTCAGGGATATCCGCTGGAATTGACAGCATGGAGTCCATGCCATGGTATCTCTATATTGCGTTTTTTGGATATTTTGGAACCTATATCCTGTATCCCATTTGGACAATCTGGCTGGGACAAATCCTCTTGCCCAAGTAGTAATACATAAAAGTTAAGCGAAGTTTGTGCAAAAAGGGAAAGTCCGCCGAAGACGGAGTAAATCGATGAACCAAAACCTCCACCTCATCACCCTGGGCGTTAGAGATTTCGAACGCTCGCGCAAGTTCTATACCGGGATTCTAGTCTGGGAACCATCTTCCAACAGCAATGACGACATCGCCTTCTTCCAGGCGGGCGGCGTGGTTTTAGGTCTCTACCCGCGTGACAAACTGGCCGAAGATGCACTAACCCCAGCGGAAGGCAGTGGCTTCGCGGGCATGACCCTGGCCTACAACGCGCGCAGCGAGCAGGAAGTGGACGAGATTATCCGCGACCTGGCAGCCAAAGGTGTGCAGATCGCTAAGCAGCCACAGAAGGTTTTCTGGGGCGGGTATAGCTCCTATTTCGTCGATCCGGACGGCTTCCACTGGGAAGTGGCGTACAATCCATTTTTCCTGCTTGACGAGAGTGGGAATCTAAAACTGGAATAGTCGCGCCCTTTGGTCATAACCACATAGGAATTCAGTGAGTCACGAATTTGCTGTAGTGACGACTTTATATCAGCCGAAATTCGGGCAACTATCTTGCTAAAGATGGAAAACGCAGTTTTTGATTATAAAAGAGTGACTGAAATCGCTACTACGTTTGAAATAGGGCTCTTTAGGAATTTCTGTGGTAGATACCCGGATTTGGGGGTGCCCGGCACCCTTTCACGGGAAATCCTGGAGAACCTGAAATAGTTTTCATAAAATAGTGATTTTTTACCTGCTTGTAATTCCATCATTAGCGTATAAAATAATAGTAGCAAACGATAGATGTGGGAGGGCTTACATGGAAGCGATGCGTGGGGTCCCATGAGTGAACTAATCAATCCTTATATCGCCGGAGCGCCTGTGACCGAGACCAGGATGTTCTTCGGTCGTGATGACGTCTTCGACTGGATCCAGAACAGCCTGAGTGGT
>JAFGKO010000031.1 GCA_016928525.1 Anaerolineales bacterium | reverse complement strand
GCGCTCGAGAAAGGCTCCACCTTCGCGATCCGTGAAGGCGGCCTTACCGTTGGCGCGGGTGTCATCACCGATATTCTGGATAACTAACGCCATTTGACAGGGCCCTTGAGCTTTATCACGGGCCCTATCCCTGGCTAAACGAGTTTGGATACCTCATGGCAAAGAGAAAAGATGTTCGACTGGTAATCCATCTTGCCTGCACTGAGTGCAGCGAGCGGAATTACACCACAATGAAAAACCGGCGCAATGATTCACAGCGCATCGAGCTTAACAAGTATTGTTCGCGCTGCCAGAAACACACATTGCACCGCGAGACAAAATAAACGGCGTGATCGGTGAAGCAGTAACGGGGCGGCAAGCGCGCCCCATGATCTAGGGGTGTAGCTCAATTTGGCAGAGCAACGGTCTCCAAAACCGTAGGCTGTGGGTTCGAGTCCTACCACCCCTGCCTAGAAAAAGGCTCGTTTGCTACGCTAGACACCGTCCTCGCGACGGTGTCTTAGATATAGGCGGTTGCCGAGGGAGTAAAGAGTGGCACGTATACGAACGCGTACTGTAGAAGACGAACGCACAGAGCAAAAATCGGCGGCTGTCTCCACCCGGCGGCGGCGTAAAAGTACAGAGACTGCCGAGAATAACCAGGTTTCACAGCGCAAAGATCGCCCGACGCCCAGCGCGCGCGACCTCAAACCGCGCGGCACTGGCTCGACTGGCCTGGTCAATCGCATCCCAGTCGTGCGCGGCATTGTTGCCTATTTCCGAGGCGTTGCCGCAGAGCTGCAAAAAGTTACCTGGCCATCCCGAGAGGAAACCACACGCCTGACCAGCGTTGTGCTCGGCGTTACCATCGCTTTTGCGATCGGGCTCGGTATTTTGGATGGCTTTTTTGGCTGGTGGTTCCAGCAAGCTTTCCATGCCGACTCGGAATGGATTTTCCTGGCCATCGCGGCTGGCTTGGCCGTCCTGGTGAGTGGGACCTATTTCACGTTTCGCCACCGGATCTAGCCAGTAAGCCTGGTCGTCAGCGCTCACGCCTCAGGCAATATAGCTACCTGACTCGTGTCGTACTACGTCCGTGGATCTGAGTGTGAAGAGGATGTGTTATGGTAGATGAAGAGTACAACAACGAGGACGTAGACTTTGATCCAGAACCGGTCTATCTGGATGAAGAAGATGAAAAACCTGAGCAGTTGCCCAGCCAGCGAGCGCGCGACCTGGACGACATCTCCATTGTTCTGAGTGATGAGCTGGCCGAGGACGACGGTAAGCCAAACGACGACCGGCATTGGTATGTCGTTCACTGCTATTCCGGGCAGGAAAACAAAGTTCAACACTCGATTGAACAACGGATCGAAACCATGGGCATGCAGGACAAGATTTTTGATGTCGTGGTGCCCACCGAAGAAGAGATCGAAGTACGCGAAGGCAAACGCCGGACCATTGAACGCCGCGTTTTCCCCGGCTACATCCTGGTTCAGATGGTCATGGATGAAGACTCGTGGTATGTCGTGCGGAATACGCCAGGTGTCACGGGCTTTGTCGGGATGGGCAACGACCCTACCCCGCTGCGCCCAGAAGAAGTCGCGCAGATCATGCGCCGTATGGAGGCCGAAGCCCCAAAGATCAAAGTTACCTTCCGCCCTGGGCAAAAAGTGCGCATTATCGATGGCCCATTCAACGAGTTCATCGGAACCGTCGGCGACATCGATATGGAAAAAGCAAAAGTGCGGGTGTTGGTTTCCTTCTTTGGGCGCGAAACGCCGGTAGAACTGGACTTTTTGCAGGTCGAAAAAGCCTGAGTAAGTCTCAGGTACAAGTTGCTTAACTCATACAACAGTTCGATGGGGAGCCCCCTGTATGGGGGGTGCTCTTTGTAACCAGAAGGATCGATAAGGTCATGGCCAAGAAAATCAAAGCTGTAGTCACGCTTCAAATCCCGGCAGGGAAAGCCAATCCTGCGCCGCCCATCGGCCCGGCTCTGGCACAGCACGGCATCAATTTGATGGGGTTCTGCAAAGAATACAATGCGCGGACCAGTAGCCGTATTGGTGAGATCATCCCTGCGGAGATCACGATCTTCACGGACAGTTCATTCAAGTTTATCCTGAAGAGTCCCCCGACCGCATTTCTGATCCGCCGTGCCGCCGGATTGGAAAAAGGATCATCGGAGCCGAATCGGAACAAGGTTGGCAAGCTGAGCCGCCAACAGGTTCGCGAAATTGCCGAGGTCAAAATGAAGGACCTCAACGCGATTGATATTGAGGGCGCGATGCGCCAAATCGAAGGCACCGCCCGCAGCATGGGCGTTCTAATCGAAGGTTAACGTCATTCACCGTTACGTGGCAGGGCAGTGTGCCCACTACGACCACTAAGGAGAATATCATGTCAAAACACGGAAAGAACTACAACGCCGCCGCCGAAAAGTTCGACCGCCAACACCTTTACAGCCCAGAAGAAGCGGTCAAACTTGCCAAGGAAATCGCCTCGGCCAAGTTTGACGAAACGGTTGAACTCCATATGCGCCTGGGGATCGACCCCCGCCACAGCGATCAGCAG
>JAFGKO010000030.1 GCA_016928525.1 Anaerolineales bacterium | reverse complement strand
CGCTTCCTTTGCCTACGTTCACCCCGCTCTCACAGCCTTCGCAGCCCCCGCCGAGTGGCGCTTCGGACCAATATGCTGTTATTCTGGTCGCTGAGGAGGATGTACTCAACATCCGCTCCGGGCCAGGGGTGGAGAATGCGGTCGTAGGCACGTTGCAGCCCAATGAAACCGGTATTGCGCGCACGGGACGAAGTTCCAGCGTGGGCGACGACCTGTGGGTTGAGATCCAGAAGCCTGGCGGCGGGACAGGCTGGGTCAACGCCGACTTCCTGACAGAATACGCCGACCCGTCCACGTTTTGCAGCGATGCGCGCGTCAAGACACTGATCGAGAACCTGGCATCGGCAGTCAAGGCGACGAACGATGATATTTTGGCTACGCTGATCCATTCCCTGCACGGCCTGGATGCACGTCTCTGGCGTTACGGCACCGTGGCGAATTATACGCCGGAGGAAGCTTCGTGGGTCTTCGAATCCGAATACGAGGTCGATTGGGGTCCCGCACCGGGCAGTGGGGAGGATACCCTGGAGACGTTCAGCGAAGCACTCCTGCCTTACCTGCAGGAAGTGTTCAGCACCAACTACGAATTGCATTGCAACGACACGCTCAATCTGGCCAACTTTTCTTTGGTACCCTGGCCGTCGGAATACGCAATATAAACTTCTACACCGTATACAAACCAGGCACGGAGCAGTTCGGCGGCCTGGACTGGCGTGCATGGACGGTGGGCGTCGAATACGTAGAAGACCTACCCTATCTATTCAGCCTGATCCATTACCAGTGGGAACCGTAAGCAGGCTGGCCCTTTATCGGCTGTTTTAACTCGGCGGAGGTCTGGGACCCCCGCCGAGCATTGTGAAAAGGGTATATTTCTCTTCCAAAGGGAACCTTGTTGTGATAAGATACTATTGCAACTTATTGCAACAAGGATCCCATGACCTGCGGCAACCAATACACCCCCCAACTACGTGCACGCGGCTTCCGTATGACCCCTCAACGGTTAGCCATCCTGCACACCTTGCACCATGCGGACAAACATCTTTCGCCGACCGAAGTCTATGAACGCACCAGCCTTGATGTCCCCGGTCTGACCGAGCCAACGGTCTACCGCACGTTGGAATTCCTGGCCGAAAACGGGTTGGCTTGTTCTGCCCACATGGGTAGCGGACATCTGGTCTACGAGATAGCCAAACAGGGCCACCATCACTTGATCTGCCGCAAGTGCGGAGCAGAACTCAAGATCGAGCATGCCCTGCTCGAAAAGCTTTACGCCGAAATGGAATCCAACAGTGGATTCCGTTTCATTGACAGTCATGTGACCTTCTTCGGGTTATGCCCGGAGTGTCAAAAATCCAATCTTGGAGGCTAAAAATGTTATATTCCCCCGCTCCCCTTCATATCCCTGACGGCTTTCTCAGCCTGGTAATCTCTCTGATCTTCTGGGCTATCACCATCGTTACTGTCGGTATCGCCATCTCCAAGACCAACAAATCGCTTGGAGAAAAACAAGTCCCGCTGATGGGCATCATGGCGGCCTTCATCTTTGCCGCGCAGATGCTCAACTTCCCGGTGGCGGGCGGCACGTCCGGTCACTTTTTGGGCGGCGCGCTGGCGGCTATCGTGCTGGGGCCCTGGGCCGGGATTCTGGTCATGACCGCCGTTATTGGCGTGCAGGGACTGCTCTTCCAGGACGGCGGCTTGCTGGTGATGGGCGCTAACATCTTCAATATGGGCCTGCTGACCGCCATGATCGGCTTTGGCCTGTACCGCGCTGTCACTGGCCGTAGCAGAGGCACGCGATTGGCTGTAGCTGGTGTAGCGGCCTGGCTGGCAGTGGTTGCATCTGCGCTGGTTGCATCCCTGCAACTGTGGTTGAGCGGCACATCCCGATTAGAAATCGTTGTCCCGGCCATGCTCGGCGTGCACGTGCTGATCGGCATCGGCGAGGCGATTGTCACAGTGGCGGCGCTGGCATTTATCGAGCAGACTCGCCCTGATTTGCTGGAAGAAAAAGCCGTGACAGCCAAAGGCGGGCGTGGTTGGATATATGCTGGAGTTGTGATTTCCCTGCTGGCCGTGCTGCTCTCCCCGCTGGCCTCGGCTGACCCTGACGGCCTGGAACGCGTGGCTGAAGACATTGGCTTCCTGCAACTTGGACAGTCCGCGCCGTATGAAATCCTGCCCGATTACACCATTCCCTTCCTGGGTGAGACGACGCTCTCTACGATCGTAGCAGGTGTGGTCGGCGCGCTGGTGGTGCTGGGACTGATGATCGTCCTTGGTCAAAGTTTACGGCGTAAGACCAGCTAACTTCACATGTTCAAAGATAGGGAGACGGGAAGCTGTCTCGTCTCCCTTTTTTGTTGGTATACAGCGCTTCCATCACAAAAACACCAGGACACAGAGCCACAAATCATTTATTCTTCGTGCCTTTGTGTCTTCGCGGTAAAAAATAAATCACTCTGGTTGACTTTTCTATGGTATTACTGCTTCTTGCATAAAACTTTAAACCTTCTGATATGATTAATTCCCATGAAACTGCGACTACCGTTCAGCGCTTTGCGCAGTACACTGTAATTCCCCATGCACGCTGACGCCTTCGACCGTTTCCACGAAGCCGAAAGCCGTCTGCACCGCCTCGATCCGCGTGTCAAGGTAGTGGTGACGGTGCTGTTCATCCTATCCAACGCGCTGCTGCCAGACGGAGCCTGGGCAGCCTTTGGCCTGTCCTGGATCGTCCTGCTGTGGGCCAACCAGCTTTCCAGCCTGGGCGTGGAGTTCACCTTCAAGCGCTCGTTCATCGCCCTGCCCTTCGCGTTGGCGGCGGTCTCGGCCATTTTCTCGCCGCTGGGGAATCCGCTGGCGGAGTGGAGATTTGGCCCGCTGACACTCATCCCCACGGATTATGGCCTGATCAAGTTCGGCAGCATCCTGCTGCGCTCGTGGCTCTCCGTGCAGGCCGCTATTCTGCTGGTGGCTACCACGCGCTTCCCCGACATGATCCACGCCTTCGAGCATCTGCGCGTCCCGGCCATATTGACCACCATCGTCTCGTTTTTGTATCGCTATCTGTTCGTGCTGACGGACGAGGTCATGCGTCTGCTCCGGGCGCGGCAATCGCGCAGCGCAACGGTGGCAGGCTACCGGTCCGGTCGGAACGTGGTCTGGCGAGCGCGCGTCACCGGCAACATGGCTGGCCAACTCTTCCTACGCAGTTACGAGCGCTCCGACCGCATCTACAACGCCATGCTGGCGCGTGGTTACACCGGTCAACTGCGCACGCTCAATCCGCACGACATGAAATCCGGCGACTGGGCCTTTGCTCTGTTGTCCGTCGCCATCATCCTGCTTCTGCAAATCACAGGACGGTTCTGATGCCTGTTACCCACCAAACCACTCCGATTCTCACACCCACCTTCCAAGGCTGCGACGGGGATGTCCTGTCGATTGAAAACCTGCACTTCCACTATCCGGACGGACACGTGGCGCTGCAGGGCGTTTCGCTGAAATTGTGCGAAGGCGATAAGGTGGCGCTGG
>JAFGKO010000402.1 GCA_016928525.1 Anaerolineales bacterium | reverse complement strand
GGGGAGTCGGTTCTGAAAGTCCCTCGCCCTGAGGGAGAGGGACCCGGCTCTGCCGGAAGGGTGAGGGCTTTTCAAACGGTCTTTTAGAGTCCAACCCACACTGGAACGTGACAACCTGCGTTCCAGTGTTTTTTGTTGTCGCCCCTGTTGAGTTCCTTCGCTGCGGATATGGGAGATAGATGGCGCGGATCGACCTCAAAACCAGTCCTGTGTCCAATACCCTATTTCGTTTCGATCCAATACGGCCTATACTTTCAATAAAAGGACAACTCTTGTTTGATCCAGCCTAATTGAACCGTAGAGATGGAGTGAGTCATGGCAACTGAATTTTCGATTATGCTCGAAGACCGGCCCGGGTCTTTGGCCGATTTGACCGAAGCATTAGCTCAAAATGCCGTTAACATCATTGCAATCCATGTGTCACCCTGCGGAGAAGAAGGGGTGGCTCAGTTCATCACGAATGATCCTGACGCAACCATTGAAGCGCTCAACACTATTGACCTGGCGTTCACCGCGCAGGAAGTGCTCATGGTCACGTTACCCCATGAACCAGGATCGCTGGCGAGGCTGGCACGTGCGTTGACCAATGCCGGTATTAACATCAACGCCGTGTACATGACCTACAACCGGCAGATTGTGCTGGACGTGGGCGAGTTGTTGCGCAAAGCTCAGGAAGTAGCCATGGGAATGGGCATAAGGTAAGTCATGTGGTTTTGCGGATGGATCGCTCCAGGCAATTTAACATGGTGCAGCTAATATGGCGTTGGGTTTCTCAGGCTTCATTATCAGCCAAAGAATACCCACAGAGTGCAATGGCACCCGGTCCGGTGTGGATTCCCATGACCGGTGAGGTCAGGGAGATAACGAGTTCGACAGGCGTATACTCCCGCTGGATTCGGGCGGCGATAGCCTTCGCCTCGTCAGGAATGTTACCATGCATCACAGCCACGTGCAGGGGGCGGCTGGTGTCCAACTGTTGGAAGAATCTCTGATAGAGAGCTTCGAGCGCTTTGGACCGTGTGCGCGTGCGCGCGGCCAACTTGATTTCGCCTGTTTTATGGTCAACAAACAACTGGGGTTTGAGTTGGAGTGCTGTACCTGCCCACCTGGCTGCTCCACTGATCCGCCCACCACGGTGCAGGTATTCCAGCGTGTTGACATACAGTAGCGTGACCAGATTTTCCCGGACCTTATCAGCCGCCGCCATCATGGCCGCCGCGCTTCCTCCGGCGTTACGCGCGCGGGCTGCCGCTAATATCTGCCATCCCAGACTCATCGAGTTGGCTTTTGAATCGACAATATGCACCGGGATATCAACCAGGTTTTCGATCTGCCTGGCGGATTGGTAGGTGCTGCTCATGCCGCTGCTGATCGTAAAAATGACCGCTTCCCTGGCCCCGTTATTCTTCGCATCACGAACGGCCTGGACGAAGGCCGCCGGAGAAGGCTGCGAAGTGGTCGGATAGATCGGGTCGGAGGCCAGACGTTCATAAAACTCTGCCGATTTAATATCTATCTGGTCACGCAGTTCTTCATTTCCCCAGATTACCATCAAAGGGACCATGCCGATGTCATACTCTTGGAGCATATCATCAGGAAGATCGCTCGTACTATCGGTAATCAGGGCAACTTCGTGACCAGTCATGGCAGAGTTCCTTTTAAGATGGTTTGGGTGTCATGTTTGAGTCTTGCAGAACCTGACCCCATCAACCCGAACGTTAGCGGTCGCGCCGTTTCTTAGGAAACCAGGGAAAGAAAGCCGGTGTGGTAGCTATGTAATCCTGGTATTGTGGTTTGGTTTCGCTGAGCGTTTTCTCTAAAAGCGCTACGCCTGAGACTTTCAGCAGTAACCCGGTCATGATGATCGGCGCATAGATCGTCCAGAAACCACCAGCCCCCAGCGCGACCAGGTAAAAGGCCCACCACTGCGCAGCATCTCCAAAATAGTTGGGATGGCGCGTGTAACGCCACACCCCTGTGCGAAGTACACGCCCTTTGTTGGCCGAATTAGCTTTAAAACGCGCCAGTTGGAAGTCCCCGACGGCTTCAAAGAAGAAGCCGATCAGCCAGACCACGACCGCGAGTCCATCCAGAACCGTCAGATGATCCGGCGATTCACCGGCCATCGCCGCCAGCAGTGGGATGGAGATGATCCAGGCCAACACGCCCTGCAACAGAAAAACCTGAAAGAAACTCCGCTGCGGCCAGCGGCTGCCGTGTTCCTCGCGCCATTTGCGATAGCGAAAGTCCTCGCCTTTACCCCAATTCCGCCAGGTGAGATAGATGGAAAGGCGCAGACTCCAGATCGTGACCAGGGCCAGGAGCAGAATCTTACGGTCCTGGAAGCCATCTTCCGCCAACACAAAATAAACCAGGGCAGCGATCAAAAACAGGATACCCCAAAACGGATCGATGATGCTGGCGTTTTTGAGCCGGACGCTCACCAGCCACAGACCCGTATTGAAAGCCAGGATGGATAACCCGGCCAACAGGTAGATTTCAAAGAATGACATCGTCTGCGTTTCCCATCATTACGTCACCACGTGCCACGTTGAATGACTCAGTTCGGCTGAAGCGTTCCAAAGAAAACCTGCCAGGCCAGCAATGATTTTGCCACTAATGAAAGCACGATATAGGCTTTCTCGCCATAGAGATAGTCCTGCCAACGCCCGATCTTCTTGTACTGCAACACCATGTTAACCGCGAAGATGTTGAAGAACAGGAACAACGACACATAGATTGCATAGACAAAATTGGGGACCTGTTCGCCGCTGGTGACCGAGCCAACCAGGAAGACGCCGATGGCGATCCATGGCACTATCCCCGCAATCGAGCCAAAAATAAACGCGGTCCAGTTGGTTTTGTCCGTCGTCTGGTTATGCAGTTCCATCATCCACCCGAACAGGATCATCATGGCGTTCAGCGCGAAGATAAGCAGCAGTGAGGCGATATCATACATTCCAAAGAGCATCGCAATCGCCACGATCATCACTGAAGAGCTGAAACTGTATTCAATCCAGCGCGCATAGTTGACGCCTTTTTTCAGGTTGCGGATATACCAGTCGTAAATACCCGGCGTAGAGATCAGGAAGTGCGCCAGAGCGGACATGAAAAGGAAAGCTGCCACCAGTGGCGCCAGTGGCAGATCGAAAGCGGTTTTTAGGTCGGTAACCAATTTCTCGGTTGTCTCATCGTACTTTAGAAACGAGGTGGTAACAGGCAGTTTGAAATCAAGATCACTCAAAGCTAACATCAACAAGCCCTGGGCGAAATGAAACAAGCCCATGAACAGGTTGAAACGGCGCAGATTCTGGAATGGGTTCTCATGCGTAGTGGTCATGGTTCAATTTTCTCCTAGACAGAATTAAACATAATGAAATTTATATATTCAAAACCCTGTTTTGCCCAATAAGTTACTATAGTTTCGCCAGGAACGCAGAAAAGCGAGCGCCACCTGGTCTTTGATCGATGAGCCCCAGCTTTCTTCAGAAGAGTTTGCAGCAAGACCCGCCGCGCGTTAGGATTTCAGCAGGATTTTACATATATGAGGTCTGAAGTCGATGAAAGCGGTTATTCTGTGCGCCGGAAAAGGAACTCGCCTGTACCCTGTCACCCTGACCATGCCCAAACCTCTGGTCCCGGTCGCCAATAAGGCTTTATTAAAATACGCTATTGATACGCTTACCGATATGGGCGCGACTGAAATTGGGTTAGTGGTCAACAGCCTGGATTCCCCCATCCGCGCACAGCTTGGCAACGGCGCGAATCACGTTGTCAAGGTCCCCCTCACTTATATTGCCCAGGAAGACCCGCAAGGGCTGGCACACGCTGTCAAACTATGCGAGCCATTTGTTGGTAACGAACCGTTTATTGTCTACCTGGGTGATAATATTTTTCAGGATCGCATGAGAGTGCTTTGTAACCAATTTGAGAAGACCGGCGCGAGTGCGGCTATTGCGCTGACCGAAGTGCCTGATCCGAGCGCATTCGGAATTGCCGAATTGGACGGGGACCGCATCAAACGGCTGGTGGAGAAACCTAAAGACCCACCAACCAACCTGGCGATTGCCGGTGTATATGTTTTCCAACCGGCAATTTTCGAGGCGATCAAACACATTAAACCCTCGTGGCGCAACGAACTTGAAATCACCGATGCGATTCAATACCTGCTCGATCAGAATGGTAAGGTGATCCCCTATATTGTGGAAGGGTGGTGGATCGACGCGGGCAACGCCGAATCGATCGTCCGCGCCAACCAGCTTGTGTTAGAAGACCTTCCGTTTACGCCTGCCTATACCAACGATGAGCGCATTCAAGGTGATTCCGATGTCTCGCACCGGGTGGTTTTGGGCACAGGGACTCAGATTATTGATAGTGTCATCCGGGGGCCGGTGGTGATTGGTAATAATGTCACCATTCGCAATTCTTATGTGGGGCCTTATACATCGATTGGTGATAATGTCACGATCGAGAGCAGTGAGATCGAACACAGTATCATCATGAGTGGCTGCATGATCAAGGATATTGACCGGCGGATTGATGCCAGCCTGATCGCCGAAAACGTGAAGGTTATCCGGGCCCCCACACGGCCTGTGACACACCGGCTGGTCTTGGCAGAAAACAGCGTCGTCCAGCTCTAGATGGGGATAGGGGACGGTTTTAGCCGTCCCCTCCCACGCCGGTTTGCATCCGGCGGTTCGGTCATGCGGACAACGCCGTCAGACTGTCAATCGCCCTTGGTACAAAGCGTTAGATCTTTGCCGTTCCACGGACTTTTTTGAGAATGACCAAAAACAAGACGGCACCTATAAAGGCCACCAGAATGCTGCCGGGATTGATCCCGCTGACCTCACCACCAATGTTGAGAATGTCGAGTACCAGGCCCCCCAGGAAACCTCCGATGACACCGACGATGATATCTTCGCTAAGTGACTGAGTGCTGCTCGTCTTCATCACCTTGCTGGCAAGCCAGCCCGCAATCGCGCCGACAACGATCCAAATGATTATATTTCCGATCATCTCTATTTTTTTCTCCTGTTTGAAATGTGCAGCCCCATGAACATCATCGCTCATGGGCGTTTTTTGTATTCAAATCGATTATAGTCCGGACGTAATAATCTGGCTATTTGGGATGCGATCATGAACCGGTGGCAGCTATCTGAAGCATTTTCTCCGCAATATGGCTTGTCACGTGTGCAAGCCATGCACCTGACACTGTTTTATTTCCCCTGCCTTGTGGTGAAACATACCCTGACTGTTTTATACTAAATAGAGAAGTGGGTGAATGAGGTACAAAACCATGACACATGAGAATCTTGTACCCTTTGGTCGTTATGTGCGTCTGTATACACTGCATCAGGTTGAAGGACCGGTTGAACTGCTCATGCTGCGGATTCAAATCGAAACGCTGCACTACAGTTTCATGCCGCTGCTCACCGACGGCGTATCATGCCATGAAATCGACGCGGCTTATGCCGCAGACCCGCGCACCGGGGCGGCGCTGGTCCGGCAGGCCGTTTTGCCGCGCCTGCAAACCCTGCTCGATACCCGCGAGCCCTTCCATGAATTGGGGGAAGGATCGGCGGCGCGCTGGGCGCGTTATGCTGCTGCGTGTGGACTCCCGGCCCAGCCGCGACGTATTCCCGTGATCCATGCCCCCTCCGTGATTCCGCGCCTGCC
>JAFGKO010000401.1 GCA_016928525.1 Anaerolineales bacterium | reverse complement strand
CCGCTTCCTGCATGACCCTGGCAGCCAGGTCCACCGGCAGGAATTCGTACAGGGCCCCGCCCGGTTTGCCCACTCCCATGGCCGTGCGTACGGCTGATACGATGAAAACGTCTCTCTCTTCCATTGTGCCCTCCCGAATTGGTCTTATTGGTCGGATGGTTTAACAGGTTTCACAAGTCCAACTTATTAGACATGTTAGACCCACAGACTTGTCAGACTATTTTATGATCTTCCAAATGCTCGATCACATCCGCATACAACCAGTCGCGGATGTCTTCATTTGTGAGCGCATCTTCCGTTAACTCAGAAACCAGATCCAACATGGCCTCACGCACATTTTCATAATGTAACAATAAATCTTCATCGCTCCACGAGCGGTATTTCTCGACCAACTCCCGGTTGAAGGCATCTGTGTCGCGCTCCTCCCAGGTAAAGCCAGGATCGTCCAGGATACCGGTCATGACCCACAGACCCTCCTCCCACCAGCCGACGATGTGTGCCAACAGGTCATGGAAAGTTTCGAAGCCCTGCTTCTGCAGAAAGGCCGCCTGCGCTTCAGGAGAAAGCGCGTTGAACTGACCGACATATACCCCCCAGCCTCCTTCGAGCACATGAATGACCTCTCTCAATGTAAATCCCGCCATGTCAGCCTCCTTTGGCTGCGTTCACAAAGTCCGCGAATAACCCGTAAGCCGTCGGGATCGGTCCTGCCACCATACCTTCGCGCTCCGATTCAATGATCGAGTAATCGCCCAGCACATCCGTGCGGAAGGCGACGCCGGTAGTTGAATCCTCCATACTATACAACGGGGATGACATGGGGACAAGCTCCGGCCTGGCGCTGGCTTTGACTTTATCACCAACCTTCTCCGCCGCACAGACCAGTTTCCAGCGCTTCCCACCCGCCTTGGCCTGCCCGATCATCTCGGGCGTGATCTCCCGAATGCCTTTTCTTTCTACCTGCTGCGGTGTGAACGGGATATCCATCAAGACGGTTACCAGCGCAGCGACTTTGATGGCCGCGTCCCAGCCATCCACATCCGCGGACGGGTCGGTTTCGGCCACGCCGATCCCCTGGCAATACTTGACCGCCTCATCGAAACTCTCGCCGCGTTCCATGCGTGACAGGATAATATTAGTTGTGGAATTCAGAATGCCTTGGAAAGAAATCAACTCTGCGGCGGGCATGGTTTCACGGAAGACCGAAAAGAGCGGCGAGCCGCCCAGCACCGTGGATTCGAAATAGAACTTGCGGCCTTGGGATTCCGCCAACGCAGTCAGTTCACGGTAGCCGTGCACCACCGTCCCTTTGTTGGCAGTGCTGACGCCCATCCCCAGTTCCAGCGCCGTGCGGACGTGGTCAATGGCGGGCTGGCCAGTACTGTGGTTGACAGGCGAATTCTCGAACATGAAATCAGCTTGTGATTCCTTGATAACTTCAGTTGAGTTTGAAACTGGTATCTTGCTAAATCCATCGAGTGAGCCACCCGCTTCAACAGTTTCTACGCATTTGATGAGGTCGAATCCATCCGGGTTGACAGCGAAACCGTGACTGCCAGTGGCGATGCCGGTCGCAGAGAATGTGATCCCATATTTGGATTTCAACACATCTTCTTTGCGCAGCAAAAGACGCGCCAGCGCGCGCGCAACGTTGCCGAAACCGATGAAAGCGAGTTTGTAGTGGGCCATCTTAAGATCTCCTGTAGGGGCGCTTACCATTTTACTGCTTCTTGCATAATTACATGAATTTTTTACGATCCAAACACGGGTAAATTACAGCTATTGGGTTCAAATTTTTACGCAGCACACAGTAGTACACTTTGTCGTGCCTTTACGAAAATCACGCCACTTTCCGCCCCTTGGGTCTTTCGCGTTCCATCAAAGCTGTATCCAATGCTTGCTTGAGCGAACGCGTCTCGATGATTTCGATATTTTTCGGCCAGTCATCCCCCTTGCGGATGGCTTTCGGCACGATGGCAGTCTTGAAGCCCAGCTTGGCGGCCTCCCGCAAACGGATGTTCATCTGCCCGGGCATACGCAGTTCGCCTGCCAGACCGACTTCACCAATCAGCACCGCCTCCGCGCGGATGGGCACATCCCGCCACGAGGAAGCGATAGCGGCCGCAATTGCCAGGTCGGCGGCGGGTTCGTCCACTTTCAAGCCGCTGACCACGTTGACGAAGATGTCCTGCTCGCCCAGTTTAATCCCGACACGGCGGGTCAAGACAGCCGCAATCAGCAGCAGACGGTTGAAGTCCACCCCGTTGGGCGTGCGACGCGCATTGCCGAACTGGGTCGGGCTGGTCAACCCCTGGATTTCCACCAGCAGCGGACGCGTACCCTCCATCGTCACAGCGATGGCTGATCCCGGCGCGTTGACCATGCGCTCGGCTAAAAACGCTTCCGACGGGTTGGCCACTTCACTCAGGCCGCTGCCACGCATTTCGAACACGCCCACTTCCGCCGTCGCGCCGAAACGGTTTTTGACCGAGCGCAATAAACGATAGGCCTGGAAGCGGTCGCCTTCCAGGTAGAGCACCGTATCGACGATATGTTCCAACACGCGCGGACCGGCGATGGCACCTTCCTTGGTCACATGCCCAATGACGAAGACCGAAATCCCGCTGGTCTTGGCCAGTTCCCGCAACTGTGACGAGCACTCGCGCACCTGTGAGACCGAGCCAGCCGAAGAATCCATTTCGGAGAGATACATGGTCTGGATCGAGTCAATGATCAGCACGGTCGGCGTCACTTCACGGACGTGGTTGAAGATGGTCTCTAAATTGGTTTCCGTGACCAGCAACAAACTGGCTGGCAAATCCGATTTTTTGTCACCTGCCCCCAAACGCATGGCCCGCATCTTAATCTGCCGCTCGGACTCTTCACCCGACACGTACAACACCTT
>JAFGKO010000400.1 GCA_016928525.1 Anaerolineales bacterium | reverse complement strand
CCGCGGCCGAAGAAGCCGGCGTGCAGATCGTGGCCGGAGATACCAAGGTCGTGCAAAGGGGTAATGCCGATGGGTTGTACATCAGCACCGCGGGTGTGGGCACGATCCCAGAGGGGCGGCAGATCGACGGCGCTCAGGCCCAACCCGGCGACGTGGTGATCCTGTCCGGGACGGTCGGTGACCACGGCATTGCGGTCTTAGGGGCGCGCGGTGAACTGGGTTTCGAAAGTGATATCCAGAGTGACGTGGCCCCGCTCAATCATCTGATCGCCGAAGTGCTGGCGGTCAGCGAGAATGTGCACGTGCTGCGCGATCCGACGCGCGGCGGGGTGGCGACCACGCTGAACGAGATTGCCGTACAGTCCCAGGTCGGCATCGTGCTGGACGAGACCACCATCCCCGTCACCCCGGCGGTGCAGTCGGCCTGTGAGATGCTTGGTTTCGACCCGCTCTACATTGCCAACGAGGGTAAGCTGATCTTGATCGTTGCCAAAGAGGACGCTGACAAAGTGTTAGATGTGATGCATGCCAACCGCTACGGGCGCGCCGCCGTCATCGTCGGCGAGGTCACCGAAGAGCCGCAAGGCCGCGTTTTGATGAAGACGCTGATCGGCAGCCACCGCGTCGTCGACGTGTTGATGGGCGAGATGCTGCCGCGCATTTGCTAGCAAAAGATTTAATGAGGGGGCGATCCAAAATTGAATTAATGTTATTATGGGGTTAGCATCGTTATCTCTTCATCCCACCTCCCAGCCAACGATTCATTTGAGTTTCCACAGCAGCCAGGGCAGCATGTCCTGGGCATATGCCTTATCCGTGTCTGGAGTTTTATCGGTTTATAGCAGAAGGAGAAAGCTCAATGTCTGAGAAACAGGAAAAACAAAGAGAACTGATTATGCATTACTTCACGCACCGCAAGATCCCCACCAGCTGTATCATCTGCGGCAGCGAAGATTGGTACGTGGGCATGATGGGCGAGTCGTATGAGGCCAATGGACACACGGTTACGCCGGTGCAGGTGATCTGTAATTTCTGCGGGCGCATTGCAACCTACAACGCCAAGGTGTTCGGCGAAGCCTGAGTCACCAACACGCTTTTCATAATCCGATAATCAGTAGGGGGTAGTTAAAACCGCGGCAACTTCAGTTTTCCCTTTTTACCGCAGAGGCATGGAGTCGCAGAGGGAAATAAGGATTATTGAGTGTACATGCTAACCGACCATCTGACTAACGACTAGAAGACTACTCGACTATCCAACTAC
This sequence comes from Anaerolineales bacterium, assembly GCA_016928525.1. The sequence continues at coordinate 6,476 of JAFGKO010000400.1, read as the reverse complement.
CCAACCACTAAACTACCTAAACTAATCGTATCCCCGCACCACCATCCTGTGCAGTTCACTTTGTTCACATTACTTTTTCCAAGGCATTCGATAGATATCATAATTGCCACCATCCTCAGCGCACTGATAAAACAGCCACTCTCCGTCACGGGAAAAGTAGGGGACTTGCTCATCGGCGCTATCCGATGTGATTTGCTGCAAGTCACTCCCGTCTGTCCGCACGGCCCAGAGATCATAATTCCCATTCCGGTTGCTTTCAAATACGATCCACTCACCGTCTCGCGAAAAAGTTCCCTCTGCATCGCGGGCTGCATCTGTCGTGATGCGTGCTTCCGTGCCATCTTCCATAGCGTAAACGTAGATATCCACATTATTCTCTCTGGATGAATAATAGACGACATAGTCTCCATCGGGTGATACATGCGGACTATATTCCTCAGAAGTATTAGAGGTTAACCGCATAATATCTCGTTCTTCCAAAGAGCTTATATATATATTTCCCAATCACCGTCATTGTGAATATATACAAGCCGATTACCATCTGGAAACCAATCCGGAGAAATATCACTCGAACTATTTGAAGTTACATACTTGATGAATTCTTCTCTATGGTAATCCATTATATAAATATCAAAATCACCAGTGCCGTTTGAAGCAACCAGAATATATTTCCCATCCGGTGATACCTGTGGATTTTGAGAGTCTGCATCGAAATGGGGAATGAATTCAATAAAGCTTCCTTGATCAGGATCGATGCGCACAAGCCGCCAATGAGAACCGTCATGTGCAAATGCGATCATCTCGGTTTGTTCCGGGTTCAGGCTCCCCAGGAAATAACTATAGGCCCCATCGGTTACTTTAACGATCCCATCACCACTTAGCGGCATGACTTCACCAGTTGAAACTGGCGTTTGAGTGGGTGTCGCCGAATGACCAAGATCGTGGCGGCGAGCCAGCCAGCCCTCAATCCGCGCGTTTGTGGCTACCTGGTAGGCCAGCCCTTGCTCGACATCGAAGACAACGGTCGGTTCTTCGTCAGTCTCAATCGAAATCAGGGGCAGCAACAAATAGCGGCTGTCTGGAGACCAGGTCAAAGCATAATTCGGTGCGAGGGAAAAACCAATGCGATATTCGGAGAAATTAAAGATTTCAACTTCTCCCGAATCCACATCAAAAATCCCGATACAGTGTTGATCACATTTCCGACCATCCGATGTAAGTTCAAAGGCGATGCGCTTCCCATCAGGCGACCAACCCAGGGTGTAGATGCTCGTTGGGTGGAAAATTATTTCTCGGAGATCTGTAACCTGCTGTGCTCCACCGGATTTTGAAAGGATAAATAAATCCGTATATCTGGTTTCTGATCTCCCAGCTACAACAACCTGGTCTCCGGCTGGATTCCATTGCGGGTAGGGTGCTGTATCTGCTTGTTGAACTCGGGCAGCTTCTGTGTTGTTCTGCCGATCCCACAAAACTAAATCTTTTCCTCCCTCGCCGAACGCTTCATAGACAGCGAGCTTCAAGTTCGGGCTGTAGCTGGTTGCCGTCGCAGCAAGTGGCCCCTGCTGATTGAAGGGTTCTAAATTATTGATCTCGGGATAATCGGGTAGTAGAACGGTTTCGTTTCCACCCCCAATGTTGAAGAGCGTGGTGGGCAAGTTTTGGTAGGGCTCATAATCAGCGGGTGGATTAGCTGTCAGTATGACTTGACCATCGTTCAACCAGCCATCCAGGAAATACCAATTGTCTTTCCAGGGATACGTTTTGATGATCTTTCCCTGATGGTCTAGAATCACTAACTTAGCGGATGCGCCTGTCCCTGCAGAGCAGGCAATTCGCGAACGGTTTGGGGAAACATACGCGCAGTAGTCCAATGGTTCAATTGGGTCAATGGGTGTTTTCGCCCCAGTGGTCAAATCCAGCAAAATATCCTCACTGGTTGAATAATCCAACAACAAGAGCGAACCATCCGCCTGCCCCCAGGCCATTTCGGGAGCGACCTCAACGTTGTGGAACAGATCCGCTGAAGGAGACGTTGGCGTTGGTGTCCAGTTTACGGCAGTGGGCGTAGCTTGCTCGAGATATCTTTGGGTCATCTTGGCCTGATAAGTCGGCAGGTAAGCTTTTTTGGATGAAAGCGTTGCAGACGGCATGGTTGCTGTGAAGGTTGGGGGTTGTGTGTTGGTTGGCGCCGTTACCGCACTTTTTGCTGGGCAGCACAGCCCGATAGCACCAGCACAAATAGAATCAGAATAAATTTTATAGGTGATTTCTTCATCTCAGGCTCCCTGGAAGATGTTGTCCTGGATTGTATTATATCTGCTCAAGTCTATTTTTACTATCCGGTGGCTGGAGAAATCCACAAGATTTCTCTCTGCCTGCAACAAATCCCGGCCAAAAAAGAATCTGCGACTAACCGACTACCAAACTATCCAACTACCCAACCACTAAACTGCCGAAACTAATCGTATCCCCTTGCCCCCCAGGCCAGATACAGCGCCACCGTCCCGGCCGCGGCAGCGTTGAGCGATTCGATCCGGCCGCGCATCGGCAGGCGCAGCAGCAGGTCGCAGGACTCGCGCACCAGGCGGCGCATGCCCTCGCCCTCGTTGCCGACCACCAGCGCAATCGCCCCGTCCAGGCGCACACGGTCGGGCGGCTGGGAATCGCGGCCGCCGTCCAGGCCGATCACCCACACGTCGTTATCCTTCAAATTCTTGATGGCCTGGGCCAGGTTGGCCTGCGTGACCAGCAAATGTTCGCTGGCCCCCGACGAGGCGTTGACCACCGCCGGAGTAACCGTGGCCGTGCGCCGCAGAGGCATCACCACGCCGTGTACACCCACCGCCTCGGCGGTGCGCAGCAGCGTGCCCAGGTTGTGCGGGTCTTGCAGCGTATCCAAGAGCAGCAAGAAGGGTGGTTCCTCCCGTTCTTCGGCCCGGTAGAGCATCTCGTCCAGGTCGCTGTAGGGGTATTCACTGGCCCGCAAAGCCAACCCCTGGTGGCTGCTGCCCGGTGCATCACTGAGCATATTGTCCAGGTCCTGGCGCGGCACGAACTTGACCGGGATTTTCTTTTCCTGGCACAGCTTTTGAATATCGGCAATGCGACCTTTCTTTTCGGTGCCCTGCGCCAGGCGCAGTTCGAACACATCGCGCCTTGCGGCGGTCAATACTTCATAGACCGGATTGCGGCCATAGATCCATTCAGCCATAAGCAATTAAAAAAGGCTGTCCTAAAAGTTAGATTTTACTTTTGGGACAGCCCATCTCCTTTGTTTTGTTTATTCCCAGCGCCAGAGGGTGCCTTCTTTGCTGTCTTCCAGGAGCACACCCAGCTCCGCCAACTGGTCGCGGATTTTATCCGAAAGTGCCCACAGCTTTTCCTTGCGCAGTTCCAAACGCACCTCGACCAGCAGGTCGATGAATGGCGCGGCTTCGGCCCCGGTAGTTTCGGCTTTTTCCAGTTGCAGGCCCAGGATACCGGTCAGGTCGGTGATCGTTTTTTGAGCGGGTTGCAATTGCTCGTCGTTTGCTCCGGCGTCGCGGGCATGGTTGACCACGCGCACCAGGTCGAAGATTTGGCCCAACGCGCCGGCCGAGTTGAAATCATCATCCATGGCTTCAATGAAACCCTGGTGGGTGGTTTCGACTTGTGTGTTCAACTGTGTCAGCGCGTCTTTATCGGCACCCTCCGATTCGGGGAAAGCGGGCCGCAGAGCAGAGCGCAGGCGCTCAACAGCCTTCTTGGATTGTTCCAGTACGGCGTCGTTGAAGGTCAGTGGCTGGCGGTAGTTGCCGTTCAACACAGCCATGCGCAGTACATCGGCTTCGTAATCTTCCAGGAAATCGTCGATCGTGATCAGGTTGCCCAAGGACTTGGACATCTTCTCACCGTCGAATTGCAGCATGCCGTTGTGCATCCAGTAGCGGGCGAATTGCTTGCCGGTCAGGCTTTCACTCTGGGCGATCTCGTTCTCATGATGTGGGAAGACCAGGTCGGTGCCGCCGCCGTGAATGTCGATCTGCTCGCCAAGGTGGTGCAGGCTCATCGCCGAGCACTCGATGTGCCAGCCGGGGCGTCCCGGCCCCCACGGGCTGTCCCAGCAAGGTTCGCCGGGTTTGACGCCTTTCCACACCGCGAAGTCGAGCGGGTTTTCTTTGCGCTCGTCTACGCCGACGCGCGCCCCGATTTGCATGTCTTCCAACTTGCGGCGGGAGAGCTTGCCGTAATCGTCGTCTTTGGTCACGCGGAAGTACACGTCGCCATCAGCAGGATAAGCGTAGCCCTTCTCGATCAGACCTTTCACCATTTCAATGATGTAGTCGATCTCCTGGGTGGCGCGCGGGAAATCGGTGGCCGGGCGGATGTTGAGTTCGCCGATGTGGCGGTCATATTCGTCGATGTAGAACTCGGCCAGTTCGACCGGGTCGCGTTCTTCGAAGTTGGCCCGGTCGATGATCTTATCGTCCACGTCGGTGTAGTTCATTACGTGATGGACCTTATAGCCTTTGAATTCCAGGTAGCGGCGAATAATATCGAACACCAGGCTGGACATGGCGTGTCCAACGTGGGCTTTGTCATAGACGGTAGGGCCGCAGACATACATACGCACTTTACCTGGTTCAAGTGTCTCGAATGGTTCTTTTTGACGCGTGAGTGTGTTGTAAACCCGTAAACTCATCTGGTTCTCTCCAAATAAAAGCTTTTATGCGGTGAGTGGAAAAAGCAAAGCTTTTTCTTATGCGGTTCGCTTCGCAAACCGCAGAGATGCCTCAAAGCACAGGGCATCTTTCCTTATATTGTAATTGAATTTGTGCCGCAGGGCACAGAGATGTTATTGCTTACTCTTCCTCCGGACGGGCGAAGATCATGCGCCCGGCCGCGGTTTGCAGCACCTTGGTGACTGTGGTGGTCACCTCTATGCCGAGGTAATCGCTGCCGTCCTGCACAACCACCATTGTGCCGTCGTCCAGATAGCCGACACCCTGCCCGGCCTCACGACCTTCCTGGATGATGCGTACGTTCATGTTCTCTCCCGGCAGGTACACGGTCTTGACCGCGTTTGCCAGTTCGTTGATGTTCAGGATCGCCACGCCTTGCAATTCGGCCACGCGGTTCATGTTGAAATCGTTGGTCAGCACGGGGGCGCGGAGCTGGCGGGCGAGGATGATCAGCTTATCGTCGACAGCATTGGAACCTTCAACGTCAATGTCGCTGATCCGTACCGGGATAACGGGGTCTTTTTGCAGTTGGGCTAAAACTTCCAGGCCGCGGCGGCCGCGCTGGCGGCGCAGGTTGTCGCCAGAGTCGGCGATGTATTGCAGTTCGTTGAGCACAAAACGCGGGATCAGCAGCGTCCCGGAAAGGAAGCCAGTGCGGGCGATGTCGGCGATGCGCCCGTCGATGATCACGCTGGTATCCATCAGGATGGTGCGGCCTTCGTTACTGTTCTTGCTGTCTTCTGCTGTACTGCTACGACCGGGAAACATGTTAATGACGGCAAACAGGTCATTCTGCCGGGATACAAATACAACCACGCCCAGATAACACAAAATCAGGGCAACCAGGATCGGTAAGATCTGGCTGAAAGGCTGGGGCAGTAACGAGAGTGGGAAGGAGAGCAGCACAGAAATGATCAGTGCTACCACCAGGCCGGTGATCCCGGCCACGAGCGAGCGCGCCGAGGCCTGGCCCAGCGAAGCACGAATCGCTTTGATCGGGCGCACGGAGAGGTAGGGACTGAGGATCAGACCGGCAAGCACACCAACCAGGCCGAACACCGAGGCCCATAATTCCGCTGATGCCCCAGCGAGGTCGCTGAGGCTGGCGCCCAGGTACACGCCGCCAATCCCCAAAACGATCATGCCGATGATTCGGGAAATGAATTCAATACTCATAGGATAAAGGCTCCTGTTTCGCCCCAGGCCTCGCTCTTGATAAAACAAAAGCGCAGATTATCTGCGCTCGCCTTAGTGTATTAATGGGTAGACGATGTAGTAATCTCTACTATGCGAAGAGTCAGAACTATTGATGAAGAATAATTCAGATGATTGCTTCAGAGTTCTACGATAGTGTCCAGGCGAGGCATGGAGACAAAAAAATGAAAAATAAAGATATTATTGATAATAGCACGCTCGATGTTAAGAGTCAATGTTTTTGGATAAGACCTTTATTAACGGGTGTAATGAGTAACCAGGCACTCAGTATCGGGGGGCTTTACCTGCATTGTGAACCGAGAAGGGAAAACAGTGATTCGTGAAGAGAGAAACGGAGTCCATTTCGTAGCCGTTGACACAATAATCCCACGTTAATGTAAAGTGTTTTCTCTTTCCTATCTACCTGTTTATTGTCTGTAAATAGGGTCAAAAACCCCCACCTTTCAGGTAGGCCGTTTTCAACCTTGCATGAATGGCGATTTGTATCTTTGGACAAGATAGTACAAGAGCGTCAATAATAAAACCGTTGCGTAGGGG
>JAFGKO010000399.1 GCA_016928525.1 Anaerolineales bacterium | reverse complement strand
CAGCGTGGACTTGCCGATGCCGGGGTCGCCGCCTACCAGCACAATGGAGCCGGGCACGATCCCGCCGCCCAGCACGCGCGCAAATTCGCCGATCGGCAGATGGATGCGGTCGTCTGCCTCCCCACTGACCTGGCCGATAGGACGCGGTTCAGAGCGCCCGGTCAGCCCGCGCACGGCAGATTTCTTGGTTGGCACTTTCTCTTCGTGGATGACTTCTTCCACCAGCGAGTTGAATTCGCCGCACTGCGGACACTTGCCCATGTAGCTGGCGACGACGCGTCCGCATTGCTGGCAGACATAACGGGTGTGGGTTTTTGCCATTCGAATTCTCCCCCCTCTCCCGTCGGTGGTCGAGTAGCCCTGAGTGATTGTCGAAGGGCGTATTGAGACCGGGAGAGGGGCCGGGGATGAGGGTTAGCAAAGTATATCAGAATTTATGTTCTGATTTCAGCCAGGGTCAGTGCAACTTCATCCAATACTGCCAGGAACTCTTCGGGCGGTTTTTTGCTTAGAATGTCCCGGCGCTCTTCGCGTGTTAATTTCCTCATCATCAAATACTGTGCCACGTACTTGCGGAACAGCCGCTGCCCATCGTCCTCCCCGTAGAATTCGATGTTGCGTCTCAGGTGCTCGCGCATAAAGGCGCGGACTTCCTCCGCCGGGACCTGCTCCCGGTCACGACCGGAGAAGATCCACGGGTTGGCCATCGCTTCGCGCCCGATCATGACCGCCTCGCAGCCGGTATAGTCCCGCATCCGTTTAATGTCCGCCACCGTCCTGACGTCCCCATTCCCGATGACAGGGATCTTGACCGCCGCCTTGACTTCGGCAATCGCATCCCAGTTAGCAGTACCGCCGTAGCCCTGCTCCTTCGTCCGACCGTGGATGGCGATCAGCGCGCCGCCTTCTTCCTCTACGATGCGCGCCACCAGCTTGTAGGTCTGGCAGTCGTTCCATCCAATGCGCATCTTACCAGTGACCGGGATATCGAGCGCCGCCGTCAGTTTGCGGATGGCGCGCGCGATTTTGAGCGGCGTGCGCATCATCCCCACGCCCGCACCGCGGTTGGCAACGGATTTCGCGGGGCAGCCCATGTTCAGATCAATAGTATCAGGCCCCAGGTCGCGGATGCGAAGCGCGGCCTCTACGATTTCGTCCGGCTCATCGCCGTAGATTTGGAAGGCGACCGATCGCTCGGATTCGTCATAGGTCAGCCGTTTGAACACCGACGCCCGCCCCTGCAACACATCTTCCGCGCGGACGAATTCGGTGTACGACATGGCCGAACCCAGCCGGCGGCACAGCGAGCGGAAGGGCCAATCGGACACGCCGTCCATCGGCGAGAGGATGCTTTCGCCGTAGATCGGGATGCCGCCAACGTGGAAGGTGGGTTTGCTATCCATTGGAATGATTTTACCGTAAGAGTGAAAAACAACAAAAAAGCCTCGATGGCTCAAATTCAACCATTTGCGGCTTTGTGTCTCAGTGCCTTTGTGGTTTGTTGGGAACTATACTGTCTGTTCTTTCTTCAGCATATCCAAAAAACGCTTTCTGAACTTGGCCACTTTCGGCGCAACAACCGCCGCGCAATAGGGTTGGTAGGGATTGTTAGCGAAATATTCCTGGTGGTAATTCTCGGCCATGTAGAAGGCGTCCATTTTCTCCAGCGTGGTGACGATGGGCCGGTCGAAGATTTTCTGCGCTTCCAGGTCTTTGATGACCTCTTCGGCGATTTTCTTCTGTTCCTCGTTATGATAGAAGATGGCCGAGCGGTACTGCGTGCCCATGTCCGCGCCTTGGCGGTTGAGCGTGGTCGGGTCGTGAATGCCGAAGAAGACGTTCAACAGGTCGCGGTAGGAAACCACATCTGCATCGAAGATGATGCGTACGACTTCGGCATGACCGGTCATGCCGGTGCAAACAGCTTGATAGCTGGGATTTTCTACGTGTCCGCCTGCGTAGCCGGATTCAACAGACTGCACGCCTTTGACCTCATCAAAGACCGCTTCCAGACACCAGAAGCATCCGCCAGCTAATGTTGCGATTTGGGTATTCATGATAAATTCTCCTTCAAAATTATGTTGTTTATAAAGGTGGTTGAGTAGCCCGAAGTGACTGTCACCTGCGGTGTGGGCAGATGTAACGCAGGGCGTATCGAAACCACAAATTCAGATTTTATAAACGCCCTGTTGGTTTCGATACGGGCTACGCCCTACTCAACCAACGTATGTCGCTTAGACGCTGTGTACCGATGAAAAATTTATTAAGATTTGGTTACAAAAAGACCCTAAAGGTCTTCAAGACCTTTAGGGTCTGATCAATGGATTGTTATTTACGCCGCAGGCGCGGGTTCTCTTTCTTTCTTTTTCTCTTCCTGGTGCGTCAGGATAATCTCGTTCTCCTCGTTCACATCGACCAGAACGGCAGCGTCATTGCCAAAATCACCGGCCAGCACCTTGTCGGAGAGGGGATCCTCCACCTTTTGCTGGATGACGCGGCGCAGCGGGCGGGCGCCGAATTCAGGGTCGTAGCCCAGGTCGGCCAGCAGCGAAAGCGCTTCCGACGAGGCCGTCAGGGTCAGGTTATGTTCCTGCAGACGCGCAGAGACCTTGTCAAGTTCTAGTTTGACGATGTTCTGGATGTCTTCCTTGTTCAGGGCGCGGAAGACCACCACGCTGTCCACGCGGTTGATGAACTCGGGCCGGAAGACCTTCTTGAGCGACTCGGTCAGCTTCTTGCGCATTTCCTCGTAGGACAGGCGCTCTTCGGTCACCTCGTCGCGCTTCAACTGGAAGCCGAGCGAGCCCTGCTTTTTGATCACGTCCGCGCCGATGTTGGAGGTCATGACGATGATGGCATTGCGGAAGTCCACTTTGCGGCCGCGTGCATCCGAGAGATGGCCCTCTTCCATGATCTGCAACAGCATGTTGTGGACTTCGGGGTGGGCCTTTTCCACCTCATCGAAGACAACGATGGAGTACGGGTGCCGCCGTAGCGCTTCGGTCAGTTGACCGGCGTCATCGTAGCCGACATATCCGGGAGGCGCTCCGACCAGACGTGAGGCTGTATGCCGCTCCATGAACTCGGACATGTCGAGTTGGATGGCCGCGTCTTCGCTACCGAACATGAACTTGGCCAGGGACTTGGTCAATTCGGTCTTGCCAACGCCGGTGGGGCCCAGGAAGATGAACGAACCGATCGGGCGTCGCGGATCCTTGAGACCGGCTCGCGCGCGGCGCACAGCGCGAGAAATGGCGTCGATGGCGTCTTTCTGGCCAATAATGGAACCTTCCAGTTCTTCTTCCATTTTCAGCAGGCGTTCGCTTTCTTCTTCGGCCAGTTGCATGAGCGGGACACCGGTCCACATGGAGACCACTTCGGCGATGTCTTCCGCCGAAACGACGGGGCTGTTGGCCCGGTCCCAGCCGGTGCGCAGGCGCTCGAGGTTCTCCTGTAATTCGATTTCTTTCTCTTCCCACTCTCTGACATCTTCCAGGCTGCCGTCTTCCTCGGCCAGCGTGCGGCTCTGGCGTACTTCGCGCAATTGGCTGAACAGGTCCTTGGCCTGCTTGGCGGCAGGACTCTTGTACATGCGCACGCGCGAGGAGGATTCATCGATCAGGTCGATGGCTTTGTCAGGCAGAAAACGCTCGGTCACATAGCGGGAGGATAAATGCGTGGCCGCTTCGAGGGCTTCATCGGAAATGACAAGATGATGGTGCTCCTCGTACGCACTGCGGATGCCTTTCAGGATATCGATGGTTTCTTCCTCGGAAGGTTCCTCCACCAGCACGGACTGGAAGCGGCGTTCCAGCGCGGCATCCGATTCGATGTGCTTGCGATACTCGTCCAGCGTAGTTGCGCCAATGACCTGCAATTCGCCACGCGAAAGCGCGGGCTTGAGGATATTGGCCGCGTCCACCGAGGAGCCAGCCGCGCCAGCGCCCACCAGCATGTG
>JAFGKO010000398.1 GCA_016928525.1 Anaerolineales bacterium | reverse complement strand
CGCATCGCCGGGATCGGCAACGTCTACGTGCAGGACCCGCTGTTCCTGGCGCGCATCCACCCGCTGCGCTCTATCGCCACCCTGAGCGAGGCTGAAGTTGCCGCGCTTTGGACGGCGCTCCGCGAGACGTTGCAGCAGAGCATTGATCAGGGCGGCAGCGCGTGGGAGCAGAATCTCTACGGCGTCAAGGGCCAGTGGGATCAGCGTTTTATGCACATCCTGCACCTGGAAGAGCAGCCATGTCCCGTCTGCGGAACTACCATCGAAAACATCAAGACTGGCAGCACTTGCACCCGCGTCTGCCCGGTGTGTCAGCCGCTGTGAAAAAAGGAGAGCGTTATGTCCTTCGATGATCTGAAATCTTTCTACTCGCAACATGGACCTTTTACCACTCAGTACGGATCAAACTTGAGCGCATCATGGAAATGGATCCTCACACGTTCCAGCAAATTGGGTTAATACATGATGGATGTAAATCAATTGATAGAAGAAATATCGGTCAAAGACGTCGATGTTGACAAATTCGTTCAACTGGTCGTGAGCGATGACTGCATCAGGGATGAAATCGTCAAACAGATGGTCACGCACCCGCATATCATGGTCTATTACCACTGTTACTACGTTGTCTCGAAAGCGAGCGAGCAAAGGCCAGACTTGTTTTATCGCTATTGGCCTGAGATAGCCGCCTTGTTGAAACATAAGAATTCCTATCACCGGGATTTTGCCCTTACCATCATCGCCAATTTAACGCAGGTTGACCAAGAGGACCTGTTCTCGAAGATTTACCACGATTATTTCGAGCACATCAACGATGCCAAGTTTATGACAGGGCAATGTTGTGTTCAAAACAGCTTGAAGATTTTCAGGTATAAGCCCGAGTTCAGGGAGCAAATCATTGCGCTTTTGTTGGATATGGATATCCGCTGCGCTTATCCTGAAAAACAGAGAGCGGTATTGAAGTCTGATATCCTGGACATATTCGATGCTGTATATGAAGAAATGCATAACAAAGAAGGGATAAACGCATTTATCAGAGATGGTATTGGCAGCATTAGTCCCAAAACAAGGCGCAAAGCCAAAGAACTCGTCAGGAAGTATGATTTATAGGTAGATAGATTTTAACAGAATTTCTGGAGGGATATTGAAATGGGAACAAAACTAGTCAAATTCTCGGTGAAATCCTACTCGCACAAGCGCTTTCGCATCCCGGAACAACGCGGCGAGAAAGTGATCCTGGACTTCTACTCGCCATGCAAAAAGATCAGTTAGCGGCGCAGATCAAGAAACAAAAACGACAAAGGAGAAAACAATGAACCAGATTGTACGCGGCGGGGTTAACGAGGAATGGGCCTATTCCGAATACGTGGTAGCCGGGGACTTTGTCTTCCTGGGTTTCTGCGTGGGCAATGTCGGCAAATCCGTCGAAGAACAAGTCCACGGTGCACTGGATGATATGGAAGCACGGCTGGCAAAGGTCAACCTCACGTTGAGCGACGTAGTGAAAGTGGATATTCTCTTGCGAGATGTATGGAATATCCCCGTCATGGAAAAAGTGTTCAAAGAAAGGTTCAAGGGGGTCTATCCGGCGCGCAAGACCATCGGCACAGATTTTGCCCACGTAGGCGGGCCGGATGGGCTGCAAGTACAGATAGATGCCATAGCTTATAAGGGGAAGAAAGAGTAGGAGGTATCTATGTCAAACCAACGCTTTGTTTTAGAGAATGTTCCACGTGTCCATTTTTATGAGGGCGGCAAACGCTGCCCGGAAGACATCATCATCCCGTCCGTCATACGGGCAATCCTGGAATACCTGGGTGAAGAGGATTACGGCTGCAAGCATTGCCCGGTGCGCGGTCAGGCCTGCAAGGTCTTCTGCACCTATTCATTTCTAGTGGGCGTGTCCGGCGCAGCCGCCTTCCTCTCGTGGAAAGAGGGCTGGCACGGCGACAATATGGCGCTCCTCTATATGTCCGACGACGCCGGAGCGGTGGAGCGCCACATCTTCGAGGCCATCGGCTACGCTTACGAGGCTGTGATGAAAGAAGATGGCCGCGACAACGAAGCTGTTTTCCGCCAGCGCATCATCGAGAGCCTTGACCGGGGGATGCCTGTCCTCGGCTACGGTGTCATTGGCCCGCCGGAGCCATCCATCATCACCGGTTACGATGAGGGTGGCGACGTGCTCATTGGCTGGAGTTTCTTCCAGAACTTCCCGGAGGTCAATGCCGGTGTTGAGTTTGAGCCGGGGGTTGCAGAACAACACGGCTACTTCCGCAAGCGCGACTGGTTTAAGGATACCGAGAACTTGCTCATCATCGGCGAGAAGCAGCCCAAGCCGTCGTTGCCAGAAGTCAGCCGCGACGCGTTACGCTGGCTGATCAAGGTCGCGCGGACACCCATGGTGCGTCCCGAACCGGACGCGCCGGAATGGTATCGCAACCGTTACAACGGGCTGGCCGCTTACGCCGCCTGGGCCGACCACCTGCTGCGCGACGCCGAATGGCCCGCCGATGACGAAGCCACGTTGCGCGCGCATCATCAGATTCACAACGATGCCATCGGGGCACTGGCCGAGGCGCGTTGGTACGGCTCCATCTTCCTGGCCGAGATCACCGAGCACTTTGCCGCCGGGCCAAACCATCGGGGCACGGCCGAACACATTCTCCACGCCGCCGCCTGCTACACCGCAGAACACGACTTGATGTGGCTCATCTGGGACCTGGCCGGCGGCATCGATAATCCCGACGCTTTCCGTGCGATGGCCGATCCCGCCAAACGCCGCGCGATGGCCGATATCGTCCGCCAGGCACGCGACAAAGATGCCGAGGCCATCCAACATCTCGAATTGGCGCTGCAATGACTGTCGACTTGGACTTTAGACTTCCTGGAGGAACGAGCCTATGACAATTCAATGCCAGCCCCCTGTGGTTTTCGTTAAGGACATTGCCATTTCGCGCCACTTCTACGAAGACCTACTTGACCAGAAAGTGGCGATGAATATGGGCGTCAATCTGAGTTTCGAAGGAGGCTTCGCGCTCTGGCAAGTAGACCATGCTCACCAGATGATTTTCAATGCCTCCGTGAACGACACCAGCCCATTGGGACGCAAGAATTTTGAATTCTGCTTTGAAACCGATGACCTGGACGCAGTGTTTGCGCGGGCCACAGAAGCCGGAATAGAGGTTATCCAACCACCCCACACACAACCCTGGGGACAACGGGTGTTTCACGTCTACGATCCCGACGGTCATCTCGTCGAAGTGGGAGAACTGATGACGGTCGTCGTCGCGCGGTTTTTGGCGGAGGGGATGTCGGTGGAGGAAACGTCCCGCCGCACGGGAATGCCGATCGAGATGGTGCAGCAGATGACTCAAACCACCCACAATAAAACAAAGGAGTAGAAATGGAATCACAAGCGATACCAGAATTTTTCATCAGCCCAATGCGCGTACAAACGTTGCCAGAAATCACCTTCTTTTACGTCACCAGCCCGCCCATACCATTCAGCGACCTCGACAAGTATCTCGATCTCCTGCTGGAGAGCCTCTATGCGGCCAAAGCACAGGCCGGCCTCGGGGAAGCCGGGCCGGATATCACACGTTACTACAGGGTCAGTGCGGGCGAGCCTGATATGGTTCTAATGGAGGTCGGGATTCCGGTGAAACCGGGAACGCAGCCCGCAGGCGCGGCGCAGGTCAAAATCCTACCGCCCTATCCCTGTGCAAGTTTGCTCCTCTGGGGAAGTCTAGCGCACATCGTAGAGGCCTACGAAGCGCTAAAGAAGGCTATGGAGGAAGCGGGATTGGAGCATACCGGAGAATGTCAGGAATGGAACTACTACTTTTTGGGCGTCGAGTCGCCGCACAACCTGATAGGAATCACCATGGGGGTAAAGTAGAAAGGCTCTGGTGTCGCACGTATGAATTCACGACACACGCACAAAGATAAGGAGAGCGAAATGAACTTCGAGAACCGTACCGGTACCGATTTTGACAATGTCTCACAACGCCTGGTCTACAATTACATCGCCACCCAGCCCGACTTCCGCTCTATTCCGCCGGACGCGGCGAGCGAGACCGCGCAGCGCCAACTCTACGACTTCATCACCGGCATCTACACAGCACTGTACCATGATCCGGCGCTCATTGGGATGACGATGGAGCCCGACGAGACGGAAGATCGCCCCAACCCGGAGAGGATCTACAAAGACGAAGCGAAGAAATACCTGGAAGCCCGCAAGCTGCGGCGTAAGAACGAGGACAAGATCGAGGGGTTGTTCGACAGCCTGCAGCGCCTGGGTGAGCTGGGCGCCGTACATGGCAACGCACTGGTGGTCGAGAAGGACGCCCTCAGCCTCAACAAGCGCGCCTATACCACGCTGGTCAAGCACCTCACCGCCCTGGGCCTATCCTGCGCTGACGCCGGTGGAACCCTGTCCCTGTCGAGCCTGGTGTATCCTGAGATGTGGGGCGCCTGGAAGCTGCTCGCTACCCTCGGCGTCGCCGAATCCGACGCTTACGACGCCCGGTGGCGCCAGGAGGTCGGCGACGAGGTCGATCTCCCGAAGTGGCAAATCACCGTACACGCGCGGTACCTCGGTCAGATCAAGAACCGCATCTTCAAGCGCGTGCTGTTCGATCCAGCTTATGACTATGCTCTGGACGTGATGCAAGAGCTGAGCAACAACCCCGAGACCTACCGGCAGTTTGTGGATATGCTTCTCGCGCAGAGATTCCAGCAAAGCTCTGACTGGGGCAGTGAGCTTGACGTAACGAATTTCATAGACTTGACGTTCACCAAGACCTACACCGATCGGGAGGGCGAGCCTTTCAGGCTCCAGTTCAGAACTCAGTTCGAGTCACGGTATCATCGCCAGGTCCTCTACACGTTCGTCGAAGACAAAGCCACGTTCAAGACGTTGTTGAGACAGCTCGACGCCCTGCCGGAGCCGCTGCAAGACCTCGTGTATAATTCCACAGGCGAGTGCCGGGCATACGGGTTCTGCAACCAGACCAACCGCAAACTCCCGTTCAATTCCATCCCGGCGGTCTACCGTGGCAAGCCCGTCAAGATGTGCTATTACTTCAAGTATATTCGCACCCGCGAGCTGACCCGCGACATGCTCGACGATGTCACGGCGCTATACGCCTGGGTGGACGACCACTACGAGGTCGCCGCCTGAGCTTCAGACTGCGGACGCGCCGGACAATCATAGGTCAAGTTAGGTGATCCCTCTACCAAACAAGGAGAAAAAATGATTGAAATTGTTCCGAATGTTGTAGACACAGCCAGAGACCAAAGAAAGGATTTCACAATGGAAACATCAGAAAACACACCATCAACGAAGAATAATCACCATTCTGTCGCTTTGCTGGTCATTGATGTGCAACAAGGGCTTTTCGAAAAATCCACCCCCATCTATAAAGCAGACGAGCTACTTCAGAATATCACTGTGCTCATTGCCCGCGCACACTTGAACAACGCTCCGGTAGTCTACGTGCAGCACTCAGACACCAGAGCCTTAGTGAAAGACTCGGCGGCCTGGCAGTTACATCCTCAGCTTCACCCCCTGAACACCGACACCATCATTCACAAACGCCATGGAAACGCCTTTGAAGACACCCTGCTGGAAAAGACATTGCGGGTGCGCGGTGTCACCACCGTGGTTGTCACAGGCCTCGTCACGCATGGATGTGTGAGGGCCACCTGTATAGGAGCGCAGGAATTAGGCTTCAACGTAATCCTGGTCCAGGATGGGCACAGCAGCTTCAACAAACAGGCCGCCAAGCTGATCGAAGAATGGAACGAGAAGCTGAGCGCTATGCAAATCGAAGTGAAACCAACCTCGGAGGTTATCTTCAACAATGGCTAATTTGTCTGCAAAAAGCATCCACAAAATAATCATGGAAAGCGCCCTGGAGACCCAGGCTGCCGCGCTCGTTACACATCTGCACAGCGAGTTTG
>JAFGKO010000397.1 GCA_016928525.1 Anaerolineales bacterium | reverse complement strand
GCTTACCGCACCTGTGGGGTCTTTTCAGCCCATTCCTCATTGCCTGTTTCAAGCAGATTCTTCTCGTGGATTATTTTTCGAACAATACGCGTGCGCACCCTTGTTCCTTTGCCATGCAGCCAAAATGCCTGTATTATTCGGGTAACGGGCATTCGTATATCAAGATTTGGGTAAATTAAGGCCCTGCTGGATTTATGAACAGTTTGCAGCGAGATGACCGATCTGAATGTGTCGCCGAGGCCGCAAACGCGGATGTTGGCACACCTGCACTACGAACAGTGTCTGGTCAAGATGATGCAGTATTCCACCAGGCGAGGCCGTCCGTGTGTCCACGGACCATGTTTCGCTTTCAAAGCGCACGAAACCTGAGGGCCACCCGGAGAGGAGGTCCGCTTTGACGGTCAACGCTACGGTCAGTCGTGGTTGCGCTATAGGTACAACTTGCACGCTAAGTAGAAGACTCGCACCGTGTTTAGCGTGATCAAGGCTGAGATTCATTTGGAGCGCGACAAACCGCCCAAACCCCTCTGGCTAAGCTACCGGAACACCCAGAGGGTATCGTCGCCTACCCTCTGGTTAGCTTCTGGCCAGTGTTGGCCTATCGAACAGGCTATCCGTTATTGTAGGGAACGCTTGTACTCGACCTTACCTCAGTGTCAGCGACCTGATCGCTGCAACCGCCGGACCTGGTTGGTGGACATGACCCTCCGGTCGGTATTCCTGCTCGGTTTGAGAGCACTTTTCGCCCAGTTTGGCGGCCTCACTCGCCCGCCTCAAACGCAGGAAAGTCCCCCGGCTAGACGACTGGAAATTCGGCAACCATCGCCATTGCTTGACTGTCTTCAAACGGGTTTATCGCGGACAAAAAAGACTTGATTGACCGGTCGCAGTTTGGTTTTTGCGGAGCTTTTCGGTTCTGTATTCTTGATTCAGATTTATTTCAGATGTCGAAATTCAAGGTTTCAAGGGAATATGCAAGAATACCCGATTCGAAAAAACATTGTCCTCATACACCGCCACCAAAATGACAGGTGTATTTGGTATGGGACAGTTACCACGCATTCTGGCGAAAAATTTGGGACAGGAGGCTATATAGACTAATATTCACCCGTTTCAGTAAGAATAGTTTTCGAATATAGTTAGTCAACAGGAGATAGACCAATGAAACGAAGAGTTTTGGTTCTTGTTCTCATACTTGCGACCCTCATCCCGTTGAGCACAACGGGCTTTGCACAAGAACAAGTCGATATTAGCATTCGTTGTAGAGCTAACGAAGCCGCTGGGGAACTCTGGCGCTGCAATAACTTCCTCGACGTAGAACAACAGGTCGAAGAAGCATATGGCGTTGATATTGTGCTGGAACTCATCCAGGACAACGAAGAATGGGGACCCTATAAGAACTCCTTTGTGCTGGCATCAGAAGCTGGCGAGGCCGTTGATATCATCCTCTCCGGTCACGAAGACGTTGGCACATGGTCGCAGAGTGGAATTATTATCCCTCTGGATGACCTGATTGCCGAGCACGCGGAATTCGACGATATGGTACCGAGCCTGTGGAATTCGGTTACCTATGATGGCCAAATCTGGGGCGTACCTCAGGATGCGGAAGCACGCCCGATATTCTTCAGCAAACCGTTGCTGAGTGATCTGGGCTGGACCGATGAGGAAATCGAGTCACTGCCCGCCCGTATCGAAAGCGGTGAA
The DNA here is from genome assembly GCA_016928525.1 of Anaerolineales bacterium. Next base: position 3,270 of record JAFGKO010000397.1, on the reverse strand, counting down.
TTCACCTTTTCTGATATGATCGATGTCGCTACCGAAGCGGTTGATACCGGGGTTGTCGAGGAAGGTAAAGGTTTCTGGCATCGCCCCACGAACGGCACTGATTTCCTGTATTTCTACTACGGTATGGGTGGCGAAATCCTCGATGACGAGGGTCACTTAGTGTTCGACACCGATGCCGCGCTGCGCGCCTACCAGGCGCTCGAAGATGCCTACAGTTCAGGTGCCATGAACGGCAGTCACCTGGGGCTCGCATGGCCCGACTGGCACACCATCATCGGCCCCGCTGATCAGGTTCTGTTCTGGGCCGGTGGTTCTTATATGTGGCCAGAGTGGGCAAATGGGTATGTCGCGGATCGCGGTGGTCAGGACTACTTGTTCGAAAACGTTGGTTATGCCCTCATGCCTGCTTTGAGCACCGGCGTCCCGCTGGAAATCTCACATCCGCTCGCCTACATGGTCAGCTCAAGCGCCGAACGGCCCGACATTGCCGTAGCCCTGATTGCGGCCATCACTACCCCAGAGTTCAATAACCGGCACGCGCTCCAGAGCGGTCACCTTGGCATCTTGACCACGCAGCTTGAAACCGCGGAATATCAGGCTGATCGGTTGACCAGTGATATTCACCCGATGCTTGACTATGCTCGCTTCGCCCCCAACCATCCTGGTTTTGGCAGTTGGTCAGAAGCGTTCTTCATGGGTATTCAGGCCGTGGAAACGGGCGAACTCAGTGCCCAGGCAGCAGTAGACACGGTTCAGGCGCAAATCGCCAACGAACTTGGTGACAATGTTGTCATCCGTTAGTTGTTCCCGGTAAGCATCCTACCGGGTGCTTATCGTCTCCCCGGCCCTCAGGTATGCACAGAAAGAGGGCCGGGGATAAGGTGTGCCATTTATTCGGAGGCGTGATGCAATCAACAGGGAAAAGTGAAATTGTTCCTTCTGCCAGCGCAGAAGCGCCAATCACATCCCCGGATCGTGATCGAGGACTTGCCCTTCGCGCACGCTTAACGCCGTTTGGTTTTATGGCCCCGGCGGGTGTGTTGGTCATTCTGTTTTTTTTCATTCCAATGGTGCTCATTATCTATCTGAGTATCACCAATCTGGCGACTATGAATTTCACCACCAATATTTTTAGAATGGAGGTTGTCGGAACCGAGAATTTTGAACGGATCATGAAAGATCAGTTTGCGCCCAAAATATTCTTTAACACGCTTTTTTATGTGCTCGCAACCCTGTCACTTTTTAATGTCGGGCTGGCGCTGGTCATTTCGCTGCTGAGTACGCACACATCGCGTCGAGCGGGTTTCATCTTTCGCGCCTTATGGCTTTTGCCGCGCATCACCCCATCGGTAATCTACATCCTGATATGGAAACGCATGATGGCGGACCCGCCGTTTGGCATTCTCAACCAATTTAACAGTTGGTTGGGACAACCCAGCGTCCCTTATTATCAAGAGCACCCCTGGGTTTTTGTGGTGATCGTCAATGGGTTTGTGGGGGCGTCTTTCGGGATGATCATCTTCACATCGGCCATTGAATCGATCCCCAAAGATTTGATGAATGCGTCGCTGGTTGACGGATCATCCATGATGCAACGTATCCGCTACATCATTTTACCGCTGCTGCGCTGGCCGTTGCTCTTCGTCATCACCTATCAGACGCTGTCCCTGTTGACCTCATTTGAATACATCTTACTGTTAACGGTGGGTGGCCCCGGCATCTACCAGACCGAAGTTTGGGCATTAACCGCATACAGCCGCGCTCTTAACACCTACTTCGCCAATGCACAGTGGGGTTATGGATCGGCTTTTGCAGTGGTACTGGTGGTGATCGGGATCATCATGGCCACGATCTATATGAGGGTGTTCAGATTTGACGAACTGGTTGCCGAGCCTAAAATCGAGGAACTGTGATGGCAATTCAAACACCACCCACAGATGCGCCCCTAACATTGGAGGTTGCGCAGGAACACGCCACTCTGTCTAACCGCGTCCTTCAAGTTGTGTCGGACGCGGTTCAGGTTCTGCTTGGAATCGAGCTGGCTGTTATCGTGTTCATCATTCTAGGCCGGTTGATTAAATCTGCCCCTAGTCTGTTGGGTTCGTCCACCATCGTAGACGAAACCTTAACCCGGTCCATCGCCAAGTTTCTGATATACATCGCGCCATTTGCCGCTTACGGGGTGTGCAGCCGGACCGCAAGAAGCCAGGATGACTTACATCCCCGGCGGCGAATTGTTATTGCGCTGGCTGCCGCTGCCGTCCTTTACATCATTGTAACGATGGGGCAGGTTGTGTTTGAAGTTGGCCCGTATACGGAACAACCTTCGTTTGGCTTCTCCTTAAGCAAAGTTGAAAACGGCGCGCGGATTGACTCTTTAGTGGATGGTGGCGCGGCGTCTGAAGCCGGGTTGCAGGAGAGCGATGTAATTCTGGGTATCCGGCGTGCAGATCTCACCTACGGAGAAATCAAGGACGCGCTCTCCGAAGCTGGCTTTGATGATGTGGTGCGCTTGCGAATCTTGCGCGATGAAGAGGAACAGCAAATTCCAGTCACGCCTGGACCAGCAGTTGAAATTACGCTTAATGGTATTATAACCCGGTTGGGAATTGCACTTCTGTTCACTATCGCGGCTTTCTATTGGAGAGGGCAGCTAACGTCTTATGTTCTGCTCATCTTGTCTCTGCTCCCGTTGTTGTTAGGATATTTCTGGCTGTTTATATCCACTCTTTCCCGGCGCACAGAAGGGCTGACGCCGGTCAACACGAACGGGGATTTTGGCGGCTTCACTTTCGACCATTGGGAATTCATCGCCGACAGTGAAAACAATATTTTGAGCGTGACGTTTAACACCTTTGTCATCGCGGCAACCATGGTTGTGCTTGTCCTGCTGGTATCTTCGATGGCGGGGTATGCGCTCTCGCGGATGAAGTTTGCCGGACGTCGCAGTTTTCTTTCGCTGACGCTGATTTTGCACGGTTTCCCGGCGGTGACCCTGCTTTTGGCGATTTTCTTTGTGCTGCAAAATATCAGCAAGATACCGGTACTGGGGGATATATTTGGATTCAATACGCAAGGCGGAATTGCGCTCGTACTGGTGTCTTTTGAACTGCCGCTCGGTGTCTGGTTGATGAAAGGTTTCTTCGATGGTATTCCCTGGGATATGGAACGGTCAGCCTTGATTGATGGGGCTTCACGCTGGCGAACATTCTGGGAAATCTTGCTGCCCCAGATACGACCGGGCTTACTCGCCCTGGGCATATTCTCCTT
>JAFGKO010000396.1 GCA_016928525.1 Anaerolineales bacterium | reverse complement strand
TGTGTGCAATTGGTTAGGAAAATGCGTACCTATTGCACACATTATCAGGGAAAACAGTGGATTTGTCCAGCTTTGTAATCGCGAAAGGCCAGGGGTTTCTGATAATTGGGTTTTCCACAACTCAAATCAGCAGGAACTATGGCCCATCCCATTATCATCCAAGATGCGCCGTTGCGCAACTATGTGGAAGGATTTCGCGGCGCATTCAACGCGCCCCGGTGGATATTCTTTGCGACTGTGTTGTTTTATTCTGTGCGAACGCAATACGGATTGCTTCTGCCAGCCTCTCATACTCAATCGCCTCTCCCGCCAGGCGCTTCAGGGTTGGCAAAGTAATCGAATGTTGGTTTCTGGTCCTTTGATCAAGCACGATGGTCGGCAAAACATAGAATTCCCACTGAGAGAGATCCAGAGGGTTTACCGTTGCCTTTTCCTTGTGAGACAGAACGGCAAACACATAGACGTCTGCATGACGAGCCGCTTCCTTGCTTTGCTTGTTGGTCTCTGCATCCCAAAATAAGGTTTTAGGGATGCGGAATGAGATTCTCGAATGCTCTCGCTGCGCCCAACTTTGTAGATAAGCTGCGGATTTGACCTCGATTTTTATCCCCTCTGAGGTGAGCAAATCGTACGCCGCCCATTCATCACGAACGTCGCCGATGCCCAAGCCCAGGGCGCGGGCGACAATGTACTCGGAGAGCACGCCCTATCTAAAGATGACCGGCAAGAACAAGAGACCAGGGTTTGAAACTGTCAGGGTCACTTGAACACTGACGGTCAGGATCTCAGACCTGGCAACGATCTGGATCGGGTAACAGCCGTTGAACACGGGTGTTGAGGTTGTCAGTATAAGCGTAGTGGTTGAAGGGAAATAAACCAAAGTAGGAGAGAAGACTTCCTGAAAGTTACTGGGTAAATCCAGTGTTGACAGGGTCCCCGAGATTAGAGAGCCATCCACAAATACTGAATAAGAGATTGTTCCGCTGCTCGTGATGACCTGATCGGGCGGGGCGACCTTGATACTGAGATATTCATACTCCCAGGTATCATCCAACGGACCTGACGAGGCGTCTCCTCCAAACATAACTGTATTCTTGAGTTGGTTGTTGTAAGCCATCACCTGCCTTCTGCGGATTGGGGGAGAGGTCTTTGGAAAACGCTGTATCCAATTAGTTCCATCCCATTCCCAGGTATCGTTCAGCCTGCTGCTGGCATCTTTACCGCCAAAAAGGATGATGCGTTCTCTGCGGCTATCGTAAACCATTGAATGCGTGTTGCGTTTGGAAGGTGAGGAGGTTGGAAACTGCTGGACCCAATTTGTGCCATTCCATTCCCAGGTGTCATTGAAGCTTTGCGAATTGTCGTATCCTCCGAATAGGACAACTCGATTGTGCAAACTGTCGTAGGCCATGGCGTGATGGGCCCTGGCGGGCGGCGAGGTCGCGGGTGAGCGTTGTACCCAATTGATGCCGTTCCATTCCCAGGTCTCGCCGAAATAGTCAGCTCCAAATCCGCCAAACATCACCGCCACATTTCTCAGGCTATCATACGCCAGCGCCGCTCCTGTAGGGCCAGGCGGCTTCGTTGCTGGATTGCGCTCGTACCAGTTGTTCCCATCCCATTCCCAGGTATCTGCTGGGAAGCTGCCGTCAAAGCCTGCTGTGACCAATGTAAACTCACGAGCGATGTCATAAGCCATGGTGTGGTTCGATCTTCCCGATGGTGATACGGATGGCGATCGTTCTGCCCAGTTGATCCCATCCCACTCCCAGGTGTCATCAAGGAGCGCATAGTTTTCGTCTCTCCCACCGAACAGTACAGCGACGCCCCGCGCGCTGTCGAAGGCCATTGCAGCAAAGTCCCTTGCTGGAGGTGAGTCTACAGGGTGCCTTTCACGCCAGGTGATTGTTTCACTATAGACGCTTTCTCCAGAGATTGGTAAAGAAAACGATCTTGGATTCTCAGCTAGGCTTATCTTGCGATGGGCCAGACCGGCTGAGATCATGGCTGATGGTTGTTTTATCAATGCGCTGCCAGGGGGTTTTGCTGTCAAAAGGACGCCTGCCAGTAGGAATGTGGCAAGCATGTTACTCAAGAAGACGAGTGATAATCGCTTCATCTCTCTCCTTTCCCCTATAATGTATCCAAAATGGACGCATTCATTCCATTCTCTGGTTTCTCCAGAACTCGTGCACTCTTTTTAGCTCTTTAGCAAAGTACTCCATCTCATCGAGGTCTGTATGTCCATGATACAGACCAAGGTCACAAGCCAGGGTATAAAAACCATAGCTGGGTTGCTGGATATCCGATAAAACGACAATGACAGAGAGCAATGGTCTGCCCTGCTCGTGTTCATAGGTCGAGATTTCGCCCAGTATCCAGGACAGTTGATTTCGATGATCCGGTTTTTCCAGGTCCAACCCGGTGATTTCAGCAACCTCGCGATACGTTATTGTGCTTTCTCGCCGGGCTTCATCGATCAAACGCTTATAGATCTCTTCGTGGATTGCCATCAATCTCTCCTCGTGAACAAGCTATCGAAATACCGCATGAACGTCAGGCGGCTAAAAATCCTCTTCCAACAAATGCCCGTAATCGCGCAACCACTCCTTGCTCCGCTCGTAATCAGGGACCTGCACTGCCACAATATTCCAGAACGTATCCGAATGGCCTGTTTGCAGCACATGCGCCAGTTCGTGCACAATCAGGTAATCGACCACCGACATCGGCGCTTTGATGATCCGCCAATTGAAATTCAAGTTGTTCTTCGGTGTGCAGGAAGCCCAGCGGTATTTCAGATCCGAGACCCGGATCTGGTTGTACGTGACGCCCATCGCATCTGCGAAGCGACCTATCCTGGGGGGCAGCTTTTCCCTGGCGCGCTCGACATACCATTCACGCAGCAACCGCCCTGCTTCGGATCGTCGCTTTCTGGATATGTAGAAGCGCGACTGGAAGCGTACGCCAGGAAAAACTTCATCGCTGATCTCCAGGCGATAATTGCGCCCTAGATAGAGCAGCGATTCTCCGGTGACGAATTCCTTGTGAACTGGATCTTCCGGGTATTTTTGGGGATGGTTCAACTTTTTATACAGCCACAGTTTTTTAGCTTCCAACGCCTGCTGGATTTGCTGCTCGCTTGTCCCCTTCGGGGCGCGCACCACAATGGAACGGTCTCGCTCCACGACCAGCGAGAGCGTCTTGCGGTCCGAGTAGATCACTTTGTAATCCCATTCCATTGGGTTACTCCCGCAGTATCGTGGCGTGATTTTCGCGCGCCCATTCCATCAGGCGGGTGATGATCTCTTGCCGCCTTGGGAAGATGTTCTGGATACTGGCATAAGGCTCGGAGAGCAGCAGGCCTTGTAGTTCCGCTTTCAGCCTGTTTTGCGCTGGGATCGAGCGCCAGAACCCGGCGAACTGCACCTCTCGTTGGATCAAGTTGAAGGTATTCTGGGTCAGGTCGACATTCTGGGAAATTTCATCTTCGCTCAACTCGCGGTTGTTGAAGAGTTCCACACGGAAGATGCGGAAAATCGGCATCTGCCTCTTGCGATCCAACCCGTAGGTATATTCCTGCTCCTTGGCCGTGATCCTCCTGCGCAGCTTCTCCAACTCTTCGTAGACTTTATCCCAGTTATCCTTGAACTCCTGCAGGATGCGCTCCAGTTCTTCCGCAAACGACACGAATAGCTCAGGGTCTTCGTCGATGTTGACGTCGATGTAATGCCGGATGGCGTGTTCCACTGCTGCGGCGCGCGTCTTGCTGCGCTTGCGTTCGCTGACGTCTTTCTGAAAGTCGGGGCTGAGGATGGATATTGGCTTGATCCGCTGGCTGATGCCCTTGGATTTCAAGAACTCGTCCGCGATGGCGCGCAGTTTATCGGGGATGCCGCGCATGCTCAGCCGCTGGTCTTGCAAGTGCCGGGAAGCCATGTGGTTGATCGCCAGGAAGTTCTGGTAATCCCCCCAATAATCCAGGGCCTCTTTGCGCGGCATGACCAGGTTCATGGCCCGGGTGAGCTTATTGAAGGCCAGGATGTATTCGAAGCGGGTATCCTCATCGTAGAATATATCGAAGAAAGCGTCCGGGTCGGAGAAATCCGTCAGTCCATATTTTTCCAACAGTGACCAGACCTCACGGTGGGCTTGCGCCAGTTCATTGAGCGGCTCATCCTGGCTCGCGATCGATTCGAGTATCTCGTCTTGCTCGCGTTCGGCGTAGGCGTCCAGGGCGCGCTTGAGATGATGCCCGATGCCCACGTAATCGATCACAAAACCTTTCTCCTTGTGCTCGCCGCTCACCCGGTTGACTCGGGCGATGGCCTGCAACAGGTTGTGGTCCATGATCACCCGGTCGAGGTACATCACCTGCTCGATCGGGGCGTCGAAACCGGTGATCAACATATTCATTACCACAATGATCCCCACCCTGCCATCGATGGTCGTCTCGCCCTCTCGCTCCTCGGCGTCGAAGGGCAGCTTGAAGCGCCGGATGCTGGTTTCGTGATAGTTTTCGTTCGTGAATTGCCTCATGTGGGGTCTGTCGTTGTGCATCCCAGAGATCACTACCGCCGTTTCCAGGGTGCGCAATGATTCTAAGTTGATCCCATTGGGGTTATGTCGTTCCAGTCCAGCAACTTTCTCCGCCAGGGCTGCATCCAGGTGGGTTTTATAGCGCACGGCTGCTTCGCGCGAAGTGGCGACCACCTGGGCTTTGAATCCTCCTGGGAAGACATGGGCTACATAGTGGTCGATCATATCCCTGGCTTTTTCGCGGATGACGTCCTCCGCTTCCAGGTAGGCGTCGCGCGAGCCGTAGCCCAGGATTTGCAAACGTTCGAGCAGGTTGTATTCGCTAAACACATCCTCGAAGCGAACATCCATACCTTTTTTGTCGGGGACTTCGGCGTTATGGGTGCGGCCTTCGTACACAATCCCCAGCGTGGTGCCGTCGGCGATCGACTGGCGCATGGTGTACTTGTCGATATAATCCCCGAAGGTTTGTTCGGTCTTGTCGATCGGCGTGCCGGTGTAGGCCAGGCGGGCGGAGCCGGGCAGCGCCCGGTCCAGGTTGGCGCCCAGCAGCTTGTAGATCGAGCGGTGCGCCTCGTCGATCATCACCAGGATGTTCGCGCTGGGGTTGAGTTTCGGGAAGATCTCGTGCAGATCCTGTTCCTGGAATTTCTGGATCATTGCCATCACGATGTCGGGCGTGTCCGTCGCCAGCAGTTCCTTCAGGCTTTTGCCTTCCTGGTCCTTCCCCGTTCTGGGGGTGATCCACTCGGCCACTTTTACCGTTTGCCCGATGCCTTGGCCGGTCTCTGAAAGTTGTTTTTGCAGTTGTGTCCGGTCGGTGACGAACACCACCTTCCAGTCGTTGAACCCACCCATCTGCCGCATCTGGCGCACCATGAACACCATCGTCAGCGATTTGCCCGAGCCTTGCGTGTGCCAGATGATGCCGCTGCGTTGGCGCGCGTTGCGCCCTTCCAGCAGCCGTTTGATCGCCAACTTGACTGCTCGGAACTGCTGGTAGCGCGCCACGATCTTGATCGTGTGGCCTTTGTCGTCCGGGGCAAAGATCGTGTAGCACTGGATCAGGTCCAGCAGGTTGCGCTTGGTCAACATCCCGGCGACCAGGCGCTGCTGGTTGTTGGGCGAGGTGCCCCGGCTGGGCAGCTCGTCCAGGTTCAGCGGGTAAGGATCGCTCCAGCGGAACCAGTATTTTTCGATGTGCGTGCTGATGGTGCCAAATTTGGCCTCGCTGCGGCAGGTAGCCACCTGGAACTGGTTGTAGTAGAACAATTCCTGGTTCCCTTCGCCGCTGGCGCCGCGCTGCTGGCTGTAGCGCAGCAGTTGGTCGATCGCCTCGGGTATCGGCTCCTGGACCCTGGGCGACTTGCACTCGACCACCACCACCGGCAACCCGTTCAGGAACAGCACAATATCGGGCACGATGTGGTGCTCCGTGCCGGGGATGCGCAGCTTGAACTGGCTTATGGCGAGGAAGGAATTGTTGGCGACATTTTCGAAGTCCACGTAGCGCACAGTGGGGCTTTGTTCGCCCGCCTGGCGGTTTTCGGCGACCGTTGTGTTCTCCAATAGCAGATTCAACACGTACTGGTTGTTTTCCAGTAAGGTCGTGGAAGGGAAGGTAGTGATGCGGCGTACGACTTCGTGCACCTGGTCGTCTTCCAGGAAGGGGTTGATCTTCCTCAAGGCTTCTTCAAGTTTCGGCTGTAAGACCACCTGGCCGAAGTTGTCCCGGGTACTCTCGGCAGGCTCCTGTACCTGCTGCAAGCGCAGGACCTCCCATCCCTGGGCTTTCAGTTGGTCCAGGAAGGGGTCTTCGACGTGAGTCTTTTCGTCCAGCTTGAAACGCTGGTCTCTTCTCTTGTCGTTGGAGACGATCATTTGTTCACCCCTGGATTAAACCCGGCAAAGTAAATCTACAACTTCCTGGTGATGTTTTTTCAAAGTATCCAAATCCCAACGATCTTTCTGCATCGCTCGCACGGAGTTGGGAAAAGTTTCGACGTTGTTCTTGAAGTACTTTTCCTTTTTGTCTTTATAATCCAGCCTGCCCAGGGAGCTATTCTTTCGGCGGCTGATCAGTACCAGGTTGCCTATCCGGTCGGTCCAGGTGAAACGATCAGTGGTAGAGAAGTCTTTGCACCATTGACTGGATGGATAGGGATGTTGTGGCAGGATATGTTCAACGGACATCCAGGGCACTTGCAAGCGGGTATCCGGGCTGGCATATAGCACATCGAGCTTGAAGAGCAAATAGCGGGCGAAGCGCCTGCTATATATGTCCTCTTTTTCTAATGTTTGTCGGAATCTTGTATTATCATAGTTGAAAATGCTTTGTGAGAGCAGGTGCTCGATTTTTTGTTCTTTGCTCCTATCTGCTTGATGGTTTACCTGGTCAATAGCGTCAGAGATTTTATTCATCGCGTTTATTCGGTCAGTAGGGGTTTGACGCGTAACCCAATCACCGCAGAATTTGGCTTCTAGTTTGCGCAAGAAATCCAAAATACGTAGATCACCAAATACATCTCGATAGCGTAAAAGTGGCGGTATCCAGAAATCCGCTGGACTAGTTTCATTGAGCAATGTTATCAGGTTGTCAAACTGCCAGGAATTATTAAGCTGGTAATTGTTACTGCTGACAATTTGTTGATAATGTTTGTAAAAGCGTTCAACAAATTGGAATGTATCGCGTCCTGGTTTGAGCAATGGAGAGCTTGCGATTCGTTTCTTCAGTTGACGATCGAAGACTTTCGGCTCATATATATTGTCCTCAAACTCTTGGAGTAAGCTCATACGTGCTTTATCCTTTACCAATACTGCACGCAAGTGCGATAGAAATACATCAAAGTCGTCGCCCAATTCTCCTTCCAAATCCTCCCACATTTTTGCCCACCGCTGTCGCTCTTCATCAGCAACGCTTTCTTCGCGCAAAGCCCGTAAGTTTAAAGTTTTCAAAATATCGCTGCCGCGCAATTTCATGCCGCGATCGTTGAGCACGGTAAACATTCGAAATGCGTCTTCCAAATTGGGCGAAGATACATAAACCAGCAAGACCTTATTGCGGAAAAAAGTAAAGAATGCCTCTAAATCGGGTGTTTCTTCATCTCGTTGGAAGAAATTGCGGATCTCCAAAATTGCTCTAGCCATGTTATGAATAGAAAGGTCTGGCAAATTCACAGCTTCATTAAGACCTTCGATGTCATTTGTACCGCCATCTAAACCAATGAATTGATCTATAAATTGGCGTACTTCATCGCGAATATCATAAACAATACGAAGGCGTTCTGGGATATTGTCAAACTGATTGGCTTCCTGAAAAACAGTCTTTCGACAGCTATCCTTGAGTAGAGGATTTTGAGTCAGGTCACGTCCTGCAGCGTGGATCATTAAACAAGTGGATAACCGTTGTTGCCCGTCCAATAGATCGTACTCACAAATTCCGTTGTTTAGACGCTTTTGGAGAACTATCGACCCCAAAAAATATTCACTATCTGGCCGGGAAAGCTGCCACTGGTATACATCATCCAAAAGATCATTCACCTGGTCAGGTCCCCAAACATAAGGGCGCTGGTAATCCGGCACTCGGAACCACCAAGAGAGAACCTCGCGAATGAATATTTTGTTGCTTTCAATTTCATTTGCCATGATAATCTATCTCCTCAATCATCATTCAAAAGCGGCTCAACCGAGACTTTGCCTGTGAGCAGGTCTTGCATCAGACCGGTCTTGGTTCTTTGTAATTTTGTCAAGCGTATATTTTCTTGAGCTACCAATGCATTGTGAGTTAGCAAAACTTCCAATATTCTTTTTTGTTCTTCAATTTTTGGCTTGAGGACAAGAAGTTTCTTCATTTCACTTACATTGAAATGCTGTTGAGCTAATCCTCCTTGATTTTGTAACACTTGATCTTTTCCAAATGGAGAATTTATCCATGTTGCAAGATATTCTGGCAATATCTCTGACCCCGGCTTCGAGATCACCAAATCCACACAATTTGCTCCATCAAATGCCTTAGGAACAACAGCAGAGGTACCAGGGTATCCTGTTCTTACACTTACAACATAACCTTGCTGCAGCTTACTTTTCGATAGAAGTTTATTCGAGTTTTCACTAATGTAAACCAAATCTGTAGTTGTAATACTTGCCTCCCTAATATTAGCTGACCGTAAAGTTGGAATACCCGAATCCACATAATATTGAGCAGGCTTGATCACAATCCCCACGCATATTTCATCGCACAAATCATTAGCAGTAAGATATTCCCACTCCTCCGGTATC
>JAFGKO010000395.1 GCA_016928525.1 Anaerolineales bacterium | reverse complement strand
GTTTCTTTGTATGAGCCATGCTCCAAGCATACCCGACTGCAGACTACAATGTCCAGCGCTTTTGGCTTAAGTTATGACCAATGCATACGCCTCTGATTATTGGCGCTTTACGTCCCGGTATGGTAATCACCGACATGATTGTAGACCGCTACAAAGATCGACCTGCTGAATGGAAACGTGCTAAGAAGATTTTCAACATTATCGCTGACCGCGTGGAAAATGTGACGCCTTGGCTGGCGAGACAGATTATCGCCAATCAAAAAAAACGGCGCGGTTATCGCCTATTCTGCGAGCTGGAAATTGCTCTGGCGTTTCTTGAACAGTCCTTTCACCAAGCGTGACCTTTTCACAGGCAGATAACCCCTTATAATCGGGGGAATTATGGATAGATTATCTATTTTTGGGATCTTTGCAGGTCTCGCCGCCGCTTCCATTTGGGGTGGTATGTATGTGGTCAGCAAGGTGGTCTTGGATGTCATCCCGCCCTTTAGTTTGTTAACCATCCGCCTGGTGCTTGGCGCACTGACATTGGGTCTGGTCATCGCATTGCGACCAAAGCCTGAATTTACCCAACGACAATTCTGGAATAGTTTTCTGGTTGGGATTGTAGGATATGGGATCTCATTAAGTTTCCAGTTCGTTGGCACAAAACTTTCTACTGCCTCCAACGGCGCCTTGGTAACATCAGCTACACCAGCCTTTATTCTCATCTTTGCGCCTTTTCTGCTCGGTGAAAAGAACACGCCTCGCAGAATTCTTGCCCTGGTAATCTCGACCATCGGCGTAGTAGCAGTGATCGACCCACGCAACGCTGAACTTTCACCATCCCTGTTTTTGGGAAATATGTGTTTGCTAGCAGCTGGCTTGACCTGGGCTTTGTATTCCGTCCTTGTCCGAAAAGTTTCAAAAAACGACGATCTCCTCATAGCCAGCACTATCATGCTCATCGGCGGATTGCCAATCAGCATACCGGCCGGAGCCTGGGAACTTAGCGCCCATGGGATAGGGACACTTACCCCGGGCATAATAGGTGGAATTTTTTATCTGGGCATTATTTCCACTGCGCTCGCTATGTTCCTATGGAATTACGCCTTCGCCAAACTCCCCGCGGCGGTAGCATCTCTGACATTTTTTGCGCAACCTGTTGTCGGGACGCTGCTTGGCTGGCTCATTTTGGGGGAAATTATTTCACCACTCTTCCTGATAGGCGGCGCACTTGTCGGAATTGGGATAGCAATTTCTGGAATCTAATAAAAATCGGCGCAAAAGGTATTGACAACCGAATTTATTTTTGCTACACTGTTAACGCGCGTTACTAAAGCGTGTTACTAGTGTAGATAAAATAAGGATAATTTGTGTCGGAAAAACGAGTAACCAGTCAAGATGTAGCAAATTTAGCCGGTGTATCGCGCACCACAGTTTCTCTGGTATTGAACAACGTTGAAGGCATAAGCATCTCCCCTGAAACACAGCAGAAGGTTCGTGATGCTGCTGAAGAACTCGGATATATCCCAAATGCGACCGCTCAAGCCCTGGCGACTCGTCGTGCAAAAGCGATTGGACTGGTTATGACCCGTAGTCCGCATCATATCGCTTCGGATACATTTTTGCCACAGATATTAAGTGGGCTTTTGGAAGTTATCAAACAGCATCAATTGCGCCTCTTGATCGAATCGGTCGAGTCAGAACATCAAGATCGAGTATATCTTGAACTCGTGCGCGCAAAACACATTGATGGTATGATACTATTAACACCTCGAATCGATGATGCAGCCTTAAAACGGTTGGAAGAAATCGATACATTCACTGTAGTAATGGGGAAATTGTCTGATTCCAATCTGTATTCCGTTGATGTCGACAACCAGCTGGCTGCCAGGAAAGCAACCCAATACCTGATAGATATAGGCCATACCCAAATCGCCTGTATCGCAAACGCACGAGCCTCTTTCAGCTCTGCTTATGAACGAGTGCTTGGCTATAGAGATGCTTTAATTGCATCTAGGATTACCCCTGATGAAGATTTGATTCAATACGCCGACTTTGATCCTCAGAGCGGTTTTGCTTGTATGCAATCTTTGCTGGCTACAGGTAAAAAGTTTACGGCAGTATTTGTTGCCAGTGATAACGTTGCCATGGGCGCAAAGTCAGCGCTTCGTGAAGCTGGGTTGCGCATTCCCGACGATATTTCCATTATGGGTTTTGATGACATCCCCTGGGCCCGATATTCGGATCCGCCTCTGACAACGATCCGACTGCCAACGCAAAAACTGGCTTCGGAGGCCTGCTTGTTATTATTGGACTTGATGAAAGGATCAGAGCCGGAAGAACGGAACCTGGTTCTGGATACCGAACTCGTGGTACGCAAGTCGTGCCTCGAGTTAAAGTAAATTTTCAAAATTTAAATTAGCAAGGAGGTGATTTTCCCCAAAAAATTCTGCATACCCACATACACAAACGTCTAATCTTTTAATTCAGAAAGAGGAGAAAGAAATATGAAAACAACTCGTACGTTTTGGTCATTCCTGACCATTTTGATTCTCGCTTCCATGGTTCTGGCCGCCTGCGGCGGCGGTGCTGCGCCTGCAAGCACTGGAGCCACGACAGAAGTTAGCTTTGACGTGATGCCCGGTGGCGAGTTGGAAAAGGCTGTCAAAGGTGAATATAAAGGAAAAACTGTCACGGTCGATGGTGCCTTTGAAGGCAACGATGCTGATGGTGTGAAGTTTTCCGAGTCAATGAAAGCTTTTGAAGATGCCACTGGCATTACTGTCAATTACGTTGGCAGCAAAGAGTTCGAAGGTTCTATCGCCGTTCGTGTAGACGCAGGTGATGCCCCGGATATTGTGGATTTCCCGCAACCTGGTTTGTTCGGCGATTTCGTGCGTAGCGGCGATATCGTGCCTGTCACAAATTTCATCTCCGATGAATGGCTGTCGCAGCAGTACAATCCCGGCTGGCGCGAGTTCAATACCGTAGATGGCGTGGAAGCCGGCGTAATGCATCGTTACTCTGGCAAGAGCCTGGTCTGGTATCCCAAGAAAGCCTGGGATGCGGCTGGCTATGAGATTCCCGAGACCTGGGATGATTTATTAGCTCTAACCCAGCAAATTGCCGATGACGGTGACACCGCCTGGTGCATCGGTATCGAATCTGGCGCTGCCACAGGTTGGGTTGCTACCGATTGGACGGAAGACATGATGCTACGCACCACCTCCCTGGAAAACTACGATGCTTGGGTTGCTGGTGATCTGGCCTTCGATTCACCTGAAGTGAAGAAGGCCATCGAGACCTGGAGTGAAGTCTGGTTCAACGATGATTATGTTCGTGGCGGACGATCCTCGATTGTCTCCACGGCTTTTGGCGATGCCCCAGCGTCGTTGTTCGATGCCCCCCCACAGTGTTGGTTGCACAGGCAAGCTAACTTCATCACCAGCTTCTTCCCTGAAGGTGTGGAATATGGCGTAGATTATGACTTCTTCTACCTGCCTCCAGTTGATCCGGCTTATGGTAAACCCTTCCTGGTAGCCGGTGACTTGATCGCTATGTTCAACGACCGACCGGAAGTGCGCGCACTGATGGAATACTTCACAACCCCCCAATCAACTAGTGGTTGGTTGGAAGGCGGCGGCGCCATTGCTGCCCAACAAACAGCTACGCGAGATTTGTATGGCTCAGACCTGGACTGGGGCGTTTCCCAACTCGTGGCAGGGGCGACCAGCTTCCGCTTCGATGGTTCTGACCTGATGCCCGGCGAAGTTGGAGCTGGCTCCTTCTGGGAGCATATCACCAGCTACGTTGCAGGCTCCGAGGACTTGGATACTGCTATGCAGGCGATTGACGCAACCTGGCCGTAAAAGCCTTTAGTTTTGAGTAATTTGGTGGACGACCCACAAGGTCGTCCACCATCAATCACTCTATTATCACTCTATTTAAGACTTGTAAACCAGAAGCAAATAAGCAATTATAGTAAATAATTTCTACCTGATTATCCACCTTTATTCATTACAAGGAGCAGGTTATGGACTTCCTAAGTGACACGGGAGAACAGAATCGATCGCTTGGGGTAAGGATTCTTTCTTTATTTAGTCGCTTGCTATTGGCAATAGCTATCCCGTTAATTGCCTTCTACGTACTCTATCTGGGCTTTATATTCCTGCGAGATAGTAACGCACCACAAATTGTCATTACCCTGGTTGCTATTATATGGGGTGTAGGAGGCGTTGCCGTCTTATATTGGGTTTTCAACGACCTGGTGGAAAGGCTCTCTGATGCTTGGAAAACCCGACTCCTGCCGTTTGTGTTTGTAGGGCCGGCAATGGCGATTCTTTCCTGGTATCTGGCGATCCCTACATTACGCACGTTTTGGATCAGTCTGTTTAACCGGGATGGCCCACCAGATGGGCTTAACTTTTTCCAACTCATACAAAGTGATGCCTTCGTTGGTTTAGGTAACTATGTAGAGGTTTTCAAACCAGACGGATTGATGTTTGAGGCCTTTCGCAATAACTTGATGTGGATTGTATTTGGCAGTACATTTTCGGTTGCTTTTGGTCTGGTCATTGCGGTACTGGCAGATCGCAGCCGTTTTGAAAAAGTCGCTAAATCTTTTATTTTCCTGCCAATGGCGATATCCTTTGTTGGCGCCAGCATCATCTGGAACTTCATTTATGAATACAGACCGGCCGGACAACCTCAAGTAGGCTTGCTAAATGCCATTGTGACGGGTTTAGGGGGGGCACCTCAAGCCTGGCCACAATGGGTGGCTATTGCGCCCTGGAACAATCTTTTCCTGATCGTAATTGTCATCTGGTTACAGGCGGGCTATTGTATGGTGTTGTTTTCAGCAGCCCTAAAAGGTATTCCTGAAGAGCTTTTGGAAGCTGGCCGGATTGATGGCGCCAATGAGTTCCAAATCTTTTTCCGAATTATGATCCCCTACATCCGCGGCACGATCATCTCGGTATTTACAACAGTCGTCATATTTACCCTGAAGATTTTTGATGTGGTCTGGGTGATGACGGGTGGTCAATTTGGCACCCATGTGATAGCTACCCAGTTTTACAGGCAGTCGTTCACAAACCGTAATTCTGGCTTTGGTGCTGCTATCGCTATTGTGTTGCTGATCGCTGTTATTCCGGTGATGTATTACAACTTAAGACAATTCAGAGAGCAGGAGGCGTTCTAAGATGGAAAGCGGAAAAAGACAAAAACGAATTAGCAGCCTGTTCGTTAATCTAACGCTCTTGCTGCTTGTATTGATATGGACCGTCCCAACGATGGGGATTTTTGTCTCATCTTTTCGTAACCGGGATGATATTGCTCGCTCAGGTTGGTGGAACATATTACCACACCGCGAGTGGCAACCGGTCGCAGAGATTATCCCTAGCGAAGCCGGACTTAACCCTGATGAGGTTATGGAAATTGAAGGTGTTAGCGGAACCTTTGATGAATTCCGTGCAGGTGTTGAAACTCCGAATGGCGAGCGTGTGGCCTGGATTGGAAATAAACGCATAGGAAAAGTGGAAGTGCAAAAACAAGTCTGGATGGTCGACTGGAAATTCTCGCTCGACAACTACAGACAAGTTCTGGGTGGTCAGGATTTCAAATTCACTCGGTCAGATGGTACGGTTGAGACTGTCCCTGGTGACAACATGAACCGCGCTTTCTTGAATAGTTTAACTGTGGCGATTCCAGCTACTGTGATTCCAATTTTGATCGCAACTTTTGCTGCTTATGCTTTTGCCTGGATGAAATTCCCGGGACGACGTGGGATGTTTATCGTGGTGGTCGCATTGTTGGTTGTGCCATTGCAAATCGCATTGGTGCCTATTTTGCGAGATTACAAAGCATTGAACTTGAATGGCACTTTTCTTGCGATCTGGTTGGCTCACACGGGTTTCGGACTGCCACTGGCAACCTACCTGCTCTATAACTATGTCAGTACCCTTCCCAGAGATATTTTTGAATCGGCTTTCATCGATGGCGCTTCGCACTTTACGGTGTTCACCCGGCTTGTTTTACCTCTATCGGTCCCGGCCCTGGCTTCCTTTGCCATCTTCCAATTCCTTTGGGTTTGGAATGATTATCTGGTGGCGTTGATCTTCTTGGGTGGCAACCCGGAGTTTGAGCTGGTGACACAGCGCATGGCGGCCATCGTTGGCTCACGTGGAAGTGAATGGCATCTGTTGACAGCCGGGGCGTTTGTTTCAATGGTCTTGCCGCTGGCTGTGTTCTTTGGATTACAACGCTACTTTGTACGTGGTTTGCTAGCGGGTTCTGTGAAGGGCTAGGTAACAGCTGATTATTGAGTTCTACAATGGAGGCTGCCCGATTCATTCTGAAATCGTGCAGCCTTTCCCATAAAAAGCAAACCGCAGCCTATTTTTGTTTAGCATGAAAGATGCGAAATCCGAAATAATGGACTGGGCGCTATGGTTTTATTGGATCATGGCAACTACCCTGGGGTGGCTGGCCGGGAGTCTTTTATTTAATGGAATACCGATCATCATATCAGGAGCCGCTATCGCTGTGTTGCAGTGGGCAGTGCTCTATAAACGTATACACAAGGCCTGGCGTTGGGCAGTTTTCAGTACATTAGGCTGGATCGCTGGGTACATTCTTTTTGTGATTTTCTTCTCAGCAAATGGTAGCTTTCTAATTGGCCCACTGATGGGTGGAGTGACTGGCGTTGTACAGTGGTTCCTGCTTAGAAAGGAAGTCGAGTGGGCCGGTTGGTGGGTAATCATCAGCATTATGGCCTGGACAACAGGCCTGACCCTGATACCTGGATTGCTCACCTCTGGCGCATTACCCGGCGCATTGACCGGACTGACTCTTGTAATACTGTTCAGGTATTCTTCACTCAACCATGAAGAATAGGATTTCTCGATGACACAACTTTCCTTTCCTAAAGAATTCTTGTGGGGCGTTGCGGCCTCTGCCTATCAAATCGAAGGCGCGTACAAAGAAGATGGCAAGGGAGAAAGTATTTGGGATCGTTTTGTCCGTTGGCCTGCGCATGTTCTCAATGGAAACACCGGTGATGTAGCCTGTGACCATTACCACCGTATGCCGCAAGATGTTGCCCTGTTCAAGGAACTGGGTATCCCATGCTACAGCTTTACGATTTCATGGACCCGTATCCTGCCTCATGGTTATGGCGAAGTCAATGCAAAAGGATTGGGATTCTACGACCGCCTGGTAGATGAGTTGCTTGCTGCGGGTATCAAACCCATGGCTACCCTCTATCATTGGGAGTTGCCTCAGACCTTACAGGATTTAGGAGGTTGGCCCAACCGTGATACAGTCCATCGGTTCGCCGAATATGCGCAGGTTGTTTTTGCAAAGCTGGCTGACCGTGTTGAACTTTGGGCTACACATAACGAACCCTGGGTAGCCGCTTTCCTTGGATATGGCAAAGGCTTGCACGCCCCGGGCATTTGCGATTACTCGCAAGCCTATCAGACAGCGCATCACCTGATGCTGGCGCATGGCAAGGCTGTGCAGGTTTTCCGGGAGGGTGGTCATGACGGGCAAATCGGTTTGATCCTGAACCTGAACGGACTGATCCCGGCCAGCGACAGCGACGAAGACCGGGCAGCTACCCAACGCGAACATGACGAGACCCATGCCCTCTTCCTCGATCCGCTCTTTCACGGGAACTACCCGCAGGCGCTGTTCGATTATATTGGCCCGCATCAGCCAAAGGTCCAGGCAGGCGATGCGCAGATCATCGCTCAACCGATCGATTTCCTCGGTCTGAATTATTACAATACCGACTACATTTCCTTCGACGTCGCTGGTGGACTCAACAAGTCTTCCAGTACGCCCTATTCTGTGCCTGGTTGGGGACGAACCGAAATGAATTGGGGCATCCACCCATATGGGTTGAAAGCCGAAGTGTTACACATCAAAGAAAAATACGGCAACCCGAAATTGTATATCACCGAGAATGGTTGTGCCTTAGCCGATACGCCAGACGATAAGGGCTTCGTGGCCGATTGGTCCCGTATCGATTTCCTACGGGCGCATTTGCGTGCCTTACATGAGGCCATCGCTGAAGGTGCCAATGTACACGGCTATTTTGTCTGGAGCATATTCGACAATTTCGAATGGGCACAAGGTTATGGACCTCGCTTCGGCCTGGTACGCGTAGATTACGAGACTCTCGTACGTACGCCTAAGCAAAGCGCATATTGGTATCGTGATGTAATAGCCAGTAACACAATTTCAATCTAACCAGCTAATACAGTATGTTATACATAGCACTACGATTTCTATGAAAGGATTTCTCAATCAAAGTCAAAAGCTTATGGATCATAGCCTCTGGTACAAAGACGCCGTATTCTACGAAGTAAATGTGCGCGCATTTTATGACAGCAACAACGACGGTCATGGCGATCTGCGGGGACTGATCGAAAAACTGGATTATCTGAAAAACCTGGGGGTAGATTGCCTGTGGCTTTTGCCAATTTATCCCTCCCCGCTCAAAGATGATGGGTACGATATTGCGAATTACTATGATGTCCATCCCGATTATGGAACCCTGGACGATTTCGAAACCCTGCTGGGAGAAGCCCACAAACGCGGACTGCGCATCATTATGGACCTGGTGCTAAATCACACTTCCGATCAACATCCCTGGTTCCGGGCAGCGCGCGCCAACAGAGAGTCCATCTTCCGCGATTATTATGTATGGAGCGACAGTAGTATGGTGTTCCGCGATGCGCGTATCATTTTCCTGGACACAGAAGAATCGAACTGGGCCTGGGATAAGAAATCCGAACAATACTACTGGCATCGCTTCTATGCTTCTCAACCCGACCTTAATTACGACAACCCAGCAGTTCAAGCAGAAATGTTGAAAGTCATGAGTTTCTGGTTGGACCTTGGCGTAGACGGCTTTCGTGCCGATGCCGTACCGTATTTATTCGAACGCGAAGGCACCAGCTGTGAAAATCTTCCGGAAACCCATGCGTTCTTAAAAGAGATTCGTAACTTTATAAACGAAAGATATCCAGACCGCATCTTGTTAGCGGAAGCCAACCAATGGCCAGAAGATATCATCCCTTATTTCGGCGATGGTGACGATGAATTCCACATGGGTTTTCATTTCCCCATCATGCCGCGCATATTCATGTCTATCCGCAAAGAAAGCCGGACGCAACTCGTCTGGATCATGGGGCGCACGCCCACATTGACAGAGACCAACCAGTGGTGCATGTTCCTGCGCAACCACGACGAACTCACCCTGGAAATGGTCACAGAAGAAGAACGCGAATGGATGTGGCAGGAATTCGCCCCTGACCCGCGCATGCGCCTCAACCTGGGTATCCGTCGCCGGTTAGCGCCTTTGCTGGATAACGACCACCGCAAGATCATGCTCGCCAACTCGCTTCTTTTCACCTTGCCTGGCTCACCCATCATCTACTATGGCGATGAAATCGGGATGGGTGATAACATCTGGTTACACGACCGTAACGGCGTACGCACGCCCATGCAGTGGGATGATAGCCCCAGCGCAGGCTTTTCCGAGGCGCCCTCCCATAGCATTTATTTACCTATCATTGACGATGACACCTATGGATGCCAGCAAGTCAATGTAAAAGCGCAACGCGACAACCCGGCTTCCCTCTGGCATTCCATCCAGCATATGATCCGGGTACGGAAAGAACTGCCCGCCTTTGGCCGGGGAGATTTCCAATGGATCGACTGTGACAATGATGCCATTGCAGCCTACACCCGCGCCCTTGAAAACCAGGCCATCTACGTGGTGAACAATCTCAGCGCAGGAAAGCAGGTTATATCCATGCCTGTACCGGAATCTTCCAGGCAATTGACCGACAAACTGACCGGTACAAATTACTTTGCGCAAGATCACACTTTAACGCTGGAACTGAATCCCCGGCAATTTCTCTGGTTGGCTTGAAATGAGTGCTCATTCATCCATTATCTATGGCGGCATCGAAGGCGGCGGCACAAAATTCGTTTGCGCCGTCGGAACTGGAGCAGGCAAAATCCTGGCAGAAACGCGTTTCCCCACCACCACACCGGATGAGACGCTGACCCGGGCTGTAGGCTTCTTCAAGGAGCAAACCCAGGCCTTGGGCCCGCTCGCTGCGATCGGCGTTGCCTCGTTCGGCCCTCTGGACCTTCGGCCTGTATCATCCCCGCAGGGGGCTTCCGTTACTTTCGGCCACATCTTGCCCACGCCCAAACCCGGCTGGACGAATGCGGACATCGTCGGCCCGTTGTATGCAGCCCTGAATGTGCCCATCGGCCTCGATACCGATGTCAACGGCGCAGCACTGGGGGAGTGGCGTTGGGGAGCGGCACAGGGACTGGATACCTTCATATACCTGACCATCGGTACCGGCATTGGCGGCGGTGGGCTGACCAATGGGAAACTCATGCACGGCCTGCTGCACCCTGAAATGGGACACATTCCTCTCCCGCACGACAAAATGGCTGATCCTTTCGAAGGCAACTGCCCTTTTCATAGCGATTGCTTCGAAGGGATGGCTTCTGGCCCAGCCATGGAAAAACGCTGGGGACAGAAGGCCGAAACCCTGCCGCCCGATCACCCTGCCTGGGATTTGGAAGCGCATTACATTGCCCTGGCCCTGAGAGCCTTTATTTGCACGCTCTCGCCTCAACGCATCATCCTTGGAGGCGGCGTTGCGCAACAACCACAGCTGATGCCGCTCATCCGGCAGAAAACGCAAGCTACGTTGAATGGTTACGTGCAGTCTGCCGAAATACTGGAAAATATTGACAGTTACATTGTCCCACCCGTGCTTGGCGGACGCGCCGGCGTGCTGGGCGCTATTGCCCTGGCGCAATTGATAGTTACAAACATCTAAAAGTAAGAATTCCCGTCATCCTGTTCATCCCCGTTGAAGCTATTGCATGACTCTCCCTATTTCCATCGATCGCGAAGCCTTACGCACCCTTAATCGTCTGTTGTCCCGCCTGGAAACCAACTTGGCCGATCAGATCAAGGCTGATGCTGAGGGCTGGGAAGCCTTTTCCGCCCGTTTGCATCGGCATTTCCCCTTGCTCTTCCGGCTCTACTACAGCTTATACAGCAACCGTTACGATTTCTTCTTCCATATCGAAGATTTGCTCGCCAGTTTAGCGCGCGCCTGGTTTGCGCGTCCCGCCGACCTGCGCATCCTGGACGATGCTCGAGAAGAGAATCCACTCTGGTTTCACTCGAACCAGCTCCTGGGCGGAGTCTGTTACGTCGATTTGTTTGCCGGTGACCTGGAAGGGCTGCACTCGAAAATCCCTTATTTTCAAGAGCTCGGACTGACCTATTTACACCTGATGCCATTCTTCAAAATGCCAGAGAGCGAGAACGATGGCGGGTACGCCGTCAGCAGCTACCGGGAAGTCCATCCGCCGCTGGGCAGGATGGAGCAATTGGCCTCTTTAGCCCGCGATCTACGCGAAGTCGGTATTAGTTTGGTTGCGGATCTGGTTTTCAACCACACATCGGACGAGCATACCTGGGCTTTGCGTGCACTCGCCGGTGAACCAGATTTCCAGGAAATGTACCATTTTTTCCCTGATCATGCCATGCCAGATGCTTACGAGCGCTATTTGCGTGAAATCTTCCCAGAAGAACATGGCGGCGCTTTTACCTATCATGAAGATGTCAAGAGTTGGGTCTGGACAACCTTCCACAACTACCAGTGGGACTTGAATTACGCCAATCCCACAGTCTTCAACCGCATGGCTGGGGAAATGCTTTTTCTTGCCAATCAAGGCGTAGAAATATTGCGTCTTGACGCAGTAGCATTCATTTGGAAGAAACTGGGGACCAGTTGCGAGAACTTGCCAGAAGCACATACACTCATCCAGGCCTTCAACGCAGTCGCGCGTATCGCTGCCCCAGCCTTGTTGTTCAAATCCGAAGCCATTGTGCACCCTGATGAAGTCATAAAGTACGTATCTCCACAGGAATGCCAGCTCTCGTACAATCCATTGTTGATGGCCTTGCTATGGAACTCACTGGCGACCAGGAAAGTCCGCTTGCTGGCACAGGCGCTGGCAACCCGCTTCAAACTGGAACCTGGAACTGCCTGGGTAAATTACGTGCGCTGCCATGACGACATCGGCTGGACATTTTCCGACGATGACGCTGCCCAGCTCGGCGTCAATGCTTACGATCATCGCCAGTTTCTCAATGAATTCTATCGCGGCCGTTTCCCCGGCAGTTTTGCACGCGGCTTACCGTTCCAGGAAAACCCCAAAACCGGCGACTGCCGTATCTCTGGAACCTGCGCCTCCCTGGCCGGGCTGGAAAAAGCCATCCGCGAGGAAGGTCCGCAGGAAGTAGAACTTGCCATTCGGCGTATTGCGCTTATGCATGGCATTATTATGACTGTTGGTGGCATTCCGCTCATTTACCTGGGCGATGAAATCGGCACACTGAACGACTACAGCTATCGCGATCACCCCCTCCACAAACGCGACAGCCGCTGGGCGCACCGCCCTCTCGCAGACTGGGATGCCTATGCACGCCGCAATGATCCAGACACCGTCGAAGGCCGGGTTTTCCAAAGTTTGAAGAGTCTTATTTCGTTACGGAAAAAGCATCCAGTATTTTCGGGTGGGGAACTGGAAATTATTGCTACAGAGAATGTGCACGTGTTGGGTTACACGCGTTTATTTGCCGGGCAAAGAGCAATCGTCTTAGCCAACTTCAGTGAAGGCAGGCAAACCGTTCCAGCTTACATTTTGAGTCAAAATAATTGTTATAACAAACAGCAGATATACGGTAGCAGTGAAATCAAGGATGGGGAAGAATTGTCGCTATCTCCCTATGAGTTACTGATCTTGGAATAAAAAACCAATCCAGTAAATCACGAATTTGATGTCATTGCAAGGAGGCCGCAAGCCGACGTGGCAATCTCCTGTTCCCTGGATAGTTTTGTCGAGTAATTCTCATTCCCCCACGGTATGCAACAAGGCCATGTTTGGCGGGCGCATAGCCCCCACCGGAAAACCACACACCAACACAACCTGCTGGCCGGGCTTGATCCCGGATTTCATCATCTCCGCATCGACTTGCTGTATCATCTCCTCCAGTGTGTTGACAAAAGGCATAAGTTGAGGCTGAACACCCCACAAAAAAGCCATTTTACGATAAGTTAAGACTTCAGGGGTAAACGCCAGGATGCGTTTGGCCGGGCGGACTTTCGACATCAGCCAGGCCGTGCTGCCTGTCATCGTAAAGACCGATACCGCCGCAACATCACGGTCACGCGCTAACTCATGCGAGGCGCGTGCCATCGACGCGGCATCGCTCTCTCCCAACCCGGCGATGCGGCCTTGTTCGGTACCCCATTCCAGAAAATGGGTTTCAGCTTCACAGACGATCCGGTCCATCATCTCAACAACTTCAAGAGGATACTGGCCTGAAGCTGTTTCTGCAGAGAGCATCACGGCATCCGTGCCATCAAAGATGGCGTTAGCAACATCCGATGCCTCTGCCCGGGTTGGCAGTGGGTTCTGGATCATCGACTCCAACATTTGCGTGGCGGTGATGACCAGCTTGGCGCGGTCATTGGCTTTCTGGATGATATGCTTCTGAAGAACCGGCACACGCTCCGGGGGCACTTCGACGCCCAGGTCACCGCGCGCTACCATGACACCCTCTACGTAATCCAGGATCTCATCCAGATTCTCCAACGCTTCAGGACGTTCCAATTTGGCGATCAATAACGGTAATGGTTTTCCTTGCGAGAGGCGTTCCATTGCATTGCACACCTGCTTGACATCCCCGGCGGTACGCACAAAGGAAATTGCAACCGCATCCACCTCCTGCTCGATACCAAATGCGAGGTCCTTCTCGTCCTTTTTTGTGAACCCGGAAAAACGCAACTGGACGCCCGGCAGGTTGATGCCCTTATGGGAAGTCAGCAGACCGCCGACAACGACATGCGCGTTCAAGGCGCGGCCGCTGACGGAATCGACTTCCAGCGTAAGACGACCGTCATCGAGCAGCAGCCGTTCCCCGGTCCGGACTGCTTCGAAGAGCTGGCGGAAGTCCACCGGGATGACCTGCCCGATTGTATCCGGCGGCTCATCATCCGCGACATACAGGGTTACCCGCGCCCCTTCTTCCAATTGCATGGGGGCAGGCAAGCGCCCGACACGGATCTTGGGCCCCTGCAGATCCTGGAGAATCCCTACGGAAATGCCCAGGCGTTCCGCAATCGCCCGGATTTTCTTGATACGAGCCGCGTGTTGTTCGTGTGTGCCGTGCGAGAAGTTCAGGCGCGCGACATTGACGCCCGCCCGAATCAGGCGTTCCAGCATGGCCTCGTCATCACAGGCCGGGCCTATCGTAGCTACAATTTTGGCTTTTCGATCCATTTTAATCTCATCTTTTGCCTTCTCAAAAAGAGAGGGAACGTGGGGTTGCCCCACACCCGATTTTATTGAAAAGATACTATCTTTAGATGTAATGCAGTTCTTGCGCCTGTTTCTTCAAATCTTCCCTGAAGTCGGGATGCGCAATGTTGATCAATTGGGTAGCACGATCGCGGATGGTTTTGCCATACAGGTCGGCGACACCGTACTCAGTAACGATGTATCGCACGTGATTTCTGGTTGTGACAACGCCTGCGCCATGCTTGAGCAGGGGGGCGATCTTGCTGAGCACCGTACCATCGCGCATGGTGTTCGTGCTCGGCAGGGCGATGATGGGGACGCCGCCTTTCGAACGCGATGCGCCGTAGATGAAATCCAACTGGCCGCCGACGCCCGAATACAGCTTGGGCCCGATGCTGTCGGCGCAGACCTGCCCGGTCAGATCCACCTCGATGGCCGAGTTCACCGCGACCATGCGTTCGTTCTGGGCAATCACAAAGGGATCGTTGACATATTCCGTGCGGTGCAGTTCGATCAGCGGATTGTCGTCAGCCCAATCATATAATCGTTTGGTACCCAGCATAAAACCGGCGACGATTTTCCCGGGGTGGAGCGTCTTTTGCGCGTTGGTCAGTACGCCGGCATTAACCAGGTCGATCACGCCATCCGAGAACAACTCGGTATGGATACCTAAATCCTTCTTATCGAAGAGGAATTTGAGCACTGCATCGGGGATGGCCCCGATACCCAGCTGCATGGTGGCTGCGTCCGGGATCAGTTCGGCAATGTACCTGGCAATCTTTTCAACGACCTCAGACGGCTCCTCTTCACCCATCGGCAACTCCGAGATCGGATAATTGACTGGAATGATATAGTTCAAGCGGCTGACATGGATGAAGGAATCGCCCAGCGTACGAGGCATCTGCTCGTTGACTTCGGCAATGATGATCTTGGCCGACTCTGCCGGTGACTTCGTCAGGCCAACCTCCACGCCCAGGCTGCAAAAGCCGTGCTCGTCCGGGGGAGATACATGGATCAGGGCTGCGTCCAGGGGCAGCAGGCCGCGCTTAAAAAGTAAGGGGAATTCCGCCAGCAACACCGGCGTAAAGTCCGCACGCCCTTCATGCACCGCCTTGCGGATATTGGCGCTGATAAAGATGGAATTGACCCGTAAATGCCCCTCCATCTCCGGGCTGACGTAATCTGCGGAGCCCACCGTCAGCGCCTGGCAGATCTCCACGTTTTCAAGGTTCGGCGCATACTCCACCAGCGCGGCCAGGACCTTTTGCGGGACGGACACGTTCCCCGTCAGGAAGATGCGATTTCCGGACTTGATGGCCCTGACTGCTTCCTGCGGGGTGACCACCCGCGACTTGTAGATGCTATTCCAATCCATCGGAAGTTCCTCCAGGCCCATTCAAGCGGGACAGGTGTACCATTTTACCGTCATGCGTGTTGACGGCTTTCTCGAGCGCAGGCGATTCCTTGAAGGCAGTTTCCAAATCCTTATTGGCCAGGTCAAGGATATAATACATGGCCGCGTTGACGAAAGCGTGTGTCGCCGTACGCGCCACCGCCGCCGGCATATTCGGAACACAATAATGAATGACGTTTTCCTCGATATAGGTACAACGTTCGTGGGTGGTTGGGCGCGAGGTCTCGACACAACCGCCCTGGTCGATGCTCATATCGATGATCATCGAGCGCGGTTTCATGCTTTGAACCATCTTCCGAGTCACAACGATTGGAGCCCGTTGCCTGGGTACGAGCACAGCGCCTACCACTACATCCGCATAGGCGCAGGTGCGCGCGATGTTGTTCGGGGTCGCGATCATAGTGACCACTCCCGGGAAACGTTCGTCGATACGCTGCAAGGCTCGCAGGTCCATGTCGAGGACGGTCACATGGGCACCCAGGCCGAGGAACGAACGGGTTGCGGCGGTGCCAGCCACGCCTCCTCCGATGATGACCACTTCTGCCGGCGGGACACCGGGAACGCCGCTGAGCAAAATCCCTTTGCCGCCCTTGTAGTTCTGCATGTAGTGCGCCGCAAGGATGGCTGTAAGGCGACCGCCGATCTCCGCCAATGGCTTCTTGACCGGTGTGGTGCCGTCCGCTTCCTCGATCTGCTCGTAAGCAATCGACGTGATCTTGTTCTTGAGCAGCAGCTCGATCTTGTCCTGCCGGGCTGAGACGAGGTGCAACAAGCCTGCCAGGATCGTGCCGCTGCGCAACCACTCCAATTCCTCTTTCAGCGGACGCGCAATCTTGAGTAATAAATCTGCGCGGCCGAAGACCTCCTCGGGGGAATATACGATCCGCGCTCCGGCCCGTTCGTACTCCTGGTCCGGAAACCCGGCGCCAATCCCCGCCTCATGCTCGACAAAAATCGAATGCCCGTGCTGCTTCAGGAGTTCGACGCCCGCAGGCGGCAACCCAACGCGAAACTCGAAAGTGCGTCTTTCTTTTGGAATTCCAATATTCATATTTTCCTCCACGCAAGACTTTCAGAACATTTTGTCTTATAAGTACTCCGTTGGTCGAGTAGGCGGTGTTCGTGCGCCGTATCGAGACCAATAAGGCAAAAGAAACCCTAAGCTTGGTGGTCTCCCCGGCCCGCCGCGGTCCGGGGCGGGCGATACTCCGCTTCGCGGTACTCGACCACCGGTAACAGAGTCAATAATAAAAGACACCAGGTGGCTGGTAAAAATATTTACACCATATTCAATACTTCACGGATGTGAGGCAAAGCCCAATCGATGGTCTCCTTGTCGATCACCAGGGGCGGGGCAAAGCGGATGACGTGCTCGTGCGTCTCCTTCGCCAGGATGCCACGTTCCTGTAGAGCCTCGCAGAAGCGACGCGCGCCTTGGGCCTCCTGTTTCAATTCCACGCCGATCAACAGTCCCTTCCCGCGCACTTCCTTCACATGCGGACTGGTGATCTCGGCCAATTGTTCCATGAAATATGTGCCCAACTCATCTGCCCGCTCTGCCAGTTTCTCCTCGCGGATCACCCGCAGCGAGGCGCGTGCCACCGCTGCCCCCAGCGGATTCCCGCCGAAGGTGGAGCCGTGCTCCCCCGGCGTGAACAAGCCCATGATGGACTCGTCGGCCAGCGTCGCAGAAACGGGATAGAAACCGCCCGAGAGCGCCTTGCCAATCAGCATAATGTCTGGCC
>JAFGKO010000029.1 GCA_016928525.1 Anaerolineales bacterium | reverse complement strand
AGGATTAGCAGTGTGGCATTCTCCCCGGACGGGCAGACGCTGGCCTCAGGGTCTTATAATTCAGATGGGGATGATGGCTCCATTCAACTGTGGCAGGAGCGCTGAAAAATGATAATTTCGCATCTAAACTGCTGGTAGTCTCCCGCTGAAGAGCAATTCACAATTTTTCGCCACGAATGACACGAATTTTCACGAAAAGGAAAAGAAAAATTCGTGTCAATTTGCCTGTCCCGGTGGGCTAGGCCGGGGTGAAATTCGTGGCCGGTTTTCCAAACTGCTCCCAACGGCGATGCCGCCCACTGCGCGGACTTCTTCCGACAAATTACAGAGTACTGTGTAATAGAGAACGGAAATTGAAATGGATCATAGAAAATTGCTGTCAATCATCCGTCTAGTATTTCTCATGTTGTTGGTCACAGGCTGCGGTGCGCCTGGGACCACGCCCACAGGGACACCCACATCGTTACCCAAAAAGATGCTTCTACTCTATGACGATGATGGTAGTCGGGATGGGATGGGAGCGCTTCTTTACTTACTAAGTTATCCACATATATCCATTCAGGCCATAAACATATCCTATGGGGAAGCGCACCCAAAATTGTACATCCAGCACGTAGGGCGTGTACTCGACAATCTGGGAATTGACGATATTCCTCTTGGCGCAGGACAAGATATGCCTTTGGCTGGAGGCACTCCGTTCCCAGATTGGCTACGTCAATTAAGCGACAACTTCTGGGATTATCCTTTACCAAACACTAACAAAACTTATACGTTCCAGGATGCACCTCAATTGATGGTTTCAATGATCAATCGGGCATCCGAACCTGTAACCATTTTTGTAAGTGGGCCTTTTACTAATCTTGCGCAGGCTCTGCGGCTCGATTCGGCGATTAAAAATAACATTTCGGCGGTCTACTTTATGGGTGGCGCGGTGGATGTTCCTGGCAACATCACCGGCCTGATACCTGACTCCAATAACCAAGTGGCAGAATGGAATATCATCGCCGACCCACAAGCCGCAAAAGAAGTATTCGAGTCTGGCCTGGAACTGTATATGATACCGCTGGACGCCACGAATAAAGTGATGCTACGGCAGAAAGATATCCGTCCCTGGCACCAGGGGGATGAGAAAGCGAAGATGGCTGCAGACCTCTACGACATTATGTTCGATCAGTATGGAATGAAGGCAGTTGAGATTTTCGATCTCACCGCGGCTGTCATTATGGTTCAACCGGAATCGTGTAACTTTCAATCCCTTCACCTGCAAGTAATCACGGAGGATGGTCCTACTTTAGGACAGACCATCGTATTTCCAAATACAGAGCCAAACATTCACGCCTGCTTGGAACCAGATGCTGATCGAGTTATTCAAAATCTAAATGAGACATTTTCACCGTAGGAAATGCCGCCTACGGCACGGACTTCTTCCGCCTGGGGCACGTCTTCATCTGCGGTGCCGTGCGGCGGTTGCAATGGAATTTTGGTTCCCAAATATTTACACAACCGTCGCCGCCTGCCAGCAGGCATCCAGATTGTTTTCGACCAGCCCGACCAGTTCCTCATCCAGGCGCCCGGTTCTAACTCGATATTTCATCTTTCTCAAAATTTTCTTGGGCGAAAGGGACGGGCGATAGGGTCGTTTCTGGGCCATGGCCTGGAACACGTCCGAGGCGGCCACGATGCGCGCTTCAATGCTAAGGTCATCTTCGCCAAGGTGGAAAGGATAACCGCGCCCGTTCAAGGCTTCGTGGTGATAAGCGGCCCACCCGGAAATCTCTTCGAACCCGCGCACCTGCTTCAAGATTTGATAGGTCTCGAAGCTATGCTGCCGGATGACAGCCATTTCAGTGCCGTCCAACTCGCCCGGTTTGTCCAGGATCTCATCCGGGACCACCAACTTGCCAATATCATGCAACATCCCGGCGATTTCCAACTGATCCTGAGTATCCGGCGGGAGTTGTGCGCACTCCGCCAGCCAACGGGATAACTGCGCCACGCCCATGGAATGTTCCGCCGTGAACGGGCTTTTCGCATCCACGATGGTGGCAAAGATCTGCGCCAGTTGCCGGATATCCGCGCTCTCCAACTTCGTCAGGGATGGCTGCGGCATCCAGACCATCGCACTTTCTTTAATATGATTCGGCTCCAGACCCAGCCAGAAAGCTTCTTTGATCGAAGCAGATAGAAAGGCTTCCACCAATTCCGGGGCAAAGAAAGTGTCCCGGTAACGGCCAACCGTCGCGCGGATACGGTTCCGCGCCAGCAGCAAGTCTTGTCCGTAGTGCTGGCTTGCCAGCGCGTCCACACGGTCAACCAGGTAGATCAAGTTACTTAGCAAGGCTGTTTGCTCTGCAAGGTCTTTTTGGATCAGGTCATTCCAGTGCGTGTGGTGATAGCGCACCAATGGTGCTAGGTACGCCAGCGGGTTGAAATTGGATAGTAATTCTTCCCCACGTTGACAATGCTCGTCTGCTCCAGACCAATCCAATTCGGTCACCAGTTGTTTGTGTACTCTGGTCGAGGAGACGCCGCTATCATGCAATATCCCCCCGAAGAAGAGCATCTCCAATGCAGGACGATCCCAACCCAATTCACCCCCGACAGTGACAGCCATGACGGCCACCCGCTTGCCGTGGTAGCGGTCATCCACGCCAACCAGGTCCAATGCATCGGATAATGTGTACACCAGTTGCCACAGATCGACTTGCATCCTCCACCTCCGTTCCCGATTATTCTATTTCCAATCCCCCAATAAATTCCCGAATGACAGAGCTTTTCGGAACAACCGTGTCATCAGATTCGGGAGTAATGGCTTCTAGTAACTTATGAACTCGTGATGCTCTCATAAACGCATCCTGACGCAGGGGATCATCTTTATATCGTCCCACCCACACAATAAAATTGTCGAACAGTTTCGACTTGTATAGCGGCAATTCATACGGCATCGCACTGTTGATCACAAAATCAGCCGTGCCCGAGTATGGAATGATATTTTTCATCTCAGCCGACCTGACGTAGTGCCAGTGGGTCAGCGTTTTCTCGTAATCATAAGCGCGATGAGTGGCGTCTCGCAGCATCCTGCGCATAAGCCGGATATCTGTCCAGCGCACGTAGTTGTCAGCTTCATCTTTCACCTGCATTAACGGTTCGATATAGAGGTTTATTTTATTGTCGGCGATACCATCCGTAAGAGGTGGATATAACCCATACAGGCTGTCGATGAGAATAATATCGCCCTCGCTCAGTTTCATCGGCGTCTGGTCCGGGTAGTTCTTGCCGGTCTTGAAATCATAGTAGGGCAATAACACTTCATTCCCAGACAGCAGTTGGTGCAGGTGCTGGTTGATCAACTCGATGTCAAGCGCCTGGGGGGTCTCGAAGTCGTAATCTCCAAATTCATCTTTCGGATGCAATTCCAAATCGAAATAATAGTTGTCTAGATTCAACTCCACAAAACGTAAGCCTTGCTGCCCAAGTTTGTGGGCGATCTTTTGTGTTGTAGTAGTCTTCCCGGAAGATGAGGGACCGGCGATGATTACAAGTTTGACAACCTCTTTTCTCTCTTCGATCAACCCTGATACTGACTGGATGTCCTGCTCGTATGCCTCTTCCGACTCCTTGACGATCTCTGGAAATTCCCCGTTTCGGACCCTTTGGTTTAGCTTTGCTACCGTATTGACTTCGTGCTCTACTGCCCAATCCAATACACCCCAAATCTTTCTCCAGGGAATGTACTCCGTATGCTGTTCGAACCGCGACATCTCTTTTTTCCTTCGCCGGGTGCGTTCCTCCCGGTAAAGGATGTAGGCCTTCGAAACCTTTGCATGTCCGTTCTCGATCAGAACCTTTTCGACAATGTCCTGGATTTCCTCGACGGTTGGATATTGGTTGGGTTTGTATTGGGTCTCCAGGATTTCCACTACTTGTTTACTTAAGCCTTCGGCAATCTTTTTATCCCTGCCTCCGACCGAAACCGCAGCGCGATAAATCGCATTGGTGATCCGGTCTTTCGAAAACGGAACCGTGGCTCCATTTCGTTTGATAACGTATTTGATCTTGGCCATAATCGCCTCCAAGGTGTTCGATACACTAATTATATATTTTTACCTTATTCCCTCTCTATGCGCAATATGATATAGTAAAAGAAAATGTAAGACAATTTAAGCAGGCTATATAATAAGCATAGAGGTAAAGAATGCTAATTACTTATATTCAAAATGCTATGCGACTGGCGAAATACGAAATCCTCGAAGACGGTCAATACTACGGTGAAATCCCCGGTTTTCAAGGAGTTTGGGCGCAGGCAGAAAATCTCGAAACATGTCGCGAAGAATTACAGGGTGCGCTTGAAGATTGGTTGATCCTTGGCTTGCGCATGGGTCACAAACTACCCGTCGTAGCTGGCATACAACTACTTCCGACTGAAGCATAAACATGCCAACCTTTGGCCCCATCAAGCGCAAAGACTTGATAAAAAACCTGAAAAAAGCAGGGTTTGAAGGTCCCTTTGCTGGTGGAAAACACGAATTTTTAGTTAAGGGGGAATTGCGGCTAGTTCTTCCCAATCCACACCAAAGTGAGATCAGCAAAGATTTGCTTGCACGGATTCTCAAACAGGCAGACATTAGCCGTAAGTACTGGGAAGAGATTTAATGAAGCAGACAAATGGAGATGCCATTCCATGACTACCAACACTCGTAACCCCGGCATGCCCCTCGACCTGGACTGGGTCGCGGGAGCGCATATCAACAAGAGCGCAGTCGAGCGGCGGGCGGCTACGCTGACCACACGCCGCACCGTCAAAAAGGACTGGCAGGCGGCCTGGCTTCTGCGCGCCGTGACCTGTATCGACCTGACCACCCTGGCCGGCGACGATACGCCCGGACGCGTCAAACGCCTGTGCGCCAAAGCCCGCCAACCTATCCGTCCGGACATGCTGGCAAGACTGGGGCTGGATGGCGAGAAGATCACCGTCGGCGCCGTCTGCGTTTACCCGAACCGAGTGGCAGATGCTGTGCGGGCGCTTCAAGGCACGGACATCCCGGTT
>JAFGKO010000394.1 GCA_016928525.1 Anaerolineales bacterium | reverse complement strand
TTTCTTCCCCATGCTCAACAGAATCGGCACACTGGTCTTGAAATGGGCCGTGTGGTTTACAATGAACACCGGCTTATTGAGGTATTTTTTGGCAAGGTATCCGAGAAAGAGCGACCGGGTCCCCTTTTTGGCCTGCTCAACGATACACCCTTCCTCATTGATGAGGACGACATCGCTTTTTCGCGCTTTAGCCAGAAACTCGTCGCCGACAGGCCCCCCGTTCCCCCGGAGCCACTGCTGCGCTTTGTCATCATATTCATCGGACACTTGCGGGAAGAACTCGACCTTGGGGGCCAATACCTGATATTTGGATATGAACCGATGGAAAAAGGACAGCGTGCCGGACGTGTGGTAGTTCCCCGAAGATGCTTCAAATATTTTCCCTTTGAGAAGGGGAATATTATATGTTCTAAACTCTTTGCGAATGGTTCCGAGCTGGATTGTTGACAACTCCAGGTCGTCAAAAGTGCTTCCCAATAATTCATGCAGCGCCGACGTGGTGGCGAGACAGCCCCAATTCTGCTGATCTGATGTGTCGAGTACAAGCAGTATAGAAGTCATCGATTGGTTCCATCCCCTACGGTTACGGTTTGAGCAGTTCGAGATTTGTGTGTAATACGCACCAGATCTTTTTCGCCGTTGGGCAGTTGCCATTCATACGGCAGCAGCAGCGAGTGATTTTCAGCGAATTTATATGCCTTGCTGCCCTCTAATCCCAGGTTTGGCAAATCACCGCCCACTGTAAAAGCAGTGATTTCCTGAGAAGGAAAGAGTTTTTCGCGAGCATGGCTGTCCCGCACGCCCATCCAGACGGTGTAGGCGCGTGGCAGCAGGGGGACTCCAATAAACCGGCATCGAATAACGCCGTCGCCCTCAATAGAGGCCGGACACCTTCCATCTATCAGCATACTAGCTACACACACTGTTCCTTGTATACCCCGAATTGCAAACCAAAAATGGGGTTCTTGGTAGAATTGATCAGCGTGATAATGGACTTCTATAGTTATATCGTCTCCGGACTCAAATACGGATGTTTCCTCGCCACTTTCGTTGCGAAGAAAAACTTCCTTAATCTGAACTGGACCTTGATCGAGAGTAAATTCACCTTCTTGCAAAGACGATAAATAGTTGGTTACGACAGCGTTTGAATTGCCAATTTCCCGAATCCGACCCTGATCGAGCCAAATTGCCGATTGGCAGATATTTCGAATGGCGTCCATATTGTGACTAACGAATAACACAGTGCGCCCCTCACCTGCTACCTGACCCATTTTCCCCAGGCACTTTTTTTGGAACGCCGCGTCACCAACCGCCAACACTTCATCCACTACCAGGATTTCGGGCTCCATATGAGCGGCAACTGCGAACCCCAGACGAAGTCCCATGCCGCTCGAATAATGCTTGACCGGCGTTTCGATAAATTTCTCAACTTCGGCAAAAGCGACGATCTCGTCAAACTTCAGGTCAATTTCCTGTCGTGTCATCCCCAGGATAGCGCCGTTCAAATAGATGTTCTCGCGCCCGGTGAGTTCTGGGTGAAATCCTGTGCCGACTTCAAGAAGAGCCCCAACCCGTCCAAATATGTCTACGGATCCCTCACTGGGCTCGGTAATGCGCGATAGAATCTTCAGCAGCGTGCTTTTTCCAGCTCCATTGCGCCCGATAATCCCCAAGGTGTCACCGAATTGAACGTCGAAAGTTACATCGCGCAAAGCCCAGAACACTTCATCCAGTCCGGCGGCACCAGTTGACTGACCCTGCATAAGCTTGCGAGCGCGCCTGATCGGAGCAAGCATGACATCGGATATAGAGTCACGCAGAGTGCGATAGCCCTTGTGTGCCTCGCCGATGTGATACTGTTTGCCTAATCCAACGGATCGAACCACAATGTCAGTCATGATACCCTCTAGACACGTCCACCGGGAAGCGTTGGATGGTTGCGCGCGGTGTCGGCTCAAACGTTGCCGGAATTCGCCTGATCGCACTCAGACAACATCTGCGAAATTCTTTTCCATTCGGCGGAAGTAAAACATTCCACCTATCAACAATAATAGGGCGACGATTGTTGAAACAATGACAATTGGGCCAGGAGCTGTGTCTGTGTCCAAAAGCGCCCAGCGAAATCCCTCTGTTACACCAGCCATAGGATTGAGACCATATAACATTCGGAGGGTATCATTTTCAATCAAGCTACTAGGATAAGCGATAGGGGTAGCAAACATCCAGAATTGAGTAATGAAGGGGATTGTATAGCGTACATCGCGGAACTGCACATTCATCGCCGAGAGCCACATTCCGATGCCCAGTGACGTGGTCAATGCCAGTAAAAAGAAAAGGGGCAAAAACACGATGTTCACCGTGGGCCAAATGTTATATGCCACCATCATGATCAGCAAAACGCTAAAGGCGAGCACAAAATCTATCGCGCCCGCCAACACCGCCGAAATTGGAATCACTAATCGCGGGAAATATATCTTCTTGAGCAAGTTACTACTGGTCACCAGGCTGTTTGATGATTGTTGGAGTCCGTAGGCAAAAAACGTCCAGGGGACAAGTGCTGCGTAACTGAAAATTGGATATGGCACATTGTCCGATGGAACCTTGGCGAGGTTGCCAAAGAAAAGGCTGAAAACTATCATCGTGAAAAATGGTTGAATGATTGCCCATGATGCACCTAATACAGTCTGCTTATAGCGCACCTTTATATCACGCCATGTCAGAAAATACAGGAGCTCACGGTATTCTATCAACTCGCTTAACTTGAGTGATACCCATCCACGTGACGGCTCAATGTGCAGATGGTACTGCGAGCCAGTGTGTTCTTGGGGTGGTGTTGGGAGCGTTTTTGAAGCAGACATGTGCCAGTCCTAACTTGCCAGGCGTGGTAATAGTGACCTTGCCCCGTTTTAACGGACAGTGTAAGTTTCATCGCGCCACTGCCGTTCGAAAGCCGCGGGGCTGAGATAGCCCAAAGACGAGTGCAAGCGCTGGCGGTTGTACCAGACTTCGATGTACTCGAAGATCGCTTGCCGGGCTTCAGCGCGGCTGGCGAACGGCACATTGGCGCATTCGGTCTTCAGCCTACCAATGAAACTCTCCATCGGCGCGTTGTCGTAACAGTGGCCGACATCGCTCATGCTGACCTGGATGTGGTGAGCCGCCAGCAGGGTCTGGATCAGCGTACTGGTGTACTGGCTGCCCTGGTCGGAGTGATGCAGCAGCTCGTCCTCAGGCCGCTGCCGCCCCAGCGCCAGGCCCAGGGCCTGCTCGACGAGCGTGGCGCGCAGATGGTCCGCCATCGACCAGCCGACGATCGTCCGGCTGAACAGGTCCATCACCAGCGCCAGGTACAGCCATCCCTCCAGCGTCTCGATGAAGGTGATGTCCCCCAGCCACTTCTCGTCCGGGCGACTGGCGGTGAATTCCTGTGCCAGCAGGTTCGGCGCGGCCAGCGCCCCCGGGGTGCGTTGGGTGGTACGGGGCCGTTTACGGCGTGGCCCCTGGCCTACTACCCGGTGCGCGCGCATCAACCGGGCAATCCGCTTCCGCCCCACGCGTATTCCCTGCT
>JAFGKO010000393.1 GCA_016928525.1 Anaerolineales bacterium | reverse complement strand
GGTCTCCTAAGGTATTGATTTGTTTAGGGTACTGGTTGGATAAAGGTTTCCGGCCTTTTAGGACCAGACTGCAAAAGGGCAACGCATCTATGAGAGAGTGGAATGGCGATGAGCATTAAACAGGAGGGAATTGATGGAGAGTCTTACCTCAGGCTCGGGAGGTAAATGCATAGCAACTTCCGGGCACGTGGGTGGCAGGCTGTGAATAGCATGCTCTTCGAGAACCTTTGTTTCGGGTCGATACAGATTTACCGGGTCACCTAAAAATACTGCAGCACGATCAATTCTACCTGATCTACATAACGAAGCATCGATACAAAGTCCTGCGCGGACGGATTGCGGAGCTAGCGCCGGATCTGATCCGGCAGATATACGGGGCAAGAGAAGTGGTGATCGTGTTAGGTTCGATATCGCTGGACCCCCCCTATATGCTGCTATCGGCACCGCCACAGCTATCGCCGGCGAAGCTGGTGCAATACATCACGGGGAGGTCGTCGCGTCGGTTGCAGGAAGAATTTCTGGAGCTGAGCAAGAGATATTGGGGCAGCACTTGTGGGCGCGAGGGTACTTCTGCGCGACGGTGGGTGCCATGGACGAGGCAACGATCAAGGCATACATAGAAAGCCAGAAATGGGATGACTACGATCAAGGATTTAAGATAACCGCACCCACCAAGCCTTGAGCCCGCTGTAAGCCGGGGAATCCTCGGGCAGCTTCAGCCGCGCTCCCTCGACTCTCAGTTACAAAGGAATCTACCGGCTTTATGAGATATGATTTCTCGATCAGACTTGCGATCTGGGTTTATTAAAATGCGCGCCTATGTCTTCGTCAACGTCCAGGCCGGAAAAGTCAAGCAGGTCGTCAAAGCCTTTGCTGCGATTGGCGAGATTAAGGTGGTTGACGCTTGCTGGGGCAGGCCTAACATCATTGCCCAGGTAGACGTCGGCGATCAGAAAGACTTAGAGACCTTAGTTCGCTCAATGATGCAGAAATTCCCGGCTGTCGTGTCGACCGACACTCATATCATCATAATGGACTAAGGTGTCCCTGATGCACTGGACAGCCACGACTAGCACGTCACGTGCAGGATGGCATTGGTTTTTTCGGGATTGTTCTTCAGCTTTTCGATGGCTTGAGTTGTCGGGAGAATGATCAGTTCGACGTTGCGACGCTCTGCTTCTTTCTTCACTTCGTCCATCACCGGCAATGCGCCATTCATACCTGTGCCGATCACCAGGGTTCGACATTTCCACGGTATTTCCTCATCGATAGACAATGGCGTGTGGCCAAAATCACCACGGAATCTTTTGGATACTTTTTTCTTGCGCTTGCGAATCTCGCCCTGGTCAATGACGACGTCGTTTTCGAAAGTGATACCATCGATGCGGATGGAACCAAAAGAAAAGCTTTGGAAGTGCATATGCAACCAGATCCTCGATTTGGTGCGCTTTCAAAGTACCGATTAGCTCATCGAGCGATTGTGTTGAATGTCATATCGTCCAGATGGTCATCGAAATGTTGTCCGCACTTTTGTTTCCAGCGCCAGCAAGATCCTGCATCTTAAAGGAAAGGCAGTTTCCACCCGCGGTGCGCCACATACTACTGTGCTGGCATATTGATGCGAATGCCAGCCATAAAGTTCAAGCGCAGGGCTGGGTAACCGAGAACCTCCTCATACCTGCAATTCAAAAAATTATTCAAGCGTCCATAGAGTTCCACGCCTCGGGGAAGCTGATAAGTGAATCCCATGTTCATCAGCGTGTAGCCCTTATTTGGGAACAATCCTCCAAAAGCGCCGAAGTTAGGTTCCGTATCGAGAACCCCGCCCCGTATGTAGCTGTTTAGGTTAAGCATCAGGGGGCCGCGACACCAGGTGGCATAGAAACCTGCGGAGTGTTTGGGACGACGCAAGAGCTCTTGGCCCACATAAAAGGGAGCTGGAACCACGGTGCTGTCGCCAAGCGCCAGCAGGGCACTTGCCAAGTGCGTATAGTGGCCGCCGACCTCGAGCGCGGCAGTGGGACGGACGCGCACTCTGGTCTCCAGGCCCTGGGCGCGTGCATTGCCCAGGTTATCTGAAGTCCAAGTGCTGAGATGGCTGAGCGAGCCGCCGAGCGTCACGATCTGATCTTCAAATCGGTTGTAAAAATAGGTCACATCCACGACGGCCCGGTCACGGAAGAACCTCTGCTCTATGCCTGCATCCATGCTGATGCTCTTTTCGGGCTTTATTTTCGGGTTATTGGTAAACGCCAACTCGAACCCATTGGGCGCACGGATGCCGGTGCCGAAGCTTCCGTGCAGCCGCGTGGCATCGTCCCAAAGAAAAGCTACCGCCACGCGCGGGTTGATTTGAGTAACGGAGCTCTTTGGAATGAGCGGCCGTGCCCAGCCGTCGCCGGGCAGTTCGCGTGTGCGGATGTTGTCCGCTCTTAGCCCCGCGGTTACAAACCAGCGGCGTGTAGGATTCCACCGGTTCTCCACAAAGAGGGCCAAGCTGGTCCGCGGCAACAGGAACGGTTTGAAATCCGCATCGGCGACATAGG
Organism: Anaerolineales bacterium; assembly: GCA_016928525.1. The sequence continues at coordinate 5,258 of JAFGKO010000393.1, read as the reverse complement.
TGTTCTCGAACTGTTCGCGGTTGTATTCGAATCCGAAGACTAGAAAATCCTTTGTGGAGACGGTAACCTCGCTGCGCGTGTTGAAGCCGTCGCGCAGGTTGTCCGAGTAGGAATCACCCCACGGCGAACGAAAATAGTAGTCGTTGATGGCCACACCTGCGGAGATTACCTGGCGAAAGCGGGATGAGAACTGCTCGGAGTAGCTGCCGTGATAAGCAAACAGGTTCTGCTTGTTGCGCGAAATCTTGTCGAGGCCTGAGAAATAGTTCTTGGGATCCGAGCCGTACGGGCCCGGCGCGCCCGCGTCGTTAGCGTTTCCATAAAAATGGAAATCCAGTTGCCGCCGCGAGCTACGCTGATAGCCGAGGCTCAAGAATGCAGCCTGGTTGCGAAAATTGTCATTGGGAACGGTGCCGCTAGAGTCGAGCCGTGAAAGGCTTGCGGCCCACCACAGGCCGCGGTACAGACCGCTGCCATCCACGCCAAAGCGGCGCGTATTGTAACTTCCGCCCTCGGCTAAGATGGTAAAGTGCGGCGGCCCCTGTCCTCTTCGACTGACCAGGTTGATGACGCTAGTGACGGCATTCGATCCATAAAGGGCACTCTGGGGACCGCGCGTCATTTCCACGCGTTCCAAGCCGTCGGTGGCCAGGGGCGCAAAGTCAAAGGACCCGCCAAACTGGTTCAGCGGCATGCCGTCAATCATCACCAGATTGTAATTGGAATTGCCGCCGCGGACGAAAAGACCCGCCACTCCACCGCGCCGGCCGGACTGGTTCACTTCAATGCCTGGAACTGCCCGCAATACTTCGAGCACGCTCTGCGCGGCTCGATCATCCATTTCCCGGCGCGTGATCACGTCGACCGACGAGCCAAGCTGGGTGGTGAGTACGCCTCCCAGGGAAGCGGAGACGACCACTTCCTGAACAAGGGCACTCAGTTCAAGCCGCAGGTCGAATGTGCGGTTTTCGTCCTTGGCCAATTGAATTGTGGTGGAAGAGGTCGAGAATCCTGGCGCACTGGCTGCCAGTTGATACGATCCTGAAAGCAAGCCGGTAAACTGGTAGTGGCCGCGCGCATCGGTTTTGCATGTGTCTCGGACTGATAAAGACGAAAGCAAGCTGACTTTGGCACCTGCCACAACGGCTCCATTAGGATCAAAAACGGTCCCTGTCAGCGTTGCAGCGCGCGCAACGCCTATGCCAAGAGACAAAAACAGGATGCATAACAAGGCCTTTGCAAAGCAAATTCTGACGAACATGGACGGAACTCCTTCTCCCCGCTCTCGCGACGGGGTGTCGTTAATGGAAGGAGTCGAGAGGAGGCGATGGGCAGAAACAAAAAAGCCTCCCAATCCCTCGAATCGGAATCGGAAGGCCTCGCTGGTCTTCCCCAGGACTCTTTCCGTCGAAGAGTTAGGCTGAGTTGCAGCTCCCGGGCAGGCTTCCTGACTTTCGGGTTATCGCCGCATCCTCAGCCTTCCCATCTCGCCAAGCGGGACAGTGGCTAGCGCTCACGCCATAGAGGATACGGCTCGCCGATCACAGTGGCGGGACCGCGGCCGATTTGCACGGCCTTTCCTTTTATCCCCGACCTCTTCGGGGCACCACGAGAACCACCAATTCTTAAAAAATAAAATCCGGGACGCAAGCTAACACTGAACAGGCACGGTGTCAATGAATATGAAAAGGGCAAAACCGCCGCCCAAAGACCTTATGATCCCGCGCTGTGCGAGCAGGTCCTCAACATCTCGGAGGCTCAGGCAGAAACGGTGGTAAAGCCAAACAGCATGGCCTGATGATTTCTGGCGGAAATCGGTATCCGTGATAGCTGGGCGCATTGTTGTTCATCCACCCAGTCTGCCCGCATCGCCTCAACTTGACAATACCTGCTTACCACCACCGATGCAGAATCGCTGTGCTGATGACAAACATATTGACTTAGTGGATCGATGCAGCTAACATGACCTCACTCAAGATTTATTTGTCACACTTCTTGTACCTGAGCCGGCAAGACTCTCGCAAAAGGAGGTATATATGCTCCAAAGGATCGGTAGTTGGGCCTTCATCGTGGGGGTGGTTCTGGCTATTGTCGTTGCCATCTTCACTCAGTTGAACCCTTGGCTGACCTCCGTGCTGATCGTCCTCGGACTGGTCATCGGTTTGCTAAACGTCGCTACCACCGAAACGCAACCCTTTCTGCTCGCCGCACTGGTGCTCGTGATTGTATCTGGCTTTACCAGTAGCAACAATATAATCACCCAAGTGGGGGGCATTGGTCCTGTACTTGGGCGCATATTCACTGCGATCCTGTTGCTGGTGGTGCCGGCGACAATTGTTGTGGCGCTTCGCAGTATCTACGCGCTGGCGCGCACAGGCCATAAGCCGACCTAGTGCGGGCAGAGAGAGATTGCTGTCGCGAGATACCAGTGGGGCACACATCCGGACGGAAGTCCAGCGGTGGGGTTGGGACGCCGGGTTTCGGGAATCTTTTGCACGGTCTGTTTTTGTTATCGTTAAGGGCGGTAGCTTGCGCCAAAACGAAATGCTTCTAGCCAATCTGGATGCACTGTGCAACGGGTTTGGAAGCAGAGCTCGTGTGAATGTGTGCCTGCAACAGACCAGAGAAAGTGGGGGCGAAGTAGCCGCGGCGCGGCAGGAAATTGCGAGAATCGCGGCTCTGGTGCGGGTCGAAAAGAGGCGCAAAGAAAAAGAAGAGAACGAAAAGGAGGAGCCTAAAGAGAGCTTCACTACCGCTTCTTAATTTTCAGATTTCATCTTTGATGTTCGAACCTTGGCAATCACAAACACTCCGGTCTTTTCCCAATCGAACTCCATTTAAGGCTTGGTTTACGTCTCCGTTTCTGGGAAGTTGGACAGGAGATCCACTTTTCCGATATGCCGACTATACCTCCAATTTGCTGGTTCGGCAAACGGAACGGCGCTAAGGGGATCTCTTTTCGATTGCTAGTACGGAGACCAACTATAAGGGCTGCTATTGACACATTTCCGGTAGTCCTGATGCAGAAACCGTTTTCGGGAAGGACCAGGGTTCACTTGCACGAGGCACCGGATGACCGCTCCTCCAATTGCCGTGAATATGCTCATTTTCATCGCTCCTTTCTGATCAGTTTTTGGGTGACTAACGTGATGTGTCCCCAGGACTGTATCCATAGCTATCTGCAAATTCGGTTTTGAGGAGGGAACAAAACAGTGCAACGAGAAATTCAAGGAACTAGTGCGGGCCTATTCACAGCTGCCAATAATTGGCGTATTCTTGTGATCAAGCCTCGGCAACTTTCAAGGAACCTGCGTAACAAAATGCATGGATGCTCGCCTTGGCGACGCACAAACATCCTAGCGGAATTGGGCGGCTGTTTGCCCTAGACTGCCGAGACGCTTGAAAAGCTCAGGATGTTGTCTTACCATCAACAAAGGAGAATAACCATCAATCAAAGAGGGAAGGGACCTATGAGAAGATGCATTGTATTGTTGGCGACAATGCTATTTGTGGCGGCGGCATTTGCCGCTGACATCAGCGGCAAATGGGTTGCTCAAATGACAAGCCCATCAGGATCACAATCAGAGCGTATCTTCATGTTCAAAGTCTCTGGCGACAAGTTGACCGGCACCATCGCGAACCAGCAGGTCTATTTCGCTACCTTTGAGGAAAAAGGGAAACCTAAGATGACCGGCACGCTCAAAACCCAGAGCGCAAATCCCCAGGAAATATCGGAGGGAAAAGTCAGCGGTGACGACATCTCTTTTGTGATCGTCAGTAATATGATGGGAAATGAAGTAAGGACGATTTACACAGGCAAGATCTCCGGAAATGAGATCGTTTTTGCGGCGGAGACCAAGTATCCCCCGGGTGTGACGCCTCCGGGCCCTCCGGGCGCTGCGGGCGGGCAACCGCCGCCGCCGCAAAAGATCGTTGCGAAGAGAGCCACTGAGTAGAGGGTGGAGAGCGAACCACCGACGTCTCGGGGATTGCACAAACATTTGGAAAGCAGGCGATTCCCGGAGCATTCGTGTGGGTCAGTGCTTATTCCGGGGCAAGTTGACTCTCGATTCTAACCGAAGTCGGCCAGCTCACGGCTGTGATTTAGAGAGGCCGGGAAGTTAACATGATCTTTCAGGTAGCTTCTCATGGATGTATTACGCTTATCGTGGAAGTGAAATCCCGACATGCCCCATAAGTCCTAGAAGTCCTAGAGTTGTATCGGGAGCGCACCAACAGCACAAAATCCCGAAAAAAGACCAGCCCCGCGGTTCGCTCTCGATACAACGACTTGAAGGGGGCCGCTGACGTTTGCGCCGGACGCGGGGACCTATGGGAATTGAATTGGAAATTGTTGCAGAAGAGCCATTTGCGGTGAGATGCTCTGATGCGGATTTTGCCAGTTTGATTCTGGATTGCCGCTCATAACTTCCCCCTCATAGCACACCCGAAGCGCAGAAACCTCCTGATGACCCCAAAGTATCGTGATTTCTCCGCCCCTGTAGGAACCACGCACGGGAAGCGTCCGCCGCACAGCGGCTTAGTTCAAGTCCCGTTCAAGGAAGTTGATCCCTGGAGTTCCTTCACAATGATGTATGGTCGGCAAACCAGAAAATAGGGTCTGGCAGGCTTGTTCCGGTCTCCGAAGAATGTCGCCTTACCAGAGATACAAAATCGGGGGGGGATCGAAGCTTCGACTACAACTTAAACTCCCTGCGGCATGCTTCCTTTTTAGGTTTTTATGGAGCATTGCCAAAACGCTGCGAAGGGAGTTTGATCAATCCGAGGGCGCATTCCCATTTCGCAATTCATTTCTTATAGAGCGCCTCCCCTCAAGAAATTCATTGATCAACTTTCGATACATTTTCGTGGGCTTGTGCCTCTTTCTCTCCCAGTTTCCAGGTGTCCCCGGATCAATTCCCAATTTGATAGCCAATTTCGCCTGCGATAATCCCAGCTTCCAGCGGTAAGCTTTTAGCTTTTCCGGAAAGGTCTCCGGTTCCGGAAATGGATCATATCCAAGGAACTCGATAATGGGGGCAATGAACCGAATTTCGGGCAGGGTCCGTTGCCTTTCCCAATTGGTGATGGTTTGCTTATGTGCGCCGATTTTCTCGGCCACTTGCCTCTGAAGTAGCCCTAGGTCCAATCTTCGCTTTCTGAGGTGATCTCCTAAGGTATTGATTTCTTTAGGGTAATATTTAGGAAGTGGCTTTTTGAAATTCAATATCAGACTGCAAAAAGGCAACGCATCAGTG
>JAFGKO010000392.1 GCA_016928525.1 Anaerolineales bacterium | reverse complement strand
TTGACTTTAACGCCATATATGGTGGTTTTAACAATGATTTAACCGCCACATATACGGGAAAATCGCATTTTGTCTAAACTCGAATTAATACCAAGGAGAGCATTTGATGTCAACAACTATAACATTCGGCACCGATGGCTGGCGCGGTGTCGTCGCAGAAGATTACACTTTCGACAATGTGAGGCGCTGCGCGCAGGGTTTTTCCAACTACCTCTTGGAACAAGGAAAACAAGGAGAATACGTTGTCGTCGGGCACGACAAACGCTTTAGCGCTGAACATTTTGCTGCGGCTGCCGCCGAAGTGTTGGCTGCTAACGGGTTCAAAGTCTGGCTGACGGATGGCGCTACACCCACGCCGGTCATCTCGTACGCCGTAGTGGATAAGAAAGCCGTTGGTGCGGTCAATATTACTGCTTCACACAACCCCCCCACCGACAATGGCTTCAAGGTGCGCGATGAGAACGGCGGCGCCATCGACCCGGATGGATTAAAGAAGATCGAAGCGTTGATCCCGCCAGATGTCACCGAAGTCAAACGCAAGGCCTACAAGGAGGCCGAGGCCGACGGTTCCATCGTCAGATTCGATGCTTCCATCGCTTATATCGAGCATCTCAAAGACCTGATCGACCTGCAACCCATCAAAGATGCCGGCTTTACCGTGATGGTGGATGCCATGTGGGGCAACGGCGCAGGTTGGTTCACCCACCTGCTGGCAGGCGGCAAGACCAAAGTCATCGAAATCCACAATACTCGCAACCCCAGCTTCCCGGAGATGAAGCGCCCCGAACCGATCCAGCCCAATGTGGACGTTGGCTTGCAGGCCACGATCGACAACAAAGCCGACGTGTTGCTGATCACCGATGGGGACGCCGACCGCGTCGGTTTCGGCGATGAGAACGGGGTATTCATCGACCAGCTGCGCGCCTATGGCCTGCTGGCGTACTATATGCTGGAAGTACGCGGCCTGCGCGGGCCAATCATCAAGACCCTGTCCACGACTACCATGCTCAATAAACTTGGAAAGATCTATGGCGTAAAAGTAGTCGAGACAGGCGTTGGTTTTAAGTATGTAGCCCCCAAGATGCTCGAATTGGACGGCCTGATTGGCGGCGAGGAGTCCGGTGGCTACGCTTTCCGCGGCAATGTACCCGAGCGCGATGGCATCCTGGCCGGGCTGTACATGCTCGATTTCATGGTGCGCACCGGCAAGAAACCAACTGAGCTACTCAAGCTGCTCTTTGACAAGGTCGGTGGGGAGCACTACTACGATCGGGTCGATACTCCCTTCTCCGGCGACCGCTCTGCCCGCGAGGAAAAGATCTTGGCAGCCAAACCCGAAACCATAGGTGGGTTGAAAGTAACTGAATTGATTACCGTGGATGGCTTCCAGTTCCGGCTCGAGGACGGCGGCTGGCTGCTGATCCGCTTCAGCGGCACCGAGCCCATTATGCGCGTCTACTGCGAGACCATGCACAAGGACAAAGTTCAGGCTATTTTACAGGATGGTTTGAAAGTAGCTGGATTAAAATAAACATGCGAAGTGCGACGTACCAGGTGCGCGCACACCGCACTATGCGCTTTGCACATGCAACTTACCGATACCCACTGTCACTTAGACCTTCATAAATTCGACGAGGACCGCGCAGCCGTCATAGAGCGGGCTGAAAAAACGGGACTCGTCCGAATTTTGATTCCGGCTCTTTCGGTGACCTCGAGCCTGTCCACCATTAAATTGGCTGAGTCGCACCCCATGCTATATACTGCCATCGGTGTGCACCCTACGGAGACCTCAGACTTTAGACTTGAAACTTTAGGTGAGTTACGGAAGTTATTGTCCCATCCCAAGGTCGAGGCCATTGGCGAAATCGGATTGGATTATTACTGGGATTCGGCGCCGCATGAAATGCAAAAACGGGCTCTGCGCGAGCAACTCGACTTAGCCACTGAACTAGATTTACCCGTTGTCATCCACCTGCGGGAAAAAGGCGACGCGGACCATGGCCCGTGCGCTGAAGATGCAATGAGGATTCTGGAGGATTGGGTAACAGGCCTGGGGTCGGGCAAAGAAGCGCTGAAGGCAAATCCTGGAGTGTTGCACTCCTTTTCCGGGTCACTGGAAACAGCGCAGCGGGCAATCAGTCTCAATTTTTGTATCGGCATTACCGGCCCGGTGACGTTCAAAAACGCGAGACAGAAGCAGGAAATGGTGGCGCAGTTACCATTAGAGCGACTTCTGATTGAAACGGATGCGCCCTACCTGGCACCTCACCCCCACCGGGGGAAACGCAATGAACCTGCCTTTGTTTATGAAATTGCTGATAAAATTGCGCAGTTACAATCCCGAGACCTGGAGGAAGTGGCTGCCATGACGACAAACAACGCAGCACAGCTATTCTCCTGGGGAGAAGTGGTTTTTTGAGCACAGTTACTTTCCTTACCCCTGTTCAAGAGCAAGTTAAACTCGTCGAAGAGCGTATCCGCGCACAAGCACGAGAAAGTCATCCAGACCTGCGCGCCGCACTCGAACATTTGCTGGCATCCGGCGGAAAGCGCGTGCGCCCAACAGTGGTCTTATTGGTTGGCAACATGCTGGGCGGCCCGGAAGAGAAATTGGTGACCCTGGGCGCAGCCGTGGAAATGTTGCATACGGCCACACTGGTTCACGACGACCTGATCGACGGGTCGCTCCTGCGCCGAGGTCTGCCCACGCTGAATGCGCGCTGGTCGCCGGCTGCCACTGTATTGACCGGCGACTTCATGTTTGCGCGTGCGGCCAAACTGGCTGCCGAAGCTGATCACCTGCCGCTCATGAAATTATTTGCAGAGACCCTGGCCATTATCGTAAACGGCGAACTGACACAACTGTTCACTAGCCGCGGCCTGATCAACCGCGAGAATTACTATCAGCGTATCTACGCCAAGACGGCTTCCCTCTTCGAGATGTCGACGCGGGCGGCCGCCATGGTCAGCCCCGTCGATGAAGAGATGGTAGGAACCATGCGTAATTTTGGTTACGAAACCGGGATGGCTTTTCAAATTGCGGATGATATTCTCGATTTCTCCGGAGACCAAACAGCGGTTGGCAAACCCCTTGGGTCTGATCTGCTACAAGGGTTGGTCACCCTGCCCGCCATCTATTACGCGGAAGCCAACCCCGATGATCCGGAGGTAAAGTTGCTGGCCGAGGGCGGTTGGGCCAACCAGGACCGCATGGAACGGTTGGTTAATTCCATCCGCCAGAGCGATGCCATCCAAAGGTCCATGCAAGAAGCAGAGGCATTTATCAAACGGGCATTGGAGAAATTATCGCCCCTGCATCCCGGCATCGAAAGAAATGCGTTAGAAGAACTGGCAAAATATATCATCGATAGAAGGATATAGGACAGGCACCCGCTTGTCCTTTTGGATGAACGAGAGAGATCTGTATCGAAATTCAAAGCAAACCATATGATGCTTATGCGAAGTCCGCTTGACTGCCGGACTCCCATGTGCTAGAATGTTCATAGCTTTTCTTTAACAGTGTGCCACCGTGACCAACCCTCGCCGCCCCTTCCGTTTAAACGTCGGCTTCATTGTTCACCAAGAAGTCGGCTACAATCACGAATTCCTGTTCGAATACGAAAAAATCCAGATCTCGGATGATCTGGATTTACGTCATTTTGAGGGAGTTGCCAACATTGGGCGCACGCCACAAGGACTGATTGTACAAGCAGATTTTTCGGGCGAAACCACGTTGGAATGCGTGCGTTGTCTCAACGAATTCGAACATAGCTTAGACTGGAACATGACTGAGTTGTTTGCCTTCAGCGAGAAATCGGTCAGCGAATCGGGACTACTCCTGCCAGAAGACGCGCATATCGACTTACAACCGCTTATCCGCGAGTACGCCCTGCTCGAAATACCCATCAACCCCATCTGCAAGCCGAATTGCAAAGGCTTGTGCCCAGTGTGTGGCGAGGATTTGAACCAGGTCGATTGCGGACACAAAGGCATCAGCAAAGAATCCCCCTTCTCAGCGCTGAAAGACCTGCTGGAAGAGTAAACAACAATGAACGAGGAGGGTATTGTGACAGGAGCCGGAAAAAGCAAACGACAACTCGCCTTGCGCACACTCATGGATAAAGCAGGCGTGCAAGGCTATCTGACCACTGAAGACCTGATAGAAGCTTTTCCAGATACATCACAAGACGTGGAACGGCTGTCGATTCTGTTGACGGCCCTACGCCGCCGTGGAATCGACATCCTCGATTCGGACAACCAACTCGCTTCGGAAACCGCCCTCGATTCTGCTTCCGTCATTGAACTGAACCACTACCTGGACGAATCCATCTCGAATGATGATACCGTCGGCATGTATCTCAAAGAGATGTCGCGTGTGCCCCTGCTCAGCGTGGACGAAGAACTGGATTTGGCTATCCGCATCAAAAAGGGACACAAAGCGAGGGAAGATAAGATCAAGCTGGCGGGCCGCCAAAACATAACCGGACGCCGCAGGCTGGATGCCATCATCGAGGATGCTCAGAACGCCCGCGAACACCTCATCAAAGCCAACACACGCCTGGTGGTCAGCATCGCCAAACGCTTCATGGGGCGCGGCGTGGCCCTGCTCGACCTGATCCAGGAGGGCAACCTGGGCTTGATGAAAGCCGTCGAAAAATATGACTATACGCGCGGCTTTCGTTTTTCCACCTACGCCACCTGGTGGATCCGCCAGACCATTTCACGCGCCATCTCTGACCAAGCGCGCACCATCCGCGTGCCCGTTCACATGAACGACCGCATCCGCCAACTCTACAGAGCCAATCATGACCTGGAGCAACATCTGGGACGCCAACCTACTATCGAGGAACTGGCTGAAAAAGTGGAATTGCCGGTCAATCGTGTGCAGTGGATCATGAGGGTGTCCTGGCAGCCGCTTTCGCTGGAAAGCCCGGTTGGCGATGAAGAGGACTCTGAATTGGGTCAATTCATCGAGGACGTATTCAGCCCAACTCCCATGCAGAGCGCCTACCAATCCATGCTCAAGGATAAGCTGGAAGAAATCCTGTCCACGCTCACGCCGCGCGAGGCGCGTGTGCTGCGTCTGCGCTTTGGCCTGGACGATGGTACCTCCTACACGCTGGAAGAGGTCGGCCAGAAATTCGGTCTCACCCGCGAGCGCATCCGCCAGATCGAAGGCCGCGCGCTACGACAATTGCGACACCCCAAGCGCGCGAAACAACTGAAAGATTATCTCTGAAACCAAACGCACAAACGCCGCAACGGAAGCGGCGTTTCAATTTATTCACCTGGAACAAAAGAGTTAAATGTTTGCTTCTTCATCACGCATTACTGCCATTCTCCAAGCCATATTTGTAACGATTCTGTGGGCCAGTTCATGGGTTTTGATAAAGCTCGGCTTACGCAATAACATACCGGCGATTACCTTCGCCGGCCTGCGCTATGGTCTGGCCTGGCTTTGCCTCGCGCCGTTTATCCTCTTCAAACGCGAAGGACGTTCCGCACTCCTGCAACTTTCTCGTTCCGACTGGCGGCGCCTGGGCGCCCTTGGCCTGGTCTTCTACACACTGACACAGGGTTCCCTATTCGTCGGGTTGGCTTATCTGCCTGCCGCCATGCTCAACCTGCTGCTCAACCTGACACCTGTTGTAGTCGGCGCTGCTGGGGTTTTCCTGCTAAGAGAAAGACCAACTCCCATCCAATGGCTCGGCATCGGGCTGGCAACCCTTGGGGTAGGCATTTACTTTCTACCAATCTCCCTGCCACAAGCGCAAATCATCGGCATGGTGGTAGCAGTCGTGGGGGTTCTGGCTAACGCAGGCTCATCCCTGCTTGGAAGGGAAATCAATCGCAGTGGAATACTGTCCCCGTTGCTGGTCACCTTCGTTAGCATGGGAATCGGTTCCTTTCTGTTGCTGGCTATCGGGACAGTCACTCAAGGCTTTGGTTCGATGTCCTGGAGGGATTGGGCCATCATCCTCTGGCTGGCGGTCGTTAATACGGCCTTTGCGTTCACCTTGTGGAACCACACCCTGCGCACACTCACCGCGGTCGAGTCGAGCGTGATCAATAGCCTGATGATGCCGCAGATCGCCATTCTGGCTTTCGTTTTCCTGGATGAAACACTGAGTACAAAGGAAATCTGGGGGCTTATTCTGGTTGGTATCGGCGTCTTGATCGTGCAACTAAAACACTGGAATCAAGTACAATCGAAGTAGATATGCCTGAGACAAAAGCAAAACTCCCCGCGCAATTCGCCTTCTCGCAATCCTCACTACAAGATTACGCTGACTGCCCACGCCGGTTCCAATTGCGTTACCTGGACCAACTCGTCTACCCGGCTGCAGAGTCCGAGCCTGCGTTGGAAAACGAACGCCACCTGCTGGAGGGACAACACTTCCACCGTCTGGCGCAGCAGCACTTGCTGGGCATTCCTACTGAGAAACTGGAGCAACTGGCAAACACGCCCAATCTACAGCGCTGGTGGGAGAATTTCATCAACGCAAAAGACCTGGCAGGTCTTACCCCGGAACAGGGCACCGGGGTGCTTCGCAAAGACCTGCCAGGTCTTTATCCCGAGGTGACGCTGTCCGCGCCGTTGGGCGAATTCCGGCTGGTCGCCAAGTACGACTTGATCGCCAGCACAGAGGACGAAAAGGTCATTATCTACGATTGGAAGACCTACCGCAAACGTCCGCGCAACGAGTGGCTATCAGCACGCTGGCAGACACGGGTGTACCGGTCACTGCTGGTGGCAGCAGGAAGTCAATTCAACGGAAGCAAGCCTATCGTCCCAGAACGATGCGAGATGGTCTACTGGTTCTCCAATTTCCCGGATGATCCGGCTCACTTCCCGTACAACGAAGCCCAATACAAACGGGATTGGGACGCGTTGGTCAAACTGACGGAAGAAATCCAGTCTGCATCTTTCTACCCGCTGACTGACGACCGTCAAAAATGCGCTTACTGCCCCTATCGTTCGTACTGCGACCGCGGTATCCAAGCCGGTGACTTAGACACGATCGAAGCGGAGATGGAGGCCGAGTCGTTGTTCGATGTGAACTTCGAGCAGATTGGAGAGATCGAGTTTTAAACCATCTGCACCGCCATGACGCCATAAACGCCAAGGAATCCATTAGTACGCCAAGATTTTCCTTGGCGGCTTTAAAAAAACTTGGCGTTCTTTCCCGAAGGACACCGGGACGGTGTGCGGGCTTGGCGGTTCAAAAAACAACTTTCAAAATAGGAAAGCTGTCCATTTTAGCGATTCAAGAAAATCCCAATATGGTTCGCCACCGGCCGCTCACGACCAGGCACATACTGGTCAACGGGGGAATTGAGAATAACAGGTTTACCATCATTGCCTTCGATGACCAGTGTGGATGAACCACCGCCGTCCAGGCTCATGCCGTTATGCGCGCCGTGTGCAAGCAAGATATCAGCCAGTTCGTCGAAGGTTGCGCCCGCGCTGTAGAAAGGCTGGCGACCATCCACCACGACTAAGTACATCCAACGCCCGTTTTTGTTGAAACCAATTGCAGTGCGTGGATCGCGTTCAATATTGTCGAGGTCGCCGACTTTTTCGCCGCCTAGCACAAGATAGCGATCCCCCGTGATGGCATTGAAAACACGACCGGGTTTGCGGAAAGACAGATCGCCACGACGGCTAATGTACAGGACCGGATCCGTACTCTCTCCCTCGGAATAGGCTTTCCCATTTGAAGCAGCATAACCATTGGGCGTGACCGGGTCGCCCGGCTGCGGGTAATAATCCAACGGCCCGCGCGACCACCAGGGATAGAAACCATCGCCGTTGATGGCAATCTGAACACCGAACTCATCCAGGAATTGAGATGTGGTGCGCGCCCTGAGCGGAGGGTCATCGCTGTTATCAGGCGGCGTAACCAGCATCCGAAATCCCTTTGCCTTCGTGTCGACCACAAGCACGTGTGCGATCACCAGGCGAGGCAGGTAATACACGCGGCGGTGATATGTGACCACATCGTCGAACATAGTCCGCTTGACAGGGACTGGGGCCGGGCGGCCACGATCGTAAAGCGCGTAACCGGTCAGACAGAGCGTTACGAGGGCAAGAAGGCTCAGGGTGATCCGGAGTAAACGCTTTTTGCTGCGGGGTTTCATACAAAATTTTCTGTATCGGTTATTGCATCTCTTTTCAAAAAGGGAGGGTAAATGGGGTGATTTGGGCGAGTAATGCCCACCCAAATCACCCCAAACCCCGTTTCCAAGAAACTCAAATTGCAATTGAAAAAAGGGCGACCCGCTGGCCGCCCGAGAGATCAGGTCACAATTTCGCTTTCTGCCTGACGCATGCTTTGGAAAGAGTGAATGGCGACCTCCAACATCTGCATGTCCGGCTCGCGCGTGGTCAGGGATTGTAATGCCAAATTCGGTTTGATCATCCACTGGACAATCCTCGAATCGAGGTGGTTGGCCGTCCAACGGATGTACTCCACCGCGACACCCGCTAAAACCGGGATGAGCAAAACGCGGCTGGCCAGGCGCCAGAAGACAGGCAGCGGTCCAAGCGCGGTAAAGACCAGGATGGAGAGCAATACCAGGGTCAGCATAAAGGCTGTCCCACAGCGAGCGTGCTCGAGCGGGAATTTGGCGACCGATTCGGGAGTCAATTCCGCACCCGCTTCGAAGGCATTGATAGTCTTATGCTCCGCGCCGTGATACCCAAACAGACGTTTGATATCCGGCATGAAGCCAATCGCCCAGATATAGCCGACCAGCAACAACAAGCGGACAACGCCTTCCAGTAAGTTGTTCCACCAAACGTTCCAACCCAGGTAGTGTTCGGCCAGACTGCCTACGCCCGCCGGGAGCAAAAAGAACAGGCCGATACCCAACGTCAGCGATATGCCAATTGTCAGGTAAAGCGCCGGGCCTTCCAATTTTTCGTCTTCGCCGGTCTGTGTGTTGGCGGAGATCGTCAAGGCGCGCATGCCCAGTCCGAGCGCATCCCAGAGCAAGATGATGCCGCGCAGGAACGGGATCTTGGTGATGCGTGAGCGGTAGACGTTCGCCAGTTTTTCCTCGTGCAGCACGATTTTCCCATCCGGGTCACGCATAGCGATGGCATAGGCTTTCTGCCCACGCATCAACACACCTTCAATAACGGCCTGTCCGCCGTAAGTGATAATTCTGTCTTCCATGCCAATATTTTCTCCGCTGATGCGGGGTCTGAGACCCCGCATGACTAGAGTTATCCTTTCAAATTGTAAAAGAAGTGGATGATCGCATCGATGGTCTTGTACCAGGTCGGTAGATGTAAACGTTCATTCGGCGCATGGACATTGTCCTCCGGCAAACTGGAGCCAAACAAAATTGACTCAGCACCGATGTTGTTTTGCAACATAGCCACCACCGGGATCGAGCCGCCTTCGCGCTTGAAGAACGGGCGCACACCCCAGACCGTCTCCATGGCCTGCGCCATAGATTGGATGGCAGGCAGATTGCGGTCGGTGATGGCGGTCGGGCCTGTGTTGAGCAGCTTCACTTCCCATTTGATTGTCTTCGGGGCGTTGGCTTCCATATACGCCAGCAACTGCTTGTGGACCTCGTGCGGGTCCTGGTCAGGGACCAGGCGGCAGGATAGTTTTGCCTTCGCCCTGGCAGGTAGGACCGTCTTCGACCCCTCACCTGTGTAACCCGAAAGGAAGCCGTTGACTTCCAGGGTTGGGCGTGCGCCTGTGCGTTCCACTGGTAGGTACTCCGGCTCGCCCCATAATTCGGGCACGCCGGTCTGCGTTTTGTAGAAGGCTGCATCCATTGGCAGCTTTTCCATGTCAGCATGCTCTTCTGCGCTGACCGGTCGCACCGGATCGTAGAAGCCAGGCAGAGTAATACTGCCTTTTTCATCATGCATGCCAGCAATAAGCTCGATCAAGGCCTGGGCCGGATTATGAACTGTCCCACCGTAAAGACCGGAATGCAGATCATGATCCGGGCCCCAGACGAAGACATCAAAATATGCCAGCCCGCGCAAGCCATAGGTGATGGTCGGCTTATCGGCAGCAATCATGCCAGCGTCCGGGTTGAGACAAAAATCAGCAGCCAGCAAGTCCTTGTATTGAGGCAAGAAGGCTTCCATGCTGCCCGACCCCATCTCCTCCTCACCCTCGAACAGCCATTTGATATTGGCGGGCAGGCCTGAGGTCTGCATAACCGACTCGACCGCCGCAATTATGGCAATCGCCTGTCCCTTCATGTCCGACGTTCCGCGGCCAAACAACAGGTCCCCCTGCCGGACGGCATCGTAAGGCCCGGTTTTCCATAAATCAAGCGGGTCCACTGGTTGGACGTCGTAATGTCCATAGACCAGCACGGTTGGAGCGTCTCCCCCGGCTTTCATCCATTCTCCGAATACAACCGGATGCTTCGCGGTGGGCAGAATTTGCACCTTATCCATGCCAAGCCTGATCAGCCGTGCTGCCAGCCATTCCGCCGCGCGGACCATGTCTTCTCTATGCTCATCCTGCATAGAAACAGATGGGATGGCAACGATCTCTTTCAATTCGGCAAGAAAACGCTCGCGGTTTTGCTCTGCATACTCAAGCGCTTTTTGGCGCGTGTCATTCATCGATTCCTCCTAGGAATTTAATTCGACAATATCGCATACGCCCAATTTTCGGTTATTTTTTTCGAGTGTGACATTGTCATGTTAAGTTTCCGTATAAAAACCAGTATACCTCACGAGGAAATCCGGGTTGTAAATCGGTCTCCCAAATGAAACCGCTGGAAGACAGGCTGGTGCGCAACACGGCATCCAACTGAGATAACCCTTCCTGCTCGGCAGGCGGCGCGGCCAATTCAGCCAGCAACAGGTGCAACATCACACGAGAGCGGACTTCATGCGGATATGCATCCGCGTGCCCTTCGGGGTTATGACGATAATCGGCCAAATAATTGCTCCACAAGCGCATCCGGGCCTGGACCTCGCGGCCTGCCTTCGTTTCCCAGGCCACTTGCCACTTCGAGCGGACCGCATTGAGATGCGCCACGAGCGCTTCGATCCGCTCTGCGCGGGCTTCCAGACGAGTCTTCGCCAACAAAATACCGCCAATGGTCAGGCGCGGGAGGTCATAACCACGCGCAGCAATCGGCCAATACAATTCATGCGATAACAGGTAATCCCCGAGTTCGGGAATGCCTGCTTCCAGATAAGCTCTATCTTTTTCCGCGGTGATCACATTTCGATCCGTTGCTTCAAGGCGCAACCGTCGCTTCGGGCGTTGTCTCCAACGAACGGCGCGTCACAAGATACCAATCGGTGACTAACGAGAGGCGGTCACTGATATCAGACAACGGCGCCACCTGCACGCCCAACACCTGCGCGTCCACGCCAAAGGAGTAAACCGGGTAATACAACGGCAAAGACGGCAACTCTTTTGCAAATACCACCTGGAAATTGCGGTACAGCCGCGTACGCACGTTAAGTTTTGTATTCACGCGCGCCTGTTCCAGATACTCACTGGCAGTGCGATTGTCCCATTGTGAATAGTTCTGCCCACCTGTTGCTTCGGCCTGGTGCCAGAATGGATAGGGATCCGGGTCGGGGGTACGCGCCAGGTTCAAATCAACGAGAGCAGCCTGATACGAGCGCGGACCGAGATAGTCGAAGACCATACGGTCGTAAGGCACAGGCTGCAGATTGACCTGCACACCGATTTGCGCCCAGTTGGATTGGATTGCCTGCGCGAGCTGCGTATGTAACTCATCCTCGGGATGCAGCATCGTAAAGGTCAACGAGCGACCTTCCTTGGCGCGCACCGTTCCCCCCTCTGCCGGGATCACATAGCCAGCACTCTTCAACAAAGCAACAGCGCCCTCCGGATCATATTCAAGGTGCTCGATTCCATCGTAGTAGGCCCATGAACCAGGAAAGATCGGACCATCGGCAATGACAGCTTGTCCTTGCAAAAGGTTCGAAATCATGCGTTGCCGGTTAAGTCCCAGCAATAAAGCCCGACGCACGTTTGGTTCCTGCAAAAATGGGACTTCCGGATTGTTCAAATTCAATAGCACCATGCTAAGTTGAGGCAGGCGACCGGTGTAAACAGACAGATTTGGCTGCGCCAACGCTTCGTTGAGCACATCCTTCGTGATACGGCTGATGCCCAGCACCTCGCCCTGTTCATACGCATCCAAAGCAGCAGCGGAAGAGGAAAAATAGCGGAAGACAACCTGCGGAATGAATGGTTTCTTGCCATAATAATTGTCGAAGGACTTCAACACCACACCAGCGATCTGCCCCTGATTCAGGATCAGTTGGTCGAACTGATAAGGTCCACTGCCAATCGGGTTGATGTTGAATTCCGCCGTCGCCAATCCATCCGGGGAGACGGTCTCTAATACATGTTTCGGCAGTACACCAAAGGTCAGGTAATCCATGAACGGCGCAAACGGCTCCGGGATGGTGAACTTCAGGTTTTTGTCATCTAATTTCGTGACTTCAACCTTCGTCCACAATTCTTTGATGTCTTGCGGGAAAAGCGAGCCATTCCCCTTGAGCATCTCGATCGTAAAGATGACGTCGTCGCTAGTGACAGGTACACCATCATGCCAGACCGCATTGGCATACAAGGTGACGTTATAGATTGTCCCCTCTTCGTTCACGCCCCAGGACTCGGCTAAATCTGGTCGCGGGATACCATGTTCATCAAAACGGAATAACACGCTGAACAGTAGCCGGTTAACATCCCGATCGGCCGGATTATTCCAATCCAGCAAGGGATTCAAACGCCCCAGAGAACCCACCAACCCCTCGGAATATACGCCGCCCGTCGTAGGCTGAGGCAAGATCGCTATTGGCCCCACCGGTTGCTGGGTTAACAACAAGACACCCACAACCACCAGGGTCAATACCACAACCAGAATTTGCCAGCGTAGGCGTTTCATAAGCATAAAAAAAGGCCTTACCCGGTCACGGCAAAGAGAGCCGCGGCCGGAAGCGGCCTTTCCAGCAATCAGGGCCCATTAACTTGAAATCAATACGGTCGTGATTGCCAGCGCGAAAAAGATCACGCTCAGTACAATGGTAACCCAGAACAATGTGCGCTCGATCCCTCGGCGGGCCGTATAGACGCCACCGGTGTCTGCACCGGTCAACCCACCCAGGCCTGCGCCCTTGCTCTGAAGGATGACACTGATGATCAAAGCTACCGAGGTTATAATTAACGCAATATCTAAAAATCGTTCCATTCGTAAGCCTCCTGCAATTTAGCGGGGGAATTATACCTGTGAGTAAGGGAAATCGTCAACGCCAAAGGATTTTATGCACGAAATCGTCGTCAATCTACATATGCACACCCGTTATTCGGACGGCAGCGGTACACACAAAGAAATCGCGCAAGCCGCTATGAAGACCGGTCTGGACGCCGTCATTGTGACGGATCACAACGTGCTGGTACAGGGTGTGGAAGGATACTACCGCAGCGGACCCAGCCGGGTCTTGCTCCTGGTTGGACAGGAGGTCCACGACCAGGTCCGCGACCCGCAAAAGAACCATCTACTGGTCTTCAATGCCAACCGTGACGTAGCGACCTTCGCTCATGATCCGCAGCGACTGGTAGACG
This sequence comes from Anaerolineales bacterium, assembly GCA_016928525.1. The sequence continues at coordinate 18,416 of JAFGKO010000392.1, read as the reverse complement.
CCGTGCGAGAAGCGCAAGGAATGTCCTTTATCGCCCATCCGCGCGATCTGGCTGCCCCAGCCTTCGGCGAAGGCGACATCTCCTGGGAAGCCTGGGATGTGACCGGTTTCACTGGCTTGGAGTTATGGAACGGATTAAGCGAATTCAAAACATATCTTAAAAGCAAACTACATGGCATCTTCTACGCCTATTTTCCACAGTTCATTGGTCATGGCCCCTACCCGGAAGTACTGCTCAAATGGGACGAACTGCTCCTGGATGGCAAGCGCATTGTAGCTATCGGCGGCTCGGACGCGCACGCCTGGCCGCACAGCCTAGGACCGCTCAAGCGTGTCATCTTCCCTTATGAGTTCCACTTCAGGGCGGTCAACACGCACGTCTTCACCGCCGAACCATTGACCGGAGACGCTGCGACAGACCGCCGCCTGGTCTATGAAGCCTTCGAGAACGGACGCTGCTTCGTAGGCTACGACCTGCCCGCCTCTACCAGAGGCTTCCGCTTCAAGGCACAGGGGATCAAGAAAACGGTTATTATGGGCGAAGAGATCTCCGCCCAAGGCGGTGTGACCTTACAGATCCGCTTGCCAGGGTTGGCGGATTGCCGCCTCCTCAAGGATGGAAGAATACTCAAACAATGGAAGCGCGGCGATAACTTTGCCCACATCACCACCGAGCCGGGGGTGTACCGGGTGGAAGTCTATCGCCGCTATCTGGGGCGTAAGGTGGGCTGGATTTTCAGCAATCCGATTTATGTGAGATAAACCCCTCCCGCCCTTCGGGCGCCCTCCCCAAATCCACAATGGATTTGGGGAGGGCTGGGGTGGAGCCGCACAAAATCCCACTTTTTGTGGTAAACTTCGCCCGCTCAGGTACGTTTACTCGTGCCTTTCCGCTCCCGGCTTGCCTACGGTTTAGAACGGGAGCAAACCCATGGAAAGGAGGTTTCCCTCATGCGTAATTATGAACTGGTTTGCATCGTCCAGCCTGACCTGGATGAGACTGCTTTTAACGAAACGGTCGAGCGGGTAAAAGGCTGGATCACGGATGCAGGCGGCAAAGTTGACAAAGTGGATGTGTGGGGCAAGCGCAAGCTTGCTTACCTGATCCGCAAACAACGCGAAGGCCAGTATGTGCTTTTTAACGTCAGCTTGCCCGCCGAGGCCACAGCCGATCTGGACCGCAATATCCGCTTTCTGGAACCGGTCATACGCTATATGTTGACCGCTGTATAATAAACTTTAGTGTCGTGTGTTCTCGGTTATTAGAAAAGGAGAAAGCTATGAGCCGAGGTTTGAATAAAGTAATGGTCATCGGTCATCTGGGCAAGGACCCTGAAATGCGCTACACCCCCTCAGGACGCCCGGTGACAACCTTCACAGTCGCTGTCAGCCGCTCGTGGAACACTGCAGATGGTGAACGCCGCACTGAGACTGAGTGGTTCAACATCGTAGCCTGGGGCAACCTGGCAGAAATTTGCAAGCAATACCTTTATAAGGGACAGCAAATCTATATCGAGGGCCGCCTGCAAACCAGACGTTGGGAAGACAAAGAAGGCCAGAAGCATACCAGCGTAGAAGTTGTTGCCAATGAAATGATGATGTTGGGTGACCGTCGAGATAACAATAAAGCTCAGGAATCGGATCAGGAAGCTGAAGGTCCAGAGCCGATCGCTGATGAAGATGAATTCCCCTTCTAGGAAGGGTCAATCGGAGTAAAAAATGCCTGAAGATCGAAACAATCGTGGCGGTGGCTCGGGTGGCCCCGAACGCCGCTTCTACTCACGCCCGAAGTTCTGCCAGTTCTGTTCAGATAAAGAACTGAGTATAGACTATAAAAAGGTAGACCTTCTTAAGCGATATATCGCGGATGATGGCAAGATCCGCCCCCGCCGCCAGACTGGCGCATGCGCCAAACACCAGCGTGAAGTGGCTGCCGCCATCAAACGCGCTCGCCACATCGCCCTGCTGCCTTTTACAGGCAAATATTGGGAAGAGGGCCACTTCTAATCCCGGCGACACAATTGTGGGACATGGGATCGCTCCATGCTCCACAACTGTGTCAAGTACCGCAACCATCGAGAATGCTGGACAGTTTCGAAATTTGTTGCGGCACAAGGAACCGCTATGGCACCCAAACCCACAATTCAAAGTAAGAAGCACATCGCTCGCCTTGAAAGAGAACGACGGCAAGTCAGGCTGATCAAATTCATTGCGATTGGTGTTGTGGCAGTTGTTATTCTCATCCTGGCGTATGGCTACCTGGACCTCAATTATTTGCAAGCGCGCCAACCTGTCGCTGAAATCAATGGTGAAAAGATCACCTCAAAGGTATTCCAGGCGCGCGTCATGATGCAGCGTAATCAGTTGCTGAACCAATACATGCAGTATCTGCAATATCAGCAACTCTTTGGCCTTGATATGGCTACACAACTCGATCAAATCCAGGCCAGTTTGGATACACCTACCGTTGTAGGACAACAAGTTTTAGATGCACTGGTAGATGAGGCTTTGATCCGGCAGGAGGCAAAACGGCGTGGTATCAGCGTAACCGCAGAAGAAGTGGAGACATTTACCCGGGAACAATTCAATTTCTTCCCCGATGGCACCCCGACGCCTACCATTACGCCCACAGAAGTGACCATTACTTACCCTACTCTCTCACCGGAGCAACTGAAATTGGTCACGGTCACGCCAGTTCCAACCGAGGGACCTACCTCCACACCGCCTCCCACTGCAACCCCTGACCTGTCTGTTACAGCGACAGTCACTTCCACACCCGCGCCAACCTCCACGCCTTCTCCCACAGCCACACCATACACGCTTGAAGGCTATCAGGGACGATTCGATGAAGCCCTCAAAGGTGTTAAAGATATCGGCTTGACTGAAAATCAGTATCGGCAACTATTCGAGACTGAGTTGCTGCGCACAAAACTGTTCGAAGCTGTCACAGCCGATACGCCCATGGAAGATGAACAGGTTTGGGCTCGCCACATCCTGGTGGAAGACGAAGCAACCGCCAAAACGATCCTTGAACGCCTGAAAAGCGGCGAGGACTTTGCCACGCTGGCAACCGAACTTTCGCAAGACACCGGCAGCGCTGTCAACGGCGGTGATCTGGGCTGGTTCGGCAAAGGACAGATGGTAGCGGAGTTCGAAACGGCTGCGTTTGCTCTTGAAGATGGCGAGTTCAGCGAGCCGATACAATCCAATTTTGGCTGGCACATCATCCAAAAGCTGGGACATACAACCGTGCCTCTCACAGCCAGCGCATATCAGCAAGCTAAACAGACCGCTTTTGATGAGTTCATCGCAAATCTGCGCGAAGAGTCAGAAGTCACAACCTATGACTACTGGGTCGAGCGGGTTCCCACATCACCTAACCTGCAAGATTTGCAACAAGTACAATAAATATCACCTACACCCCGCCGCTATATACTAGCGGCGGTTTTTTGCGTTCCATTCGCTGCGCCAATAGAAATATTCCATCTTATCTAGCGTTTAACAATCCTGGTTATAATCCTGCACATGTTCACGCGCATTCTGCGCCTCATCGACCTGATTATTTACCTCCTGCTCTGCGTCTTGCTGCTTACCGGCAGCAACACGATTTCCAACGAGCCGGTGGAGCGTGCGCGCGCCTATACGCGCCCTGTCGAGTTCGATTATTTCAACTGGAGCGTGGATGCCGCCGTGCTCAAACTACAAAGCAGCGCGATAGGTCTGCCAAATTATTTGGGCCACGAGTCTCGTAAGCAGGCGGTTATGCAATACCTGTATCTTACCGAACGCGTACTGCAAGGAGAAGACCAGCTCACCCGCCTCTATGCTGATCCGGCCATCACCGATAAAGAGGCCGCTTCCGCACATTTGCGCGCTGAGATGGAAACGCTATATCAACGTCAGAAACAACTGGCTCCCCTGGCCGAATCGATCCTGCAAGAACAGGTCGGCACGATACTGGCAGAGCAAAATCTCACCAGCGTCGGGCAGCCCATCCCTCCGGTGCTGTACCGTTCCAGCGCCGTGCCGATGGGTTTGATCGTCTCGCCACGCGACCATATCGAGCAGCTCACCAACATTTCAGTGCAACCCAACTTGAGCGTGGACCAACAGGCAAGTATCGAGAATCAAGTGGATGCCTCATTGGACGTCTCCACCCTGGTCGTTCCTATCGGTGGCGTGGGCGTATACCCTACCATGATAATGCGTACCACCAGCCTGCCTTGGCTGCTTGATACTATCGCGCATGAATGGACGCACAACTTCTTGACCCTACGCCCGCTCGGTTTCCTTTATGACGCCACACCCGAACTGCGCACCATGAACGAGACGACAGCGTCTATTGTTGGCGGCGAAATCGGGCAGATATTGATGCAACGCTATTATCCCGAACTGACAGCCGCATCTCCTGCGCCCCTCCAGCTTGCTTCCGTCAAACCAGCCCCCTCTACCGAAGAAGAGCCACCGCCCTTCGATTTCCGCGCCGAAATGCACGAGACGCGCGTTACGACCGACAAATTGCTGGAAGAAGGTAAAATCGAAGAAGCTGAAGCCTATATGGAAGCGCGCAGGGAAATCTTCTGGCAAAACGGATATGCCATCCGCAAGCTGAACCAAGCCTACTTCGCCTTCTATGGCGCCTACGCTGACGTGCCGGGCGGCCCAGCCGGGGAAGACCCGGTCGGACCGGCCGTCCGCGCGCTGCGCGAACAGAGCGAATCGCTGGCCGATTTCGTCAAGCGCATTGCCTGGATGACCTCGTTCGAGGAATTACAGGCAGCCATACAGTAAGGGCAAACGCTACATAAGAAAGCCATGAAAAAATTAATCATATTCGTTTTCATTATCATTTTTCTTCTTGCCGCCTGTGCGCCAGCGAATTCACCGGTCCCCCCTACCGCCACACCGACAGAAGTGAAGATTATTATTCCGACTCCTCCCACCGAACCGGCCTGTACCAGCCTGGATTTGCAACCCACGCCAGGCCCTGACGCTCAGTCCCTGTTTGCGCCCGTCGGCGCAGAAGACCATACGCGCGGTGCAGAGGAAGCCGTTGTCACTCTCGTCATCTATGACGACTTCCAATGTGCGGATTGCAATTACCTGCCCTTATCGCAAAAGATTTTCGAGGATCATCCGGAGGATGCGCGCATTGTCTACCGTTACTATCCTTATCCAGCCCTTTTCGATAAAGGCGAACTGGCTGCACGCGCCGCAGAAGCCGCTGCCTACCAGGATAAATTCTGGGAAATGCACGACCTGCTGTTCGAAAGGCAAACCGAATGGGTCGATCTGCCGGTAGACTCTTTCGAGAGCTGGGTCACGACCCGGGCGGAAGAGCTCGAGCTGGACAAGGCCCGCTTCACGGCTGACTTTAATAGTACGGCAGCCATTGAAAAGGTCCAGGAAGCCACGCAAGAGGGCGCAAACATCGGTATTCCACGCCTGCCATTTATACTTATCAACGGGCAGATTTATACAGGTTCCACCGATTACGAATCGTTCGACCAGATCATCAACCTGATCGTGCTGGGTGAACGCCAGTTCGAAGAATGTCCACCAATGGCGGTCAGTACGAAGAAACAATACCTGGCTACGCTACATACTGAGAAAGGGGATATTGTGGTGCAACTTTACCCGGAGAAGGCCCCTTTTGCGGTGAATTCTTTTGTGTTCCTGGCCCAACAGGGTTGGTTCGATAATATAACTTTCCACCGCGTGCTGCCCGGCTTCGTAGCGCAGACCGGCGACCCCAGCGGCACAGGACAGGGCAACCCTGGATACATGTTCAAGAACGAGAATGACCCCAGCCTCGCATTTGACCAGGCCGGGATGGTAGGGATGGCCAACTCCGGGCCAGACACAAATGGTAGCCAGTTCTTCATCACCTATGGTCCAGCCCCGCAGCTAAATGGCAAATACACCATTTTCGGGAAGGTGCTTAACGGCATGGACGTGCTCGAAGGGCTGACCCCACGCGACCCGCAACCGGGCGTCAGTTTGCCGCCGGGTGATAAACTTATCAGCGTCACCATCGAGGAAAAATAAATGGATTCACAACCGCGCGGTTCAGACTGGCGCTCGATCCTTCTGCTCATTTTCAGCCTAAGCGGCGTGCTATTGGCCGTCAGTGCAGCCATTGGGACTCTGATGATGCTGGCCGTGAATGAAAACGTAATACGGGAGGTCAACCCTTCCCCGCTCGCAACTGTCCTGACCGCCAGCTCGTTAATTGCGATTGGGCTGCTGCTTTTGCCTATTGCCTGGTTGAGCCTGAAACGCCTGCGCGGGCAGGAATTTGAGACCTTCAGTTTACCCTCACTACGTCCCTGGGCGTGGATCTTGATTCCCGGTCTATGGCTGCTGTTCGTGATACTTGCAACCCTTCTCTGGGATGCCCCCGGAGCAAACTGGTATGTACCCTTCCTGTATTTCTTTGCGATTGCGATACCGATCTATTTGGTTATCCGCATTGCTATCAATCGCATCGCGCTGGGTTCCAGCCAACGCGTTTGGGGGGTGTTTGCCAGCGGAATGACGCTAAGTCCGATGCTGGCGGTGATTGCGGAAGGGATAGTCATCATCTTTGGGTTGATCGTATTCGGTGTATACCTGGCGCTAAATCCCGAAAAAATGTCAGCTATCGAGCGGCTGGTCAACCAGATCCAGCAGGCGCCTGACCTGGACAGCCTGGTTTTCCTGATTGGACCGCTTCTGAAAAATCCATTGACATTGATAACAGCGCTGACACTCTTATCGGTATTCGTCCCGGTTATCGAGGAAACTTTTAAATCGCTCGGCGTGTGGCTGGTCATGGAGCGGCTCAGCACACCGGCGCAGGGGTTTGCTCTGGGTATCTTGAGCGGCGCAGGATTTGCCCTATCAGAAAGCCTCTTTGCCAGTGTGGCTGCCGATGAAACCTGGGGGATTACGTTGACTACGCGTGCGATCAGCGGTGCAATGCACATGCTGGCTGCCGGCCTGGTGGGTTGGGGCATCGCATACGCCCGCCTAGAAAAACGCTATATCCGGCTGTTCGGCTTGACGTTTCTTGCCATGCTGCTGCATGGCGCCTGGAATGCCGGCGCTGTCTTATCCATGGCAGGCGGCGTAGGCATCATGCTTTCCATGCCAGAATTTGACATCGTCAGCTCCATCTTGGCACTGGGCGGGGTTGGGCTGCTCTTTCTTCTTATGTCCGGCATGTTTGTTGCCTTGTTTGTGATAAATGCGCGATTGAGGGGCCTCTCACCATCCCCCACCCAACCTACGGTTCACCTCCCACTTCCTCCCCCTGCGGGGGAGGAAGTGGGAGGTGAAGGAGGGGGTAGGTGAGGGTAAAGAGAGTAAAATAACCATATGCCCTGGAACACCAAATCCACCCACGCGCAGGTTGGCGACCTGGTTCAACTGGTCGGCTTGCGACACAAGAGTTTTATCTTCCCCCTCCAGCCGGGCGGGGATTTTCATACTCATCGCGGTATTCTCCAGCATGATGACTTGATCGGTTTGCCCTGGGGCAGCCAGGTCTTCAGTCACCTGGGCGCGCCGTTCTTCCTGCTCCAACCTGCGCTGGGAGACCTGCTGCTTGACCTGAAACGCAATACGCAGATCCTATACCCCAAAGATATCGGCTTCATCCTGATCACAATGGGCATCGGGCCGGGGCAGATGGTAATCGAAGCGGGAACAGGTTCCGGGTCCATGACGATTGCGCTGGCCTATGCCGTCGGCCCGGATGGACGCGTAGTAACCTACGAACAACGTGAAGAGATGCAAAACCTGGCGCGTAAGAACATAGCCCGCACTGGGCTCGCCACACGCGTGGACTTCAAACTGCGCGACGTTCAAGAAGGTTTCGACGAAACCGACGCCGACGCCTTCTTCCTGGATGTTCCCAATCCATACGATTACATTTCACAAGTTCGTGCTGCGCTCAAGCCGGGTGGCTTTTTCTGCGGAATTGTCCCAACTGTCAACCAGGCCGAGACATTGCTGCGGGCACTGCGCCGGAACAGGTTCGCTTTTCTCGAAATGTGCGAAGTTCTGTTGAGATATTACAAGCCGGAACCAGACCGTTTACGTCCCACCGATAGAATGGTGGCGCACACTGGATTCCTGATCTTCGGGCGGCGCATCGAACCCAGTGAAGACCCACGCGCGAAGGAACTGTTGGCAGAACAAGCCCTGCAAGACAACGATTAAATTAATATGTAGTGTCGCCCTTATGAGCCTTCCCAACCTGACAGAAAATTACATCGCCGAAAAATTGCGGATAGCATGGGAACAAAACGCTGGCGCTGACCTTTTCAACGAAGCCGATACCGTACAGGGTAAGGAACCAAAGTGCGCCGCAGTGCTGATTCCGCTGCTCTGGTTTGAGAATGAGTGGCACCTGCTGTATACACGCCGCACGGACAAGGTCGAAACCCACAAGGGGCAGGTTTCTTTTCCCGGTGGTGCCTGCGATCCAGGCGAAGAAACGGCTGAACAAACCGCCTTACGTGAAGCCGAGGAAGAGATTGGCATACGTCCTCAAGATGTGCGCATACTCGGACGTTTGTCCCCGATGGTCACTATCACCAGCTTCCGGGTTACGCCGGTGGTGGGCGTGGTGGGTTGGCCGTATGCCTTCCGCGTGGAAAACGCCGAAGTGGCGCGCGTCTTCACTATGCCATTGGCATGGCTGGCCGATAAGAGCAACCGTTGGGAATTCACATTGCCCGGTCGAAAATATGGCTTGATCGTGTATCATCCCTACGACGGCGAACTGCTTTGGGGAGTTACCGCCTTCATGACGGATACGTTCATGAAAGTGCTCGACCTGTAATTGCCCCCTGGATAAGCGTTCGAAAAGACTTCTCGCATATAGTTTGCCGTGTGGCGGCTGTAAAGCCACCGATCGTTCCTTTACGGGAGCAGACTCCAACAAAGTCCGATGCGGGAGTTGATAATCGGATATGTCACTCCTGGGCATCCGGTCGAAAGCGTTCGGCCAGTTCCCGCAATTGCATGAGACTGATCGGCTTAAGCAAAACCAATTCTGCTTGATCCATTAATTGCGAAGCCATATTGGCATCCGCAGTCGCCAGGAAAACGCGTGTTTTTGACAACCGTTTATCGGAACGGATTAGCTTCAAAAGTTTGTCTCCCGACACGTGAGGGATGTGCAAATCCAAAATAATCAGATCCGGGACAATTTCTGCAAGGCGTTTCTGAGCGACCGCGCCATCTTTGGCTACTTCTACCTCATAACCAGCCATTTCCAATGCCCAACTGAAGACATTTGCCGTGTCTTCATAATCTTCAACAATATATCCAAGTGGTTTCTTTTCCATTGGATTATCCTTTCTTCACCAATGAACCCGGCTCAACATAAGGCAGGGTAACCGTAAATGCGCTACCCTGGCCAGGCTCACTTTCAACCCGCACAACACCCCCCAAGGCAGCCGTCAGGCGTTTTACGATCGATAGTCCCAGACCAACGCCCCCATATTTACGCGCAGTGCTTTCGTCTACCTGGCGGAAAGGCTCAAAGATAGCGACCTGATATTCTCTCGGAACACCAATACCTGTATCAGTCACGCGCATGGCCCAACGCTCCTCATCCACTTTATACAAATCAACCAAAACTGAACCGGTTTCGGTGAACTTGATCGCATTGCGGATCAAATGGATCAGGATTTGTTCGACGCTGATCGAGACACCCCAAAGTTTCTCCGGTAAATCAGGTGCGATTTGTACGGCAAATTCCAGTCCTTTTTGCTCCGCCAGTTTGCGCAAATCAGGAATCACCCTTTCAAGAACCCTGGCTGGGGAAAAACTGGCCGCCTGCATATTGAGCACATCTTTATCAATCCGCGATTGCTCTAACAATTCAGAAAATGCTGTTTCCAGGTACTTAGAATTGACTGTAATGCGTTCCAAAAGTTCCTTTTGTTTATCCGTCAAAGGGCCGTAGGTATCCATTTGCAGCATCTCTGCCATACCCACGATTGCTCCCAAAGGGGTGCGCAACTCATGACTTACCCGGGCAAGCAAGCGTGACTTGAACTCGCTGGCTTCCTGCGCCCAAATGGCAAGCTGCTGGCTCTCCACCAACTTGAAGGACATTTCATTCTCTTTGCGCTTCGCTCGTTCATAGGCCCGCTGCAGATTGGTCATCACTAAAGCTAACAGTCCGATCATGCCGATCAAGACCGCAGAAAATTCGCCCCAAAAAGCGATCGGGGTAGTGCTTGCAGGGGCCGACGGAAGCAAACCCCAGGCATCAGCATATACCAACCAACCGGCGAATGCAATAGAGGCCACACCAGAGGCCAGAGCCGCCCAATTACCCAGCAGCAAACCCGCGATCAGAACAATTCCAAAATAAGCGCTTAAATTTGAGCCTCGGAATCCCCCCAACAGATATGTTCCAGCGGAAACAACGACAAACAGAACAAAAGACAGGATGATTGCTGCCAACCTGACATGCCCGCGGCGCATCAAGACTTGCATGCCGACCACTACCAACACAAGTACAAATCCCACTAAAATGCGTTGAAGTACGGGAGCAATGATAAAAGCAGGAAGCACAAAAGCCAACACCATCAACAATACAATCCACAGGATAGTATTGAGCATGCCGGCCAGGCGCGTTTTTTCCTCATCGCCCGGAAAAACGGGTGAGGACAATGCTTTACGGATACGCGCCCATATTCCTGCAGGCTTTTCGTCCATATTTATATGATAACTCGAAATCAGGAAAGAAACAGCATAGATTGGTCAATCTAGTATAAAATGAATCGATACTAAAAATCAATGGAAATCTCATGACAAATTCCTCTCTGAAAACCAAAGCAGAATCCTATTTGAACCACCTGTGTTTCGCAATTCCTACCCGGCGCGTCGGCACGGCGGGCAACCAGGCCGCCAACGCGTTCCTCGCCAAGACATTTGCGTCCTTCGGCTTCCAGGCCGAGAGCCAGCCGTTCGAGTGCATCGACTGGGCTCAAGACGGCGCGAGTCTCTCCCTGAATGGCGAACAGTTCCTAGTCCTGGTTGGACCGTTCTCGCCGGGCTGCCGTGTAGAGGCTCCATTGGCCGTTGTGTCCAAGGTGGAAGAATTGGAATTGGCAGACATCCAGGACAAAATCCTGTTACTGCGCGGCGAGATCGCCCGCGAACAACTCATGCCCAAAAATTTTCCCTTCTATAACCCGGATGAGCACCAGCGCATCATCCACCTGCTGGAGACGAAGCGACCGGCAGCCATCCTCAGCGCAACCGGGCGCAACCCGGAGTTGGCCGGAGCAGTTTATCCCTTCCCATTGATCGAGGACGGCGACTTTGACATCCCATCTGCCTATATGACCGAGGAAGAGGGTACGCGGCTCGCTTCACACACGGGCGAGTTGGCTGCCCTCGTTATCAAGGCCGAACGCCGCCCTTCCAGCGGACTCAACCTGGCCGCCCGAAAAGGCCTCGCGGACCGGCGGGTTGTGGTCAGCGCCCACATGGACGCCAAGGACAACACACCCGGCGCGCTGGACAATGCTGCGGGCGTGATCGTACTCTTGCTATTGGCTGAATTGCTGAGAGATTATGCTGGGGAATTGGGCATCGAACTGGTGCCTTTCAATGGCGAGGACCATTACACGGCTGCCGGAGAGATCGTCTACCTGAAAGCCAATGAAGGCAAATTAGATGAAATCCTGCTCAACATCAACATTGATGCAGCCGGGTATCGCAGCAAGAAAAATGTATATTCACTCTACGAGTGCTCGGATAAACTGGCGCAGGCGATCCGAAAATCCTTTGCGGGAAACGAAATCCTGGCCGAAGGTGCGCCCTGGTACCAGGGAGATCATATGGTCTTTGCGATGAATGGCACCCCGGCGCTGGCGGTTACATCCGAAGGCTTTATGGAAATCGAGACCCAGTTCGCCCACACGCCAAAGGACCGCCCCGAGTTGGTGGATTGTGGGCAGCTTGTGGAGATTGCAACTGCTTTGTGGGAACTATTACAGAATATCGAAAAGAAACTGGTTTTTTGAAAAAGTCTGTTATTTTTGGATACGCAAACGCAAGTCTGGGATAGGCGGTCTGGTCAAGGAAGAATTGAAACAAAAAGCCAGGCGGGGATTTCCAAAGCGCTGAAATCATTGGAAGTCCCCGACTGGAATCGCTCAGTTCGATTCTTGCTTATCGGATAAGCGTTTATACGTGCGGATGCCGTTTAGGGTACCGCCTCCAACGCTTAAAAGTACCACGATCAGGAAGATGGAATTGAAAAGCCGGAAATAGCAGTTTTCCGAGCAATCCGCGAGGAAAAATTGAGACAACACTTGCGTCACAATGTAATCGAGAACTGTGCCAACCAGTAGAAATAAAAGGGTCATCCCGATCCCCGTCAGCAGGCTGCGGAAGATCACATCCACTTTGTTTCGAGGTTCCATTCCTTTTCTCCTTATTTACCAGTAAATTGACAGGTTCCATAATGATAACCTCAAAAAGGCTTGAATCTTACACATGCTGAGATTAAACTATCAGTGAAGAAACGCACATTTTGTGATGATCCATTCTTTCCAGCAATCCATGTAACGGAGGTGCCCATGCTCGAACCATTGGAATCGGCTGCCTCGCAAGGAGAACTATTTTCCTCACCCGATGTCGACGCCGCGCGGGCCTTCTTCGCCCAGAAATCGCGCGCCATGACCGACAAGCGCATGACGGTCGCACAGGCTGTCACCCGCTTCATCCATGACGGAGAGTACTTCGCCTCGGGCGGCTTCGGGGGCGTGAGGATCTCAACGGCGGTCTTGCACGAGATCGTCCGCCAGCGCATCCAGGGACTCGGTCTCTCGGGCCACACGGCCACGCACGACTTCCAAATCCTGGCCGCGGGCAAATGTTTCGACCGTTGCGACATCGCCTACGTAGTCGGGTTGGAGTTGCGCGGCCTCTCGCCCAATGCGCGCCGTTACCTGGAAAGTGGAGCCGTGCGCACGACCGAGTGGAGCAACGCCACGCTCGGATGGCGGTATAAGGCCGCGGCGATGGGCATCCCCTTCCTGCCGGCTCGATCCGTTCTCGGCACGGACACGTTCCATTACAGCGCAGCAAAGGAAATCGCCTGCCCGTTCACCGGAACGAAGCTGCTCGCCATCCCCGCGCTCTATCCTGACGTGGGCGTGGTCCACGTCCACCGCGCTGACATCTACGGGAACGCGCAGGTGGATGGGATCAGCATTGCAGACTACGACCTGGCCCGGGCGTGCAAGCGGCTCATCGTCACGACCGAGCGCATCGTCAGCACGGACGAGATCCGCAGGAACCCCAGTCAGACCTTCATCCCCTACTGGCTTGTGGACGCCGTCTGTGAGGTGCGCTATGGCAGCTATCCCGGCAACATGCCGTACGAATATTTCTCGGATGAGAAACACCTGGCCGAGTGGCTGGCGGCCGAGAGAGACGAGTCGGCATTGCAGGCCTTCCTCGACAGGTACATCTACGAGACGCGCGACTTCGCCGAATATCTCTCCCTGTGCGGCGGCGAAGAGCGTACGCGTGAACTGTGCGCCATGGAACCATTGAAACGCCCCGGAGAAGAAGCATGAGCACCCCAAACGGTCGTTTCAACTTGATGGAACTGATGGTGTGCGCCGCCGCGCGCCAACTGGAGGATGGCCGGACAGCCGTCATCGGGACAGGCATGCCGCTGGCCGCAGCCATGCTGGCGCAAAAGACGACCGCGCCCCACCTGGTCATCCTCTTCGAAGCGGGCAGCGCCGCGCCCGAACTGATCAAACTGCCCATCTCGGTGGCCGATTCGTACACCCAGACGCGGGCGCTGATGCATAGCAGCATGGACGAAATCATGGAGTCCTGCCAGCGCGGCGTGGTGGATTACACCTTCCTGGGCGGCGCGCAGATCGACGGCTATGGCAACCTCAACGCGACCATGATCGGAAGCGAGTACCGGCATCCCAAAGTCCGGCTCCCAGGCAGCGGCGGCGCGAACGACCTGGCTTCGCTGTGCTGGAAGACGCTGGTCATCACCCCGCACGACAGACGTCGCTTCGTGGGCAGGCTGGATTTCCTGACCACCCCGGGGTATCTCAGCGGTCCCGGCGCGCGGGAAGCCGCCGGCCTGCCGCCCGGAAGCGGTCCGTATAAGGTCATCTCCACGCTGGCGGTGATGGGTTACGATTCCCTGACTAAGCGAATGAGAGTCGAAAGCCTGCACCCTGGCGTAACCCGGCAGGATGTGGTGGACAATACGGGATTCGAAATGCTATTTGCAGACCCGCTGCCCGTCACGCCCGAGCCGAACGAGGAGGAGTTGCGGATTTTACGTGAAGAGGTGGATCCGGAGAGGATTATTATCGGGAAGTGAGAAATCATCCAATAACAAATTTGCCCTCAGCCAAAACGCTGAGGGCAAATTCATTAGGTCTATAGATTCGATCTTAAGACTGAGAATTAATGGCTTTGATCGAGTGGGCGAGAATATCCCTGAGCTTATAGGAATATCCCGTGAGTATTAACTCCGGGGCAACGGACCCGGCGGTTTCGATCCTGAAATTGCCAACCCCAAAAATACGGTCGAAGAGGTTCTGGTCCGCAGCATAGTTGGTGACGCGCGAGAAGGGAACGACCACCTCACTCTTGCTGAGGATCCCCTTTCGATACATCAACCGATCCTCATAAACATCCAGTGTTTCCGAAAAATGTGCAATGAGCCTGGGATTGACCAGCGACCACCAGCGTATGACAGGTTTGAATGATTGCATTGGTTTTGTCCTTTCGCAGGGTAAGTATACAACAAATGGTCGTTCAATTCTTGATGATTTTATTCATCCTTCAACTTTCTTTCCGCAGGCGTTGGTCCTCTTCTCAACTCACCTGCACGGTGCATGGTTGCCTGCCCCCGTACTTTGGGGGTGGGGCTGGAACACTTTGCTGTCGCGGACACACTGTTTCCTACGCAATATTACTTTCCTGCTTCCAACATCCCCACTACCATCGGGCTGAAATAAGGAATGAGCCAGATAAACCAGACCGCGATGCTGAATTTGTGAAAGTTGGCGATCATCTTTTCGTCTTTCCTCACCAGCACGATCGTGGCCCAGATGGCATGGATGAACATCAGGATGATAGCCAGCAAGCCAGAAACCCCGTGAACATCGTAGCTTATTCCGCCCACGTAATCGAACATCATTCCGGTGCCCCAGGTATCGCAAACAAGGCCAAGCCAGAAGAAAGCCGTATGCCAGATTTTGAGTCGCCCCTGAAGACGCTCACTCCAAACCCCGATGGAGTAAAAAAGCAGGGCTAAATTGATCACGATCACAGCGGCGGGATTCATCGATGGTTTCCTTCAACCTTTTTATTATGTTTCAAGCATTATACATGTTTGCAGAGAATGCTTGTTGTTGGTTACAGCGCGAGTGAGACATGTCAAGTTTATTCCCTATCCGCCAAAGCAGGCGCGGATGCTAAATCAGTGTGTATCTAATCCTCTTTGCTTCAAAACTACTCGTAAATCAGAAATGGCACTTTCACACATCTGCCTATCTATTTTTTCGATATTACGCAAAAGTCTTCTAGGATGAACTAAATTACGTTTATCTTTAATTCGCATCGCTTGCTCTTTTGCATCGCCTAACTGATTTTGCAATTTCTTGATAACTTCACTCAAACGAGGTTCTTTTTCTTCTTCAAAGTAATTGCACTGGTCAATTTCTGAGATCCAATCTAGAAGAATTGCCTCAAGAATAGAACCGCACAATATCAATGTAGACTTATATGCACTGACACTAAAACAATGGTTAATCTCTGTGAAGTCATCCTTCAACAATCTTGAAATCAATTCTTTCTTATGCAATCTCACAGTTTCGAGTTCTTCTAGGACAAACTCACGTTGAATTTGTTTCTCTGAAATTGTCTTTTTAGAGAAAAGCAAATCATTTACTAAATCAAGTTGATTGCTTCCGCTCTCTAAGAACATTCTCTCAAAAACACTTCGAGAATACTCTTGGGTAGCCAAATCAGGAAGAACAATTGGAAAGTCTCGCAAGTCCTTTAGATTTACTCGTTGAAATATTGTCCCTGTTTTGTATCTTGCTGCATATTTACGTGCAGTATCACTTTGAAGATACAAAAACAAGTAATAAGAAGTCACCAACTCGGATCTCGGACGAATTACAAAAAAAGTAGGCGATGGACGTAAATCTTTGAAAGGTGGGTTTTCATGCACAAGATAGGCTTTTCGAAAATCTATAGACGCAATAAGAATATCCCCTTTCTGTAAAACAATATTTGTGCCTTTCTCCGAAACGGGTATTTCTTTAGATAGTGGATAGCTAAAAAACTTTGGGTATAAATTACGAGCAGGATTCTGGGTTGAACGCGGCATGTAGACTTCCGCAACCGAACTTAAAGATACCCACTTCTCACTTCGAATCCATTTTTCATTTGCAACGAGGTCGGGGTTATAGTATTCAATGTTGAGATGTTCTTTATCAAAGGACTTCGCTTTTACAGAAAAGAATCTATAAGAAGAAGTGGATTTTGGCAAATCTCCTTTCTCGATGATAGCGTCAATAGAATCAATATAAGATTTGAATTCAGAAGACGGTTTTGGAAATTCGCCAAGGATGCCGATTTCGCAATCATGTCTTGGTATGGATGAGAAAACGTTTCCTGAAAATGTACCAAAATAAACTTCGGGATTTTTTTGCTTTGTCAGTATAACAAGTGAAAACCTTATTGTTGTGGCAGGTTCAAAAATTGAACCAATATCAAAAATTCCCACAATATTCCAATCATCAAACATTATGCCCCGTAATTGGTGTGCTAGTCGGGATGACCCAATAAGCACACCAACAGGAAACATAAGCAGGGCAACACCTTCAGACACCTTCAAAACTTCCTCTGCGTACTTTATCTCAGAATCTTGGTGAATACCCAAGATAGGGTAATTTCTTCTTTGGAGTATAGTATCCATGACCCTAGTAGCACTCATAAACTTATCTCCTAAACAACCTTGTGACTCGAAAAGTTCAACATCCGTCTAGAACCCCTCCGCCACATACTCTCCCCAAACCCCACGCAAGGTATTACAAATCTCGCCCAGAGTCATATTGTTTTCAACGCATTCAATGAAAAGCGGCATCAGGTTTTCGCTGCTATTGGCAGCACTAACCAATCTCTCTTTTAATTCATTGACTTTGGCGTTATCACGATTGGCGCACAAATCAGCTAACCGCTTACGAGCAGCCTCCTCAATGGCGGGATCGATCACCTGGCGTTCCAGTTCGATCTTCTCGTCGCTCTGGAACTGGTTGACGCCCACCACGATTTCTTCCCTGTTTTCAATGGCCTTCTGGGCCGCGTAAGCCGCGTCCTGGATTTCGTTCTGGATGTAGCCGCGCTCGATGGCCTGCAGCGCGCCGCCCATCTCGTCGATCTTGGCGATGTACTCCTGTGCGCGTTTTTCGATCTCGTCGGTCAAATACTCGATGAAATACGACCCCGCCAGTGGATCGACCGAATCGGCCACGCCCGATTCGTGCGCGATGATCTGCTGGGTGCGCAGCGCCACGCGGACCGATTTCTCGGTCGGCAGCCACAAGGCCTCGTCCATGCTGTTGGTGTGCAGGGACTGCGTCCCGCCCAGGACGGCGGACAGCGCCTGGAGCGTGACGCGCACCACGTTGTTCTCCGGCTGCTGGGCGGTCAGCGTGGAACCAGCCGTCTGGGTGTGGAAGCGCAACTGCCAACTGGCCGGTTTCTGCGCCTTGAAGCGCTCACGCATGATTCTGGCCCACATACGCCGCGCCGCTCGGAACTTGGCGACCTCTTCCAGCAAGTTGTTGTGCGCGTTGAAGAAGAACGAGAGTTGCGGGGCGAAGGCGTCCACGTCCAGGCCGGCTCTCAGCGCAGCTTCGACGTAGGCGATGCCGTTAGCCAGTGTGAAAGCGACTTCCTGCACGGCAGTCGAACCGGCTTCGCGGATATGGTAACCGCTGATCGAGATGGTGTTCCAGTTGGGGACTTCCCTAGCACAGTACGAGAAAATATCGGTGATCAAGCGCATCGAAGGCGCAGGTGGGAAGATGTAGGTACCGCGCGCAGTGTATTCCTTCAAGATGTCATTCTGGATAGTGCCGCGCAGTTTGGACACGTCCGCGCCCTGGCGTTTGGCGACGGCGATGTACATCGCCAGCAGGATTCCCGCCGGAGCATTGATGGTCATCGAGGTGGAGACCTTTTCGAGAGGGATCTGGTCGAACAGGCGCGCCATATCTTCGATGGACGAAATCGAGACGCCCACCTTGCCGACTTCACCCTCCGCGATGGGATCATCGGCATCGTAGCCAATCTGGGTCGGCAGGTCGAAGGCGACGGACAGGCCGGTCTGTCCCTGCT
>JAFGKO010000391.1 GCA_016928525.1 Anaerolineales bacterium | reverse complement strand
GGCAGAAGGGGAAGAGGTCCGCCTGGCGCGTCCGTCCCCTGCCTGGGAAGTCGTCAAGACGATTGCGGTGGTGCTGCTTGGTATCGAGCTTTTATTCATGCTTTTTGGGTTGGGTATCTCTTTGGTTGTGCGCTAAGCCTGTGATATACTTTTCTAAGTTTTGACGCAGGAGAGGAACGCCCATGAAAGTCACTGTCCTTCAAGAAAATCTCGCCCGTGGGCTGGGGATTGTTTCACGCGCGGTTTCTCCGCGTAGCACCCTGCCTGTACTCGCAAATATTTTAATTGCCACCGATGAGGGGCGTTTGCGACTCTCGGCCACCAACCTGGAGATGGGGATCACGTGCTGGATCGCAGCCCGCATCGAGGACGAGGGCTCGACAACCGTGCCTTCGCGCACCCTTGCCGACCTGGTCAACACGTTGCCCGGTGACCAGGTAGCCTTGAACCTGGATGCTTCCACCCAGACCCTGAACGTGCGCAGCGGAACTTCCACCAACGACATCAAAGGCATCGACGCGCAAGAGTTCCCGCCCATGCCCGTACCAGATATGGATGGCGCGGTACAGTTGAACGTGGTGGATTTCAAAGAGATGATCCATCAGGTGGCTTTTGCAGCCTCCACAGATGAAGCCCGCCCGGTGTTGATGGGTGTGCTGGTGGTCGTGGACGGCGACCAGATCACGATGGCGGCAGCCGATGGCTTCCGTTTGTCGGTTCGCTCTGCAACACTCTCCGCCGCCACGCCGCAGCCCGTGAATATCATCGTCCCGGCGCGCGCCCTGAATGAACTGGCGCGCATTGCCGGCGACGGCGAAGAGAGCATCGCGATGGTCGTACCCAAGGGACGCGGCCAGGTTGTCTTCCGTGTAAAGGATGCAGAACTGGTCTCGCAGTTGATCGACGGCACCTTCCCGGACTACCAGCAGATCATCCCGCGTTCGTATAAGTCGCGCACACTGGTCTCGACCACGTCGCTGCTCAAGGCCTGCAAGCAGGCAGAAATCTTCGCCCGCGAAGGCTCGAACGTAGCGCGGTTGGACATCAAAGCTGCCCAGGGCGAAATGGAAGCCAGCGAAGTCGAGATTTCAGCCACGTCCGAGGAGACCGGTAAGAACGAGACCATCGTTGAAGCCACCGTAGATGGCAGCGGCGTGCTGATCGCGTTCAACGTCAAGTATTTGCGTGAAGCGCTGGAAGTCATCCGAACGCCGAACGTAGCCCTGGAAACATCCGCGGCGAATGCGCCGGGTGTGGTCAGGCCGGTGGGCGAAGATGATTTTATCCATGTGATCATGCCGATGCATCTTGGATAGCCAGTAATCAGTTACCAGTGTTCAGTAGTCAGAAGAGCGGCGGGTTGTATTGCACCCGTCGCTTTTTGGTTTAGAATTAGGAGAATTGGTTACTGATAACCAAACATTGGATACCGTTTACTGATATGACTCTGCCTTTACCTTCTTCCGATAACGTCCTTAATATTTACCTGACGCTCAGCCTATATCCTATTCTGGGCCATCGCATCCGCTCGCGCATGCGCAAGGAACTGTTCAAGCGTGGCATTATCACGCAGGAGGATTTCGAAGCCGAGGCGCGCCAGAAGGCCATCGATTCGCAGGTGCGCGAAGGGCTACAAAATCCATTTGGGGAAGAAAGCTCGGAGGTTTGGGAGAAACGCCTGTCACGCATCCGCGCATCATTAACTGACTTTTACTTTGCCTACAACCTGCCATTTGTGGACTTTGAACATATCATCCGGGAAATGCTGACGGAGCGTGGCAGAGTAGAGTCGGATTTTGTCTGGTTCAACCCGGAGCTGGCTCCACAGGATATGCTCTTCGAGCAGGCTGAGATGATCGCGCATATGCCGGAGGAGGAACGAGCGAAATACAGGCCGCGCTTACAAGAGATCAAGGTCGTGCTCATCCGCACCATGGTCAGTGATCAATTGAAGTACATCAAACTTGCCCGCCAATGGTTCAAAGTAGCTGACCTGGTTGAAATCCGCAAGCGAAAAATCGGCGGCGGCAAAATCGGCGGAAAAGCGGCAGGGATGTTATTGGCCATGCGCATTCTGAAGGAGACAGCGCCTCCTGAACTGCGCGACAGTTTTAGAATTCCAGAATCATTTTTCCTGGGTTCGGATGTTTTCTACAACTTCATGTCTTTGAACGGGCTGATGCACTGGAACGACCAAAAATACAAATCTGAAGAACAAATCAGGGCTGATTTTCCCATCGTCCGCGCTGAATTTTCAAAGGGACAATTCCCGCCAGATATCCTCGAGCGTTTAAAAGACCTGGTCAAGAATGCCGGCAAGACCCCGCTGATCGTTCGCTCTTCGAGTTTGCTGGAGGATAATTTCGGCACCGCCTTTGCCGGGAAATACGAAAGCGTCTTCTGTCCCAACCAGGGCACGCTGGATGAGAATCTTTTTGCCCTGACCAATGCAATCACCCGGGTTTATGCCAGTAGCGTCAATCCCGATGCGCTTTTGTACCGTCATCAAAGCGGCCTGGCGGACTATGATGAGCGCATTGCCGTTTTGATCCAGTTCGTGGAGGGAAAGCAATTTGGCCGTTATTACTTCCCGCATGGCGCAGGGGTGGCCTTCAGTTGCAACCTTTATCGTTGGTCACCGCAAATCCGCCAGGAAGACGGTTTTCTGCGCCTGGTCTGGGGGTTGGGTACCCGGGCCGTAGAACAGGTGGCAGACGATTATCCGCGGCTGGTAGCGCTCAGTCACCCAAAGCTGCATCCCACAGCCGATGTACGAGCCATCCGCCGGTACTCACAACAAAACCTGGACGTTATCGACCTGGAGGCCAATCAGTTTCGTACCGTCCCGGCGCGTGAGATCTTAAACGTACGTTATCCACCATTGCGCTATATAGCCCAAGTGGAGCAGGATGGCTACCTGGGAACCATGCGTAGCAATATGGTCGAGCCTGAAAAGCTGATCATCACTTATGAAGGCCTGCTTTCGCGCACGTCTTTCCCGGCTCGAATGCGCGAGGCGCTACAATTGCTGGAAACCCACTACGGTTCACCAGTCGACACCGAATTTACTCTGGAGGTCCTGGAATCTCAATCGCAGAAACCGGATGTGTGTGTTACGCTCCTGCAGTGCCGTCCGCAGAGCCATATCCGGGAGAGCGGCAAAGTACAACTGCCGCGTGAATTACTCGAGAATGATATTATTTTTTCCACCCAGCGCATGGTGCCACAGGGCGTGATCCAGGAGATTCGCTACGTGCTGTTCGTCTCGCCGGAAGGATATTTCAATATCTCGACGCAGGCCGAGCGTACCAAGCTCGAACGCGCCATCGGCCAGCTCAACGCTGCGCTCAAGGGCGAGACTTTCATCGCCGTCGGCCCCGGGCGCTGGGGCACTTCCACGCCCGATCTGGGTGTTCACGTGGCGTATGGCGATATCTACAACACCCGGGCATTGGTCGAGCTTTCCGGTAAATCGGTAGGTACCTCGCCAGAGCCATCATTTGGTACGCACTTCTTCCAGGATCTGATGGAAGCCCATATATACCCGCTGGCCATTTTCCTGGACGATAAAGGCGTACTTTTCAACCATGACTTTTTCTACGAAACCCCAAACAAAGTACTCAAATTCATCACAATCGACAAGCGCCTCACCCGGACCCTGCGCCTGCTGGCCGTTAAAGACTTCCGTTCCGGCCATCACATGGATCTGGTAATGGATGGCCAGAAAGGCCGCGCGGTGGCGTACCTAGTTCCGGATGATGAGCAGGCATAAAATCCACCAGCAAAGGTATCGGTTATAGAGCTCGTGTCAGCATTTAAACAGCAGAGAAACCGTCGTGGGGATGGTCTCTCTGTGTATTTGTGTATTGGGTGAAAACGTTACTTGCCAACCAGGACGAAGATGCCGGGGTGATCGCCTTGCGCTTCGAAACGGTCACCCTTTTGGCTGGCGCCAGCCACTTCGACCCACTCGTTCC
>JAFGKO010000028.1 GCA_016928525.1 Anaerolineales bacterium | reverse complement strand
CCCGGAATTTACCCGCAAACTGCTGGCCTTTTTCAAGGTACGGGGGAAGTCGCGATCACTTCTGGCCGCGGAGGGGCTGATTGAACCTTTGAGCACCCGCGAGCTCGAAATTCTGGCGCTGCTGGATGGGCCGCTCTCCACGCCTGAGATCGCCGGACAGTTGGTCATCTCAACCTATACTGTGCGGGCTCACATCAAGACTATTTACGGCAAACTCGGGGTTCACGGGCGCAGTGGGGCGGTGAAGAAAGCCAAGGAATTCGGGCTGTTAGCCTGAGAAATCTTTCTGCAACGAAAATCCCTGCCGGGCCGGCAGGGATTTTTAAGATACCTTATTTTAGGGGATGACGAGCCGGTGTGAAAGCGTTAATCTATTATCAAAACACAGTGATATGGAAAGGATACACGGGTGCCTGTGATTTATGAAATCCATATTGAAGGCCAGCTCAATCCTGGTTGGTCGGATTGGCTGGACGGGATGACCATCACTTTGCTGGAAGGCAGCGAAACCCTGCTCACCGGGCCGCTGGCTGACCAGGCTGCCCTGTTGGGTTTGCTGATGAAGCTCCACAACTTTGGTCTGCTGCTTCTCTCAGTAAAGAGAAACCCGGTGCCCAACTAAAGAAGGTGTTGCGTATGTTAGAAAAAACCAATCTTCTCGGGGCCGTCACGGCGATCGCATTCTTTGTATCAGCAATCCTGGTCTTCGCTTTCAGGCTTCTAGGTAAACCTCAATACGGTCACAAGATCGGCTACTTCGAATTTCTGCTCGCCATCCCGCTGATCTATCTAATCATTCAAGCCCCTCAACTGGGACGACCTGCTCTGTACTACATCCAGATCGCCTGCATGCTGGCATGGTTGGCGCTGGAAGCTCTGCTCGATTACATCCTCAAAGTTGACTTTCGAAACGTAAAGTGGATGGTGATCAGCTACGTTGTATTGTTCTTCGCCGGCACCGGGGGACTACTCGGTGTGGCGTCAAGCGCCGGACGCGGCTGGAGCCTATCAGCGATCACCCTGTTCTTGATCATGGCTATATTGACGTTTGTACAGCGCGCTGTCACCGGCATGTAGCGGCGATAAAGTGCCCGTCCGCACTCACAACGCAACTGCCGATGAGGATATCAAGAGCCTTTAATCGGTAGCGCTGTGAGTCGAACATACCCTGAAAGGAATTCAGCGATGACAAAACCTACAAACACACATGAGGATTATCTCACTTCTCAGATTAACCAAGTGAAAAGTGAAGCTGGCCGACCTGAAATCGATATCCCTACGCTGATCGCGATCGCGACCCTGGCCTGGGTCCTGGTAAATGTGTCGCATGAGATCATCGGCCATGCCGGCGCAGCAGTCTTGCTGGGGATACCCGTCCGGGCGGTGTCCACAACCACTGCCGCTATCGCATGGGACCAGGTGATATCCATTGGGGCGGTCAGGACCATCATGGCGGGCGGGACCGTAATGAACCTGGTGGGTGGAGTTGTGGCGTTGATTCTGTTGCGATTATGGAGGCAGGCAAAATCTACAACAAGGTACTTCCTGTGGCTCTTTTCCACGTTCAGCTTCATCATCGCAGTCATGAACCTCGTTTCTGTGATGCTTATTGGCGCAGGGGATTGGACGGAATTCATCAGAGAACTGGAACCAAAAGGTCTCTGGATGGCGGTCATCATAGGAACCGGCGTGATCTTCGCGGTATTTGGGTATATCCTGCCGTTGCGGCTATGGATGCCCGATTTAAGAGATCGCCGGAGAACACAAGTGGCGATCACTGTAATCCCGGTGGTCACCATAGTTATCGTCCAGTCGATTTCCCTGATGGGCAGTCCTTTTGCCAGGGGAACCTCAGGCGCAGATCATCTGCTGGCATGCGTATTTGCTTATCTCCATTTTATCCTGTGGGCAATCCTGGTGAACGCGCTCCCGGTGCCTCGGTCAAAATACTCGCCGCAGAACATTGCATTACCGCGTGCGTATGGCTGGCTTGCAACCGGGCTGTTGGTTGCGCTGTTTTACTTTGTTGTGCTGGGTCCTGGGATTGGGCCCGCTTGAAAAGGATCTTCGCATGAGTTATTAGAAGAGACCACCCAACATCAGCGCTATTGGGCAATCACATCAAGAGAGAAAAAAAGACCATGCTCCCGTTCTCTTGTGGTGTACGGCGGCACCGCCGCACACCACACAAAAATAACTTTCGGATAGGTTCTTAGGTATCAAAGCTCATTCAGCTTTTGAGGAGAAAGAATTGACCAGGATAAAGTCTAATCTCCGAATCATCAAGCGAGGCGATCTTTGCTATCTTGCGGGCGAAAAGAACCGGATTATGCGTTTCACGCCCTGGCTTGGGGATAGTTTTTCCCTACTCTATGACCCCATTATGAATCGTTCCGTCTTTCCCAGGAAATTCGGCGGCGATATTCAGAAACACTATCGCACGCTTACACAAGCGTTAGCAGGTGTTCAGGGGGTACGTGTTCTTGAATTGGGAACCGGCAGCGGAAGTGCGGTGCATTTTCTCAACAAAGATAATCCATATACCGGGGTAGATGTCAGCCCTGGACTTTTGAAACAGGCGGCAAAGCGCTTTATCCGAGCAGGTTTCCAAAATCCAGAGTTTTACGTGGTCAGCGCCGATGATCTGCCCTTCGAAAGCGGATGCTTTGACATTTGCCTGTGTATCCTGTCATTGAACTTCATCGGGAATGTGGAGAAGGTTTTCCAGGAAATCCACCGTGTTCTGCTTCCCAATAGCCAATTCGTT
>JAFGKO010000390.1 GCA_016928525.1 Anaerolineales bacterium | reverse complement strand
GTTCAGCCTGGCGCAACGCTATCTTCTTCATTTCTTCGAGACGCAATCTTCCAGCGCACCGCAAGTTGGGCAAACCGACGTCGAAACGAATTTCACCCTTCACGCCCAGACTTGCCAGGCAATGCGCCAGAACCTGGATTCAGATGGCTATCGCCACGATGGCGACCTGCTTTACGCCGCTATCCACGCCTTCGGACAGGTGCACAACCGCATAAATCCCGACACGCAAGCCTGGGTGGAAAAAACACCCTACAACGAGCATTTCGCAGGTCAGATTTTTTCCTGGTGGCCTGATGCACGTTGTATTCACGTCGTGCGCGACCCGCGTGACAACTATGCCACCTACCACCGCAAGCACCCCGGATTATCAGTGGAGGCATTTAGCACCAGTTGGAATGCCAGTTTGCTCAGCGCCTTGCAAAGCCAGGGACGTTACGGAAAAGAACGCTATCACATCCTTCGCTACGAAGACCTGGTGAGCGATTCAGAAAATACCCTCCAAAATATCACCGCACTGCTCAAGATCAAAGACGAGCAGACATTGCGCCAGCCCACTCGCAATGGCGTCAGTTGGGAGGGTAATTCCATGTTCAACGATCGCTTCTCTGGCATCAGCGACAAACCTTTAGGCCGCTGGCGCTCTCAGCTTTCCTCCTCCGAAGTCGCGATCATTGAGACCGCCTGCAGGGACGGCATGCGGCGCATGGGCTATACGCCCAATGGGGGCTTTTCCCTGACTCCCTACCTGCGCTTGTTGCGTTGGAACCTCAAACAAACCATGAAACTACCCCAAGAAGTGTCCCGATCGGTCAGGCGCCACTACAGTCGCCTGCCATAAGGGCTTTTATGAGCGATTTATTATGATGGAGCAACCAATGAATTGGACAGAGCAATCAATCCTGGTCACCGGTGGATCGGGATCATTTGGCAAAAAGTTCATCCGCGTGATGCTTGATGAATATAAACCAGCCCGTTTAATTGTATTCAGCCGTGATGAACTCAAACAACACGAAATGCAAGTCGGCGGCTTCAACCACCCCTCATTGCGATATTTCATTGGCGATATACGCGACCAGGAACGCTTGCGCCGTGCGATGAACGGTGTAGACATCGTTGTCCACGCCGCTGCGCTGAAACAGGTTCCCGCCTGCGAATACAATCCCATGGAAGCGGTGAAAACAAACATACTCGGCAGCAGTAACGTTGTCGAGGCCGCCCTGGACGCGCAGGTCACTCGCGTGCTGGCCTTGAGCACTGACAAAGCCGTCAACCCGGTGAACCTGTATGGCGCCACCAAGCTGGCGGCTGAGAAGCTCATCATCCAGAGCAATGCTTACGCAGCCGGGTCGAATACCCGTTTTAGCTGTGTTCGCTACGGCAACGTTGCCGGCAGCCGTGGCAGCGTCATTCCCACCTTTATGCGGCAGCGGGAGGATAAAAAACTGACCATCACCGACACCCGCATGACGCGCTTCTGGATCAGCCTGGAACAAGGCGTACGATTCGTCATCCGTTGCATTGAACAGATGCACGGCGGCGAGGTGTTCGTACCCAAGATACCCAGCATGAAAATCGTCGACCTGGCTGCCGTGATCGCCCCGCAGGCGCAGATCGAGGTGATCGGCATCCGCCCCGGCGAAAGACTGCATGAAGTCTTGATTCACGAAGATGAAGCCCGCACAACCGTTGAGTTGCCGGATATGTTCGTCGTACAACCCACCACGGCTCTGTGGTTTGGTCGCGAATGGCAGAACAGTGGCTCATCTTTGCCCGAAGGATTTCGCTATGCCAGCGACAACAACCCGAAATGGCTCACGCCAGATCAAATACGCCAGATATTGGCGGAACTGGCACGATGATTGCTGCATAGTCATATAGCACTTTAAATACCTGTCATAGGGACTACCGGACGGACGGCTGAAGGAAAGTTTTTCCTCCTTCAACCCTCCGTCGAGAGGTCCCCATGCGAATTTTGATCACCGGGGCTAGCGGTCTGCTCGGATTGAACTTGGCGCTCGAAGCCGCCCAGAACCACCACGTTATTGGCTGCGTCAACCAGCGTTCCATACAGACAGACGCTTTCGAAATCATCCAGGCTGACCTGCTCGCTCCCGGCGCAGTGGAACACGTGCTTAACGTCGCCCGGCCGGATTGGATCATCCACTGCGCTGCACTGGCAAATCTGGAAATCTGCGAAGCCAGCCCGGTCCTGGCAGAAAAATTGAATAGTTGGCTTCCCGCAAAACTGGCGCAATTTGTCACCAGGGGCGGAGCGCGCCTGCTGCATATCTCCACCGATGCGGTTTTTGATGGTCGGCGCGGTAATTACCTCGAAGAAGACCCCCCTGGCCCCCAAAGCGTTTACGCCCGTACCAAACTACACGGCGAACAGGCTGTCGCCCAGGTTAACCCCCAGGCGATCATCGCACGGGTGAACTTCTACGGCTGGAGCCTCGGCGGTCAACGCAGCCTGGCCGAGTTTTTCTACAATAATCTCTCGAAGGGTGTGCGCGTACCCGGTTTTACCGATGTTTTTTTCTGCCCGTTACTTGTGAACGACCTGGCGAAAATCTTACTTGACATGCTGCAAGCACAATTGAACGGCTTGTACCACGTGGTGAGCAGCCAGGCAATCAGCAAATACGATTTCGGTCG
>JAFGKO010000389.1 GCA_016928525.1 Anaerolineales bacterium | reverse complement strand
CGGACTTATCCCGGATGCGCGTCATCCCAGCCGCGATGATTGGGTCAAGGGAAGCTTCCATCGCCAGCATGGCCAGCATGCCCTGCGAACCGCTCAGGAAACGGGCCATGCCGGGGGCAGGGGTGTAATCCAATCCAAAGTCGAACGGTGATTTTTGTCCCCACCAGCCCCAGATGGGCGAAGCGACCTGCTCTTGCAACTCGCGGCGCACATACAGGAAAGCCTGTGAGCCAGGACCGCCGTTGAGATATTTATAGGTACAGCCGATGGCGAAGTCGGCATTGCAGGTGTCCAATTCGATTGGCACTGCACCGACGGAATGGCTCAGATCCCACAGGACAAGTGCACCTTTACTGTGCGCCAGCTCCGTAATGGTAGCCATGTCATATAGATAGCCGCTTTTGAAAAGCACGTGCGAGAGCGTGACCAGCGCAGTATTCTCGTCGATGGCGGCCTCCAACGCAGTCAGGTCAGGCGTGATGTCGCCGTCCTGCGAGCCGATACGCACGATCTCGTGCCGCCCGCCAAGCAGGCTTACCAACCCTTGCAGGATATAGAGATCGGTCGGGAAGTTGAGTGTGTCGGTGATGATTTTGGTTCGCGCAGGACGCAACGAGAGCGCCGCCGAGGCCAGTTTGAACAGGTCGATGGAGACCGAATCGCAAACGATGACCTGACCGGAGGCCGCACCGACCAACCCGGCGATCTTTTCTCCGATGCGGGCCGGGGCATGCCACCAGTCCAGGTTCCAGCCGCGGATCAGGTCCACGCCCCACTCCTGCTCAATGACTTGGCGCATGCGTTCAGCGGTGACCTTTGGCAACCTGCCCAGCGAGTTGCCGTCGAGATAGATCAAGTCGGGGTCAGAGATGACAAATTGCTCGCGAAAGGATGCGAGCGGATCCTGCTGGTCAAGCTGTTTTGCGTAATCGAGGGAGGGGGAGAAGTTGGTCATGATTCACCAGGGATAAGCGGAGATAAAAGTAATTACTGATCACTGTTGTCTTTTGGCTGGCACCTTGCTCATTGCATATTCGGCCAGCGCCGTGATGGTCAGTGAGGGGTTGACGCCGGGGTTGGCGGGCATAATCGAGCCGTCCACCACGTACAGGCCGGGATAATTGAAAACCTGGCAATCCAGGTCGATCACGCCTTCACTTTCATCCCGTCCGAACGGAACGCCACCCATCAGGTGAGCGGTGGTCGGGAAGTTGAACAGGCTGTCGGTAAATGCGGCCTGGGGGATGCCATTTACCTTTTTGGCCAGCGCGCGTGTAACGTGGTTTCCAATCTTGAGCTGGCGTGGAATAGGGTGGTCTTTGTCCGGCTTGAGCACCAGTCCCCTGCGGAACAGGGTAAACAGGTTGCGCCCCAGGCGGATATGGGTCAGGTTTTCCTCGACTTGCATGACCAGCAGGATCGTGGTGTAACGCGCCCAGCGCGAGAAGAGCTTGGCATATAGGAAATCCATTGGGTGGCGGATCATTTCCCAGGCGGTTTTCAGCGCCCGGATGAGCGCTGAATCGCCCTCCACATGCGGGGCGGTCAGAACACGAATAAAGGACGAGCCATCCGAGTAGCGCACTGGCTCCACACGGGTGACATCGTCCGCCTGGAAAATGGATGAAATGGCGATGCCCTTGGAGTAATCGACGTCTTTATCACGGCTGGTCACGCCCAGGATGTTTTCGCTGTTGGTGCGGACTTGGTCGCCCAGGCGAGACGAGATCCGGGGCAGGGACCCGGTCACATCGCGATAGCGGAAGAGCAGGTTCATCGTCCCGAGCGCCCCGGCCGAGACGATCACGCTTCGCGCCCGGACCGTATGCTTGGATACGCCAAACCAGGCGGTCGTGCTGCGATAGTCCACTTCATAGCGTGCTTCGGACGATAGGCCACCGACCGTAGACCGTCCCTCGTCCACCGCCAACGGTCTGACATCTGTTACCGTTGCTTCAGCGATGATTTTCGCCCCTTGTTTTTCTGCAAAATATAGATAATTCTTTGGCAGGGTATTCTTGGCGTTGTAGCGGCAGCCGACCATACAACCGCCGCAAAAATTGCAGCCCGCCCGGTTCGGACCTTCACCGTTGAAGTACGGGTCAGGGACGGTCTGCTCTTCTTCCCCCGGTTTCCCAAAAAAGACGCTTACTTCGGTCGGCTGGAAAGTGTGCCCATTGCCCAGTTCACCCGCGATCTCTTTCATTTTCTCGTCGGCGTGGGTCAATTTGGGGTTGGGAGTCACGCCCAGCATTTGTTTGGCGGTTTCGTAGTGAGGCCCCAGGATGGATTTCCAATCTGCCAGGTGTTTCCAGGCCGGGGCGTTGAAGAGACGGTCGTCCGGAATCATCAGTACGTTGCCATAGGTGAGACTGCCGCCCCCGACGCCGTTGCCGTGTAGCGCAAGCTGGCCGTTGAGAAAGGTCATCTGGAAGATGCCGTAGCAGCGCAGAGCGGGCATCCACAGAAATTTCCAGATGTTCCAGTTGGATTTGGGGAAGTCTTTATCCTCAAAGCGCCTACCACGTTCAAGCACCAGCACGGAATACCCTTTTTCGGTCAAGCGCATAGCGGAAACGGAGCCACCGAAGCCAGAACCGATGATGACGTAATCGTAGATTTTTGACATGAGACTTTGAATTTTAGACCTCAGACCTTAGACTTTAGATTTTTGACGTTTGTTTGAACTGCCTTTTCAAAACCATTGAGCATGCGTTTGATTTCGTTGATTTCGGAATTCAATTCGGGATATAGCTCGTCACCAATGTAACCGAGATCATGTGCCAGAATTAGTTGGTATTCTAATTCGCTAGCTGAACCGCCTGCGATGTGGACAAATCGTGCAAGTTCAGCTTGTGTGTCTCTTCCACATCCTTCGGCCAGATTAGAAGGGATAGAAACTGCTGCACGCCGCATCTGACTGGTCAAACCGTAAAGTTCGTCTTTTGGAAACGACGATGTTATTTTGTATACCTGCAAAGTAAAACGGTGTGCTCGTTCCCAAACCTGGATTTTTCTGAAATCCCGCATTTCGTTCTCCTAAAGTCTTACGGCTAATGTCCTATAGCTGTAAAGGTTGCGACATGGTAATCAATTCCACCCGCTGCTGCCAGCCCAGGCTTTTCCAGAATTCCAACCCGGCCTGGTTGTCGCCCAGCACGAACAGGTGACAGCGGTGGATGCCCATGCGCATCAGGGCAAACATGCAGCGTCCAACAAGGGATTTGCCGATACCCTGTCTGCGATGGGATTTGGCTACGGCCAGATTGTGGATGTAGCCATGCCGCCCATCGCTTCCGCACAAGGCTGCCGCGACGATCTGTCCCTGGTCGATGGCGATATAGCTCAGGTCCGGGTTGCGTTCCAGGAAGCGTTTGATGCTTTCGCGCGAGTCATCCTCGCTGTTGAGTTTCAATCCTTCGCTATCTTTCCATAATGCGGAGACCTTGTCATAGTCGTTCATGGTCATTTCACGTAGTTCGAATTTCATGGTGCCCTCCGGTTGGGTAAAGCGATAAGACCTTAGACTTTAGACATTGTATCGAAAGTCTAAGGTCTAAAGTCTAATACTCGTAAAACCCTCTCCCTGTCTTGCGGCCCAGATAACCTGCATCCACCATCTTTTTTAGCAGATACGCCGGGCGATACTTATCGTCTCCCAAATCGCGTTGCAGGATTTCCATCACGTTCAACACCACGTCCAGGCCGATCAAATCGCACAGGGTCAATGGGCCCATAGGATGGTTCATGCCCAGTTTCATCACCTGGTCGATGGCTTCGGGCGTGCCGATGCCTTCCTGCAGGGCGAAGATAGCCTCGTTGATCATCGGGCACAGGATGCGGTTGGAGATGAAGCCCGGCGAGTCGTTGGCCTCGACCGGCTCCTTGCCCATCACCTTGCAGATTGCCATGGTCGTCTGGGTGGTTTCATCGGACGTACTCAGGCCGCGGATGACTTCCACCAGCGTCATCAACGGCACCGGATTCATGAAGTGCATCCCGATGACTTTGTCCGGGCGGCTGGTCGCTCCTGCGATTTTGGTGATACTGATAGACGAGGTATTCGTCGCCAGAATGACACCCTCGCGGGCTTTCTCATCCAATTCTTTGAAGATCCTGAATTTCAACTCGGGGTTCTCGGTAGCAGCTTCGATGATCAGGTCCGCTTCAGCAAGGGTGGAGAAATCGGTGACGAAATTGATCCCCTCCGCAGCAGCTTTTTGATAGAGGCTGATTCTTTCCTTTTCAAGCAATTTGGCGATGGATTTTGCAATGGTAGCTTTGGCCTTTTCAAGGGCGGCAGGCATCACATCCATGCAAGTGACGCGGTAACCGGAGGTGGCCGCCACCTGGGCGATGCCGTTGCCCATTGTCCCCGCACCGACGACGAAAATGAGTTTGATGTCCATGATTACTCCAGCTCGATTGCCATGGCGACGGCTTCGCCGCCACCGAGACACAGCGACGCCAACCCGCGTTTCAAGCCGCGATCTTGCAAGGCATAGATCAGCGTAGTCAACACACGCGCGCCGGATGCGCCGATGGGATGTCCGAGTGCGATCCCGCCGCCGTTGACGTTGACCTTGCTCCAGTCCCAGCCCTGGTCTGCCAATTCGTAGCCGTTGGCGAGCACCTGCGCGGCGAAGGCTTCGTTGAGCTCGATCAGGTCCAGATCGGCGAAAGTCCAGCCGGCTTTTGCGAGCACTTTGGGCATGGCCTTGGCAGGCGCAGCAAAGAGCCATTTGGAATCGAGCGCAGCCTGTCCGTATGCCACGACGCGCGCCAACGGTTTCAGTCCATGCGCTTCGGCGTAGGCGCGGCTGGCGACAACCACTGCTGCCGCCCCGTCGTTTAGACTGGAGGCGTTCCCGGCTGTGACTCTGCCATCGGCGCGGAAGACAGGCCGTAATTTTGAGAGCGATTCGACCGTGGTATCGGGACGCGGTCCTTCGTCGGTGTCGAAGATCGTGACCTGTCCCTTTCTGCCGGGGATTTCCACCGGGACGATCTCAGCTTTGAACTTGCCCGTTTGAATGGCTGCAGTTGCCTTTTGATGGCTTTCAACGGCGAAACGATCCATTGCTTCGCGGGTGACCTCGAACTCTTCGGCGATGAAGTCAGCCGCGTTGCCCATGGCCCAATCCTGGAAAGGATCCCACAGGCCATCGTGCAGTAGGGAGTCCTTCAACTCAACGTGCCCATAGCGCAGCTCGCCCGTGCGGCCAGGGACCAGGTAAGGCGCACGTGTCATCGATTCCATGCCGCCTGCTACGAACAACTGCCCATCCCCGGCTTTGATGGCCTGCGCGGCCAGCATGGCGGTTTTCAACCCGGAGCCGCAAACCTTGTTGAACGCCGTTGCGCTGACGGTGGCGGGCAACCCGGCAAAGATGGCGGCCTGGCGGGCGGGCGCCTGTCCCTGTCCTGCAGGAACGACGATGCCCATGAAAACTTCGTCAATCTCTTCTTTTTTCTCGATGCCTGCTCGTTCGACTGCTTCTTTGACAACCACTGCCCCCAGTTTTGTTGCGGGTACGCTGCTCAAGCCTCCCTGAAATCTTGCAATCGGCGTGCGTACTGCGGAAAGGATGACAGCTTCGTTCTCTTTGCTCATGGATTGTCTCCTGTTCTATCTGTTATGGCGATTGTGGCATTGAATTAAGGTATCTTTTTCAAAAAGAAGGGGAAGGTGGGACAACGCCCCACGCCCCGATTTATTGAGATGTTACTATTATAGCGTTTTTGCATCCCAAAAGTACACTGGCACAAGTCAAAAGGTTGAGGGACAGTTGTCACTTGTATGAAATTATGCTCAAGGCTGTAAGAGCAATATTTGGAGAAAATAAAATGTCCGCAACCTGGCTGGTTACGGACACAATCCCATGTAACTAGTATATCCCCGCCCCTGGCGGAGCATAGATGCGGAATTTCCACTTACCGGGTTCATACTCGGAATACTCGGAATAAGGCGTGGCGATGACGATCCATGAGCGGCCGGGGTGTAGTGGGAAAGGATTGCCATCTTTATCCAGAAAAGCGATCGGTCGGCGGAAACCGGTCCTTCGCTCATATTCACCAGCGCGCGTGCTCCATTTGATTTCGAACATTTGCCCGTTGCGGAAGGCAAGCCCTTTTTCCTCTTCCCCCGCTTGCAGGTACATATCTATGATTAAAGGTGCCAGCACCTCGTGTTCCACGAACAGGACAATCAGGTTCTCGAAGGATATCTGGCGTCCGTTCAGGCGATCCACATCCACGTGGAATTCGGTCTGTTCGCTGGTGTTGTCGACATAGCGCAACCAACCCTGGTAGGTGGGATCGTAAACCCACTTGCTCTGGTTGAGTTGTGAAAAGAACATGTCCGCTTGAGTAGCCGGGATGCCTCCTGGAGGTGTTTCCTCGGCAAACAGGTTGTGGGCGTAATTGAACTTGGTGCCGTTGTTGCGGGTGTTTTCTTCCGCGATTTCCACCATGCGCGAAATTGCCAGCATGCTGCCCATCCCGCCGTCACCCTTTTTGAAGACTGTCGCGCAGCCGGGGATTTGTCCCCTGATTTCTTTGGTTGCGCCGGCATAGATCAGGCAGCTATCCTGCAGGAAGTTCTGCAGGTGGATGTGGATCATGCGCGCCGAACGCACCGGGCCGACTTCAGCGGGAGGGACTTCAGCGAGATTAGGTTCGACCAATGGAAGCAGGCCCGCATCCCAGAGACGAACGTCCGCACCCACCTGGACCGCCTCGATCCGCCCCGTAATCTGCTCGGCATCGCTATCGGTATCCTCAAATCCGACGTTTGGTTCCGTGAAATCCCAATCATCGGGCTTGACGAATTCAATCGAGTAGGTGCCTGCCTCTACGTTGAATCCATAGTAGCCGTTAGAGTCGGTCGTTGTCTGCTGGATGAGTTTCCCGCCTTCGTCATATAGATTGACGCATACGCCGCCCACGCCCTGCTCTTCGGGCGATTGGATCCCGTCGCCATTTTGATCCTGCCAGACGCGGTTACCAAGCAAGAGGCCGTCTTGCACGAACGGCTCCATGCGGACGTCACAACCACCGGTGAGCGGTGCTTCGGGATAAGGATCCTGGCCATGAAAAATGGCTGCAAAGCGTGTGGTGCCGATGGCGATGAGGTACTCGAAGACCCAGGGCGCGAAGGACAAGCCGCCCTGCGGGCGCGCTTCGGGCGGGAAATGCGTAATCGAGACCAACAGCGCGGGCTGTAAGAGCAGGTCTGGGTCGGCGACGGGCAGCCCGGTAAAGGGGTTGACGTTTGCCGGGAAGTCTTCTTCATCTGGCCCAAATGTAGAAGGGGCCAGCGTGGGTTGAGGGGTAGGTATCTGTGTTGCGGTAGCTGTGGGAACGGGGGAGGCTGTCAGCGGTGACTCAGTTGCGATGACAGACTTTTCGTTCGGAACCGGCTGGACTTTGCTTGCAGGCGCACAGCCGCTTAAAATTGCCAAGATCAGTATTCCGGATACCAGGTAAGAAAGTACACGCATGAGAATTGTTCTCCAAAATGATTTTTGTAAGATTATCCCAAATTAGGGTTGCAGCGCATCAACGCTGGAAACCGGCCTTGATGCGTTTGTAAGTCTGTTCCAAGGCTTCGGGCAGCACGCGCGTCTCACCCAGCGTGGCCATGAAATTCGT
>JAFGKO010000388.1 GCA_016928525.1 Anaerolineales bacterium | reverse complement strand
TGGGAAAGGCCAACCAGATCGAGGATTATTGGGAGGTTTTTCTGTTGTTCGGCGCCGCCATCCAGATCATCGATGATTGGCAGGATCTGGAGGGTGATCTGGCCATCGGTCACTATTCTTACCTGACCTTGCTGCCGGGCAAGCTGCCCGAGCTGCGCGATCTCAAAAAAGCGGCCCGTACGCTCAAGAGAGATTTTCCCCGGGTGAAAGGGACTTACGAAGTCGGGCAAGAAATGATTGTTCGGGCTCGCGCGATTCTCGATCAGCTCGACGATCGTTTTCTTGTGCGCTTCGTAGACATCACCGAACTGCGCCTGAAGGCATATTTCAAGAAAGAACTTGGTATCACAAACGAGTAGATCCCTCTCACGCAACCGGATCCTGGGGTAGCAAATCTCCAGATCTATTTTTTCAAGCCTGACCTTCGAGTGAATGGTCTGAGACGAATGTCATGCGGAAATGACAAAGGATAGGCACCGGAAACCACTCCAATGCGCGTGAGTGGTTCCCGGCGCCTCGAACCTCCCTTATCTACAGGTTCGTGTCATCCTCTGTGCGAAATCATCCACTTCGAATACAGGTAAATGGTATCCACCAGATCGATCGTTGCTATCTTACTTATTTTCTCCAACCATTCCATAATGGTGAGGAGGCAGGTCAATGAACGGCCGGGTTAGCTGAAACCCGCCTGTTCGAATCCAATCCTGGACCTGCTCCGGTTTTGGGCGAATGTCCATCGATGGTCCTCTGGGCGTGGTTGGATCATAATTCCAGTGGATCACGGCCACTTTCCCGCCTGGAACCAGAATACGGTGGGCTTCGTTCAGCAGATTCAATGGGTTCTCGGCATGTAAAATATTGAACAGCATCACAAAATCTGTGCAGCTGTCTGGCAGGCAAGTGCCGTAGGTGACGAAGTCGCGTTCCACACAGTTGATGTTGGTTACCCCTGCTTTTTTAGCTTTTTCCTGGCAGGCTTCTACCATCTCGGGCTCGATGTCGATCGCGTGCACCATGCCGTTGACCCTTCGGGCGGCGAGGATCGCGAAGGTCCCATAGCCGCAGCCCATGTCGACCACTGCTCGATAGGTTTGGTCCAATCCCAGGGAATTCAGGATTAAGTCCGGATCAAAGAAAGTTTCCCAACGTTCCTCATCGGGCATGCCGCTTTCGCGTGTTTTCATGGGTGTGACCTAAAACACCAAAACTTTGTTGGCCTCGACGGTCCAATCGGACTCCAACTGCAACGAACCCATCTCGACGCCGACTGTCAAATCTTCAAGCCCGAACCCGCGGGCTTCGCAGCAGGATTGTCAGGTAGCCACCTTGCCTCGGGTGGCAAGAAACTTGATCATTCTCTCGATGTTGTAATACCCATCCGGTGTCTTTTGTCCTTTGCGAGCGCAGACAACGCCGTCGGCGGTCAGAAACACCTTCACCTGCACATCTTCACGTTTGGCAAGGTTCATTGCCAGGCGTAAGGCATTGTAGGGACGTTCATCCCCATATGGGGCGTTGTTGATGATCAATAAAAATGATTCCATGCTGAATTCTCCGATGTACTCTGTGCGTGAATTGACATATTCTAGCATCCCCTTTATATTATTCAATAAATCTCTTGAGTATTAAAGGAAAACAATGTCTTCCAAAAAATCAGAAGCCCGAGAGCATAAAGAACAGCTATATAAATTGTTTGCAAGAATTGGGAACGCGCTGGCGAATCCTCATCGTCTGGAACTGATCGATCTTTTGGTGCAGTCGCCGCGCACCGTTGAGGAACTGGCGAGTCTTGCCCAGATGAGCATTGCAAATACATCCCAGCATTTGCAGCGCTTAAAAAAAGCCCGTTTAGTGATCGACCAAAGAAATGGTCTATATGTAAAATATGGCCTGGCTGACCCGGAAATCGCCCGGTTATGGATCGAACTGCGCCGGGTTGCAGAGATGCAGTTTTCTGAAGTAGAAACGGAATTAGATCTGTATCGTATACACCGTTCTGATCTTATAAAAATTTCGATTGCTGAAGTAAGCGAGGGGTTAAGGCGAAATGAAATCATTTTGATCGACGCTCGGCCTGAGGTCGAGTTTCAAGCCGGTCATCTCCCAGGCGCTGTATCCTATCCGATTGACACTTTGTGTTACCGGATTGATGAAATTCCGCTCGGTAAAATGTTGGTAACCTACTGCCGGGGCCCTTATTGCTCAGAGGCAGATGAGGCATTAATCCTGTTGTCAGCCTATGGATATCCGGTAAAACGGCTGGAGGAAGGGGTCGTGGAATGGCACGAAGCCGGGAATCGACTAGAGACATAGTTTGTTTTTTTAGTTGAGGAAGTGATCCAGAAGCGCCAAACCGAGACGAAACAAGCTCCAGTCACAGCGGTCTGGATCCGACAAAGCTCACTCCACTTGGGACTCCCCTTTTCTCCCCCGAAAGAACTCGCCAAACGCAGCTCCGCACAGGATCAGACCGGCGCTCCATCGTAATGACCAAATCGCCGTCTCCCCAAGATTGAACTGCGCCCGGCAGCCCTTTTCCTGCTTGACTTTTCGTCAGGCCCTGGTAATGTATAAATGACACGACTTCCGGGGTTTGGTCAATTGAGGGCGGAGGTGAATCAATGAGCAGCGCGGGCAAAGCCAGTAACGATCCGGTCGAAGAACAGGGCGATATTACCTCAGCGGGCCGGGCTTTATCACGGGTGGCAGTCGTTACGCTGATCCTCTTGTTTCTGTCCGGCTGCGCACCGTTCGAGTCGATCCCCTACAGCCCGCCGCAGACGCCGGAAAGCTGGCTGCAGATCCAGCCAACCGCGCGGGTGGCGGTGGGGGGAGCGGAGGTCATCATTGTGCAGCCCTCCACCTCGGCCATCGTCTACCTGCTCGGGCTGGTCACGCTGGGCGTGGGGGTGTGGTTCTTGCGCAGCCACAGGCAGCAGCGCGCGCGGACCTGGTGGGGGGTGGCCCTGCTGTTGTGGGGGGCCGGC
>JAFGKO010000387.1 GCA_016928525.1 Anaerolineales bacterium | reverse complement strand
CTGAACATCTTGCTCTTCTCGAACAAATGCGGCGCCACAACGAACAGCCCCTTGCCCTCCACCAGCAGCGTCCCGTCCGGCAGGCAGATTTCCCCGCGCGTGTAGATCTTGCGCCCGCGCCGCCGTGTGACATAGCCCTTCGTCGCGATCAACGTCTCCAGCGGTACCGGCTTGCGATAATTGACCTCGATCTTCGCCGCCGCGACCGTGTAGCCCGCCGTGCGCGTGACCGGGCGGTCCCTGCTGCGCCAGTGTCAGCGTGAACTCGGACGATACCACGCCTTTTTCATCTACATACCAGCGCAGACCGACGTTGTGCGGGTTTTCGCTTCCGCAGATAAAGCAAGAGCCGTGTTCAGGGAGTTTTTTCATGTACGATATTTTCAGCGCTTAGTATATTCGTTAGTATTGCATCTCTCTTTGATACGAGAGCGACATTGAGGCATTCAAGTAATAAAAGATTTGCTTTAAGGTAACTCGCCACAAAAACTGTTTGTTCTTTGTCTAGCTTCCACAAATATCCAATATCTAAAACTCGCCGAGCGTTAGTACGAACATCATTTGCGAATTCGATCCATTTGTCTCTCGATGCCTGACTAGGTGGTAATTTAATTCCTTCAAATAGTTTTGAAAAATCAGTTGAAATTAACTTACAGCCTTTTTTTAATTGAGTATAGAATTTGCCTATCTTTGGATAAAGTGATGAGATAGTAGCCCATTCCCAACGCAGACCAATAATTTCCGCAATGATAGTAATAAAGGTTATATTGGTTTCTAAAATTAATATTTGTGTTGTTTTTGATTCGCGTTCAAGAATACTGCTAGAATTAAGATTTGATTCAATAACAGCATTCAATGATAGGTTAAAAGCATCATTTAGTAATACATGTATTTGATTGGATAGATTTTGGGTTAGAGATTTAGTAACAGCAATACTCGAAAATAGTAAACCTGCTAAGTCAGGGGGAAGCGTGGTTGCTCTTACTAGCCTAGGGTCAATTGCTTCCCCCAAGGCTTTATCAAGAGCAGGACCACGAACAAGTGCAAGAAACCAATAAAAAGCTCGAGCGGCATTTCTATAATCAGAGGAGCATTGGGAAGATTTCTTGTCTACCCATTCTTGAATTTCAAATAGGGTTTTATCTTTCTTTATAAATTCTTGAGTAAATGAAAGCATTGAAGTAAAAAATTCATCTGCATCAGCTAAAAGACTTGCTGTTAGTAAAAATACTTCATGCCAACGATCATCAATTAGATTTTTCTTTAAGGAATGTAAGGTACCTTGACTTAGCTTGTCAGTTATATATTTTGCTGTGTAATATTCCTGAAATGTCAGATGAGCAAAAGAAAATATATCTTTAGCTCGCTCGACAAATATGCCATGTTGGGCAGAAATTGCTTGTAGTATAACTTCTCCATCAATATCATCCTCGATATCGGTAGGAGGAAGATTATTTAGATAAGCTTCTATTTGAGATGCTAATTGTTTTTTAGGGAAAAATATTTCGCCTTTCTCAAATGCTTCAGCAGCAAGACGGGCGAACATTTGACGTTTCCGCCCGAGCGAAAGATTTTTATAGATTTCATCGCGTTGGATATTTCGGGATGAATCCCATTTTTTAAGTAGTGCATCAAGGGCCTCCTCGTAAAGTTCAACACGCCTTTTAGGAATTGTCAATGTTTCATCATATGCTAGGCAGATCATCGAAAGCAGAAGTGGACTTCGGCCTAGATCACGCACACCTTTATTTTCTTCTTTATTAAGCTCAACCAAAAATCTTTCTGCTTTTTCAGTATCTTTTCCAAACCATTTGCGAGCATAGGTTTTAACCTGGCTTTCGCTGAAATCAGCCATCTCAATGTAGGTAAATTCAGTGAAAGAGTAGTCAGTAGCAGCTATGCGACAAGTAATCACAACCTGGGATTCCTGATACTTTCTGCAAAATTCATGCATAGAAGATGTTATTTGTGACCGTTGTTTATTTTGTTCCGGTACTTCATCCAAACCATCAAAAAAAATAACAGCTCGCCCATTTTCCAGGATGTACTCGATAAATGGTTGCGCATCTGGGAATCGACAAATATCGAATTGTTTTGCAATGAAAGGTAAAAGTTCAAGGTTTGAATTTGCCCAATCTCTTAAAGTGATGAAAACGGGAATTTTATCTAGTTGAGCTTCCAGTGTTTGATGCACAAGATATTTCAGAAAGGTTGTTTTTCCTGCACCGGGTTTTCCTAGAATATATAGACGATGTCCACGCTTTTGTATGACAACTTGCAAGCCTCGTAAACGATCACCGTTATCTAATTGGTCGGGCTCTTTTTGTAACTTACTTAATTGGCTTATATCGAACCTACGGAAAGCTTGTGGTTTCTCGAGCAAGAAAACATCTGTGAAAACATTATCTAACTTTACAGGTTCAGTTGACCCAATCACACGGATGTGACCATAGAGAGACCGCATATGTTCCTGGTAACGCTTTACTGCTTTACCCCAACTAAAATCTTTCCATTTTGTATCAGCATAGCGTACTTTTTCATTTTCTTCTTTGGCATCATCCCATTTGCGTTTCAAAAACGATAAAAAGCTGGGTTTGACATTCTCACCGAACTGCTCCCATGCCCAAGCGCCCACACCCGTAACTGCTTTTCCCACGCTCATATTGCCTCCAACTGTATTTGCCTGTTGCTTTTGTTCATTGAGTTTATTGTACTATTTTTATTGTTTGATATGTCACTGCGAGCGAAGCGAAGCAGTCTCCAGATAATTAGGGGATTGCTTCGCCCTTGCAGGGTTTGCAATGACATATGAAAAGGAAACTTCGCGCTCTTTGCGTTCTTCGCGGTTCAAAAATCGTGGTTTAATCCCCCCTATGCCCAACACAAAAAAATCCCACCCCCTCATCCGTCTGTGGGGCTACGCCCGCGCGCACCGGCGCGCGATGGTCCTGGCCTCGACCTATTCCATCCTCAACAAGATCTTCGACCTGGCCCCGCCGCTGCTGATCGGCGCCGCCGTGGACACGGTCGTCCAGCAGGGGGATTCGTTCATCGCCCGCCTCGGCATTTCCGACGCCGGAAGCCAATTACTGGCGCTGGCTGGCCTGACGGTCGTCATCTGGGTGCTGGAGTCGCTCTTCCAGTATCTCTACCAAGTGGCCTGGCGCAACCTGGCGCAGACCGTCCAGCACGAACTGCGCATCGACGCCTACGACCACGTCCAGCATCTCAAGCTGGCCTACTTCGAAGACCGCACCAGCGGCGGCCTGATGGCTGTCCTGAACGACGACATCAACCAGCTCGAGCGCTTCCTGAACGTGGGCGTCAACGACATCTGGCAGGTGGTCACCACCGTCCTGGTCATCGGCGGCATCTTCTTTTATACCGCCCCCAACGTGGCCTGGATGGCGATGCTGCCCATGCCCTTCATCATCTGGGGCTCGATCCGCTTCCAGCGCACGCTGGCGCCCAAATATGCTGCCGTCCGCGCGCAGGTCGGGATGCTCAACGGGCAGCTTGCCAACAACCTGGGCGGCATTGCCACCATCAAGAGTTTCACCGCCGAAGCCCACGAACTGGGACGCGTCACTCTGGAAAGCGACCGCTACCGCGTTGCCAACCGCGATGCGATTGCGCTCAGTTCGGCCTTCGTCCCGCTCATCCGTATGCTCATCATGGGCGGTTTCATCGCCATCCTGGTCTCCGGCGGGCAGATGGCGCTGGACGGGCGCCTGGCGGTCGGCGTTTATTCTGTCCTGATCTTCATCACCCAGCGCCTGCTCTGGCCGCTCACCAGCCTGGGCGACACCCTCGACCTCTATCAGCGCGCCATGGCCTCCACCGAGCGCGCCCTCGACCTGCTGGATGCCGACGCCCTGATGCCCGATGGAACGACTACCCTGAATGCCAAATCGGTGAACGGCGAGATCGAACTGGAAAATGTCAGTTTCGAATACCAGAATACGGATAACCAATCCGTGATCCACAACCTGTCGTTGAAGATGCCCGCCGGAGAGACGGTCGGCATCGTCGGCTCGACCGGCGCCGGGAAAACCACCCTGGTCAAGCTGCTGTTGCGCTTCTATGACGTGCAATCTGGCTGCATCCGTCTCGACGGGCATGACCTGCGCGACCTGCGCGTCAAAGACCTGCGCCGCGC
This sequence comes from Anaerolineales bacterium, assembly GCA_016928525.1. The sequence goes on along the minus strand of JAFGKO010000387.1, from coordinate 9,723 downwards.
CATTGGCTTCGTGGGCCAGGACGTGTATCTTTTCCATGGCACTGTCCGCGAGAACATCGCCTACGGGACATTTAATGCCACCGACGAGCAGATTATCGAGGCCGCGAAGATTGCCGAAGCGCACGACTTCATCACCTCCCTGCCGCAGGGTTACGATACCATCGTCGGTGAGCGCGGCCAGAAGCTCTCCGGTGGGCAGCGCCAGCGTATTTCGATTGCGCGGGCTGTGATAAAAGACCCGCCCGTGCTTATTCTGGACGAAGCCACCTCCTCGGTCGATAATGAAACGGAGGCGCTCATCCAGCGCTCGCTGGAAAAGATCGCCGTGGGGCGTACGACGATTGTCATCGCCCACCGCCTGTCCACCGTCCGCAATGCCGACCGCATCTTCGTGCTCGAACGCGGACAACTGGTCGAGCAGGGTCGCCACGATGAACTGGTCGCATCCGGCGGCATCTATGCGCGCCTGTGGGGTGTGCAGACGGGAGAGCGCAAAAAAGGCAATGATGTCATTGCGAGGGCCGATGGTTGAGTAGGGCGGATGATTTGCCGCCCGTATCGCCCGTCCTGCCATCTCGCACCGGCGTGCTCGCGGCACGAAGCAATCTCCTGTTAAACGGGCATACCTGACCATCAGGAGATTGCCGCGCTCGTTACACTCGCTCGCAATGACATACTGATATTTATGCTAGAATCATCCCCATGCAAGTGCACGTCAAGCTGATTGCCACCTATCGCGACCATCTGCCGCCTGGCGCTGAAGGCAACATCACTACGGTGGATGCGCCTGCTGGCGCCACTGTGAAAGATATACTCGTCCCCTTCGGCATCCCGCTGGATGACAGCAGCGTGATCGTCCTGAACGGCTTGACAGTGGCCCTGCACACCCCGGTCTCCGAAGGAGACACGATTTCGGCATTTTCAGCAATTGCTGGAGGATAAAACCCCAGGTGGTTGAGTAGGGGTAGGTGCATTTCCCAGCCCGTATCGAGACCACCAGTAACAAGAGCAACTTTAAATTGGTGGTTTCGATACAGACGAAAAAAGCGCTCGTCCTACTCAACCACCGGAAATACAAGGAGAATCTATGTACGGCTGGCACGGCAAACTACTACGCATCAACCTGACGACCCGCACCGTTACAACCGAGGATATCGACCCTCAGGTCTGCAAGGACTACATCGGCGGGCGTGGCGTCGCAATCCGCTACCTGTACAATGAAGTCGACCCGGGGGTGGACCCGCTCTCGCCTCAAAACAAGCTTATCTTTGCTACCGGCCCGCTGACCGCAACCACCGCCCCGACTGGCAACCGTTATATGGTGGTCACCAAGTCCCCGCTGACGGGCGCGCTGGCGCACTCCAATTCGGGCGGCGATTTTCCTACCTGGATGAAGCGCACCGGCTTCGATCTCTACATCTTCGAGGGGGCGGCCTCCGAGCCGGTCTATGTCTGGGTGAACGAGGACCAGGTTGAGGTCCGCTCTGCTGCGCATGTCTGGGGTAAGGATGTCCACACGGCCACCGATATCCTGCTCGAGGAGACCGATCCCGATGCCAAAGTCGCCTGCATCGGCCCGGGAGGCGAAAACCTGGCCTTGATGGCTGCCATCATGAACGATAAGCATCGCGCCGCGGCGCGTTCAGGTGTGGGCGCGGTCATGGGCAGCAAGAAGCTCAAGGGTGTGGTTGTCCTGGGCAAAAAGAACCCGGCTTTCTTCGACGATGCCGGGATGCGTGCCTTCAGCCTGGAGCTGAACAAGGAAGTGGGTGCTGACATCAAAAAAGGCTCCTCGTTGCGTATTTACGGCACGGCCTATGTGCCGCAGGTCACCAACATGCTCGGCATCCTGCCGACCCGCAACTTCCAGGCCGGTACCTTCGAGGGTGTGAACAACATCGATGGCGTGGCGCTCAAAGAAAAATATTTGATCTCGCATAAACCCTGTTACCGTTGCCCGATTGCCTGCGGACGCCTGACTGCGGTAGACGATGAGAAATATGCTGGCAAAGGCGAAGGCCCTGAATACGAGACCATCGCGTCACTCGGTTCGGCTTGCGGCATCGACAACCTGGCCGCGCTGACCAAGGCCAATTACTGGTGCAACGAACTGGGTTTGGACACCATTTCCACCGGCCTGACGATTGCGGCGGCGATGGAACTCTACGAGCGCGGCATCATCGACGATAGCGTCACGGGCGGCCCGCTGCGCTTTGGCGATCCCGATGCCGTGATCGACATGGTGCAGAAGATTGCCTATCGCGAAGGCTTCGGGAACCAACTGGCTGAAGGCAGCTATCGCCTGGCGCAGCATTACGAGCATCCTGAAGTCTCGGTCACCACTCGCAAGCAGGAATTTCCCGGCTACGACCCGCGCGGGTCACAGGGTATGGGCCTGCTGTACGCTACCTCCAACAAGGGCGCCTCTCACATGGAAGGCGATGTGGCTTACACGGAGGTCTTTGGCGTGCCAATCAAATCCGATGGACTGAGCACTGAGGGGAAGGGCGAACTGGTTGCGCGCTGGCAGGATGCCTTCGCGCTGATCGACTCCGGCGGTGTATGCGTATTTTTTGCCGTCCGCTATGTTTTCTCGAAAGATTTCATGATCTGGCCTGTGCGCCTGGCGAAACTGCTCAACCTGACCACCGGCGCGGACTACAGCGAGGAAGAAGTCATGCGTGCTGCCGAACGCGTTTACAACCTCGAGCGCATGTTCATCCTCAAGGCCGGCTCCACCGTCGACACCCTGCCGCCGCGCATGCTCAACGAGCCGTTGCCCGACGGTCCCGCCAAAGGGCGCGTGGCCGATCTCGACAAGATGCTGCCCGAGTTCTATGCCTACCGCGGCTGGGACGAGAAGGGCTGGCCCACTACGGAGAAATTGGCTGAGCTGGGATTGAACTAACTCGTTATTGGAAATATGAGACCCTAAAGGTCTACCAGACCTTTAGGGTCTTTTGTTGTAGCGACATAATTTCGGTATGCTGCTGTTTCCTCGAGTAGACCCTTGATCGCGACATACAGTTCCTTCTGGACATACTGATTCCCCGCGCCATTTCCAGCGGACAGGGAAATCGCATCTTCCTCGCCGGTAATTGCTACATGCCCCCCGGCTGCCAGCCACTCCAACCCGATCCGTACAGTGGACTCACGTTGGGTGGTTGCTGCGGCCAGTTCAGAAATTGCGGTTTTACCACCTTTTTTAGCGATGACGAATTTTGTCATGCCTGCCAGCCGGGTCAGGAATTCGTCCGTCTTTTCGGCGGGCGGATTGTGCGCGATGAGATACACCTTTTGTGGCTTGACTTTTTCCAGGATTGCTTTCAACTCTCCTGGTCCTGGCGGGGTCGTGTAGATCGCCAATTCATCGGCTGGCCGTAAGTTGTATCGATCCATGCCATCCAATTTCTTCTTATCTGCACCTTCCGCAAACACCTGAACGGCCAAACGGGAAAATGGCTCAGCGTTTTGACGGAAATCGATGACTTCTATCTTTTTACGTTTTACTTCGACTGCTTTTTCTTCAACAACACGATAGTCGACAAATTGCAGCGACAACTGCCTCTCCCCGCGGTAGGTGCTGGCACGTAAAGAATAAGCAATGTCAAGTTTGCTGCCTGTTTCAGGTAAGCCTTCGTCCGTGCCGTTCCACCACAGGATACCTTGCGTGTTCCCCTGTTGGTCTTCCACGTTCAGGCGCAGATGTTCCTGCGCTTTCCCGATCTTTGCCGCCGCTTTCAATTGCACGTTCCGCGAGGCAAAAGTCAAGGATGGATTGCCTGCGCCAAAGGGAGCCAGTTGCTCGATGGAATCGGCCAGATCAAGAGTCAGTTCATCCAGGGACATCCAGGCATCGATTTGCAGGGACGGTTCTTCGTAGACTACATCGCCCAGCATGGCTTCGATGGTCTTTCCAAGTCCCTTGCGGAACGCGGGCAGGTTCTCCTGCTCCAGCGCGAGACCTGCGGCCATAGGGTGCCCACCGAAATTCAACAATAAATCCTTTTGGGCGGCGATGGCTTTGGTGATGTGCAATCCCTCGATGGACCGCGCCGAGCCGCGCGCGGGTTCGCCTTCGGCTGTGTTGAACAGGATGACGGGTTTGTTGTAGCGATCTTTCAGACGACTGGCGACGATGCCCACCACACCGCCCGGCCAGGAGGGATGTCCCAGCACGATGGCGGGCCCTTCCAGCAGGGACGGATCTGCGCGCAATTGGGCTTCAGCAGCGCGGTAGACCTGGCTGGTGAGCAGCCTGCGCTGGCTGTTCAGCCCTTCCAGTTGCGCCGCCAGCACGCGCGCGCGGACGGGGTCGCTGGTGGTCAACAGTTCGACGGCGGGGTTGGCGTCGCCCAGCCTGCCCAACGCGTTCAGGCGCGGCGCAAGCACAAAGCCGATATATTCCTCGGTGGCCTGTGAGAGCGGCTGGTTGGCAAATTCGGAGATGATTTTCAGCCCCAAGCGTTTGGAGTTGCGCAGGGTTTCCAGTCCCTTTTGGGCCAGGGAGCGGGTTTCATTTTTCAGTAAGGCGACATCGGCGATTAGCCCCAGAGCTACAAGATCTAGAAGGATTTCGGGAGTTGTAATTCGGGAATTGGGAAATGTATCACGATTCCCAATTCCCGAATCCCAATTTTCGAACAATGCTTCTGCCAATTTGTAGGCAACCCCAACGCCTGCCAGATTCGCCAGAAAGTGGTCTCCTGCCATCAATTTGGGATTAACGACAGCGACGGCATCCGGCAAGGTTTCACCCAGTTCATGGTGGTCGGTGATGACAAAATCCACGCCGCGGGATTGGGCGTACTTCACGGCCTCGTGCGCGCTGATGCCCGTGTCGCAGGTCAGGATCAGCTTTGCGCCGCGCTCGATGATTTCGGCCAGTTGTGGGATATGGACTCCGTGTGACGAGACAGCGCGGATGGGGATATGGTAGGTTACGTCTGTGCCGAGCGCCTGCAAGGTCTGCACCAGCAGGGCGGTGGAGGTCTGCCCATCCACGTCGAAATCGCCCCAGACGCAGACCGGCTTTTTGTTGCGGATAGCCAAAAGGATGCGCTCAACCGCCGCTCCCATGCCGGGGAGTTCATAGGGGGAGGCCAGGGGTTGGGAGTCGGGGTCGAGGAAGGCGCGCGCGGCTTCGGGGGTGGTGATCCCGCGCCGGACCAGAGTTTGCGCGGCGAGGGGGTGCAACCCCAGGCTGTCGAGCGAGGCTGTTTTTACGGGGCGAGGGTCGAGCCAGCGAGTCATGACGGTATTGTAACTGTTTCCATGCAAAAAGCGGTTTTAAGCCAAGCCGCAGTGTAACGCGTTCTCACATAGTTAATCAAATAGACCTCTTTCACAAGCATTTGACATCCGCTAATCTTCGCGAATTTTTTTAGTAGATTAGCATGAATTCGCGGATAAATGTGTCGCGATGGGGTCTCAACCTGAAGGAGCTGGTGCTGGGTTTGAAAAACATCACACAAGATCATAATCAAAACAGTTACTGGCACAGCATGGATCATAGGCACAACATGGGGCATCGGCCCGGGCCGGCTTTATTGAGGAGAAATAGGCAAAGATCGCAAAAAGGAATATACAGAAAAACAGCAGGAAACGCCTCATAGAAAAAGAGTAGCAGAGCTATTAGGCAAAAATAAGTTATCTTTAAGCTTCATCAAGTTACAAATGTACTGATAGGAGAATGGCAACATCGTTTGTATTTCAGGTCAAATTGTCTTTGATCACTCGGATAGTTCCTCTTGCTTCAAGTCCTCTACCCCCAATAATTTATATTTAATCAAGTATATTTATGCCTTAGGTTTGATTTTGACTTTCACTAGCTTAATTCCTTGAAGAGGTTACAGGGAGACGCATGATTTGGATTTCCGGAGGAAAACTCATATAGATTCTTCCACCATTAGGATTCTTTGTACCTATAACAAATTCCCTAAATATCGTTGGATCATTATTAACTTCACTCTTTAATTTATAAAAAATGTCATAGAACTTGTATTGCCCATTGTAACCTGGGAATGTCAATTTCCCCGGATCATTATTCGGTAAAGCAAGGAGAGCTTTTATATCGGGATCTTGATCCGCGTATAAAGCTACAAACGGATAATAGAATGGCGAATCACCGTAGTAATACTGTATTTCCTCATTCAAACCGTCTTGTCCTTTTGTGGCAGATATTTCAGACAGGCTCATTCCCATAGGAATTCCTAACAATACTTTATAATTGTTTTTGTCAGGACTATCCAAATTAACTATAATATTAATGTCTTGGAGTTTTCCATTGATGTTTTGCCTTATCCATAGGGGCGAGAATTTTATGGTAGAGTTGTCGGCATTGGGATGTGCATTATTTTCACTTTGAATAGCTTCAGGACGTAAAAAGACGGCATTGCCTTTTACTATAGTATCAAAGCCAGCGTTCACTACATTTCCCCCATACTCTTTATAATTCTCCACCGCCGCATCGGTGAAGGGAGGATTGTCCCTAAACCAAAGCAACGCTGACTCAACGGCTATTTTCTCATCCCCTTCAGGAACAAAAGGATGTTGGTCAATCTTATTGAGCTCTGTGTCGGGGATCATGGCAAAAGGCACGCGCCAAGCCTTTTGTTCGGCGCTCCAGATAAGGGTGACCTGGTTACCTTCCTCATCCGTGGCATTAACGGTTGCTGGGGCATAGGCGTTTTTGATGTCAGTGTTTAAGTTCCAACTTGAGGTGTCGATGGTGTACTTCTTTTCCGTCTTATTCTCCCCTTCGTAGCCTATGGCATTGACGGAATAGCTTCCGTCAGCTTCACGGGTAACAGTTTTTGGCATATCCTCACCAAAAGTTTGTTTAGCTCTATAGTCCGTGATCCCCAACTCATCCATTGTCACTAAATCCGGCGTGGGGGTCGGGGCCACGGTTGGGGTTGGCGGCGGGGAAGTGGGAATACTGGGGATGGTCGGGGCAGGAGTCGCAACGGGCGTGGGCGCGGCGCAAGCAGTTAGCAGAATCAACAGGATAAAAGCGGACTTCAAGGATTTCATGTTTTCCTCCTGGCTGGATAACGTTCTTTGGGTTACTCACGACCTATCGGTACGAAAGTCCTGTTCAAACGACACGGATCATAGGCGCAGCATGGGGCGGATGCCCTCACCTGTGTGATAGCAGCTACATAAAAAAATAAAGTAAATAAAGAAATTCCTGCGAAGAGAAGAAAACGTTTCATAAAAAAAGAGTAGCAGAAAAAAAACAGAGAATCAATGTATAAAGAACGATTACTTTTTAGTTTTTATTCGATTGCGGGATTCACTGCCAGCATATTAGTGTTGACAGGAAGAATCATCGTTTGTAATTTTTGAGGTAAAGTAGCGGAAAATTCAGATCCTAGAAGAGATATACGGCCAATTAAATCATTAGGCATAAATTTGCCAAATTTTAAGCTATTAATATCTTTATCTTGGAGTTCAAATAAATAGTTAAGATCACTGTAATCTGTTGCATCTATAGCTGCAACAAGCTGAAAATTTTCCAAAAAAGATGGGTCTGCGCTCACTATAAACCAATATGCAGCTGTTGGATCTTTTATCCAATTTTGTAATTTGGCTCTTGAGTCTGCGTCTTTCGTAGCATTTTTCCCATAGGCGGTCAAGATTATCGCTCTCCCCTCTTCATTATCGATATCAACCGGGTTAACTATGAAAGATTCGCCATTGGGCATCTTTACTTTCAACCAGTAGTCGGTTACTCGAGCGAGGTTCCCCACATTATCATCAGTACGAAAATAGATAACTTTTGAGTTTTCTGAGTCCACTCTTAACCTAAAATCCAAGCCTCCACCTGGCTTAAAAGGACTCTCATGTTGAAGCAAGAGGGACTGTAGCATGGGTACTCTGTATTCGTAATCGAATTCCGTCGGATTCTCGATATCCGTTGACAGGTTTGTAAACTCCTTGACCCAACCCAGCTCATTATTCCAGATCAATCTGACCTTATTACCCTGTTCATCTGTGGCTTCAACGGTTCCTGGGGAATAAAAATTTTTCATTTCCAAATGGAAATCGAAGGTTGTTATGTCAATCGTATATTTCCCTTCGGTGATGGCTCCTTCCTCATTTGATTTTGCCGTGACCGAATAGCTTCCGTCAGCTTCACGGGTGAGGGTCTCCGGCATGCCCTCAAAAGTTTTTTTGGCTCTATAGTCCGTGATCCCCAACTCGTCCATTGTCACCAAATCCGGCGTGAGGGTTGGGGACATAGTTGGGGTTCCTGCTGCAAGGGTCTCGGTCTCCGCGCCTTTGGTAGAAACGGGCGCGGGGGTGGGAGTCGCTATGGAGGTCGGCGCGGCGCAGGCGGCAAGGAGAGGGAGGAAGACAAGCAGAAAAGCGATGATTTTCATTACCAGCTCAACTTTCCTTTTGTGGGAATCGGGATGGACGGGATTCTCCCCACAGTGGTGTCTTTGCTTGATTGCACGGTGGCAGGCTGAGGCTTATGCTGATCCGTGTCGCATCGTCCCCGGAGGGGGAAGCATCCGCGAAAGAAGCGGGGATTTTTTACGGGGGAGGGGTCAATCCGGTGAGTCATAAGGTTGAGTGGATTTTAATCCAGTTTGCAAAGGTTGTAACTTTTTTAGCTCAAATGTGTAATGTAGAGTAGAGATACCTGATGATCACATTTCATGAGATTTACGAGCGTTATTCCAAGGATGTGTACCGTTACTCCTTCTGGCTTTCAGGGAGCGCGGAGGATGCGGATGACCTTACGTCAGAGACCTTCGCCCGCGCCTGGGTTGGGCGCCATAAAATTCGCACAGAGACAGTGAAGGCTTATCTTTTCGCTATAGCTCGCAACTTGTATTTGAACCAGAAACGCCATGCGCATCGAAAAGTGGAATTAAGTCACGAGCTTGTCGATCTGCAACCCGGCCCTGACCATCTGGTTGAATCCCGCCTGGAACTGGAGCACGCGGTAGATACCATCCAAATGCTTTCCGAAGTGGACCGCACGGCGTTTCTTCTGCGAATTCAACACGAACTGTCTTACGAGGAGATTGCCCGTGTCATGAAATTGCCACTGACAACTGTCAAAGTAAAGGTGCATCGTGCGCGCTTGAAGCTCGCAGAGGCTCAGTTAGAAAAGGAAAAATACTATGAACATCCCAAAGCATCTGATCATTGATTTGCTGCCTCTTTACCTGGCAGATGAGGTGAGTGCTGACACTCGTAATTTGATCGAAGAATATCTCAAGACCGACCCTCAATTGGCAACTCTCGCCGAACAGGCGAAGAATGCAACATCTTTGCAGGAGATCCCCGCGCCATTAAGAAAGGAGAATGAAATGGAAGCACTAAGAAAAGTAAAGAAGTTGATGGTTCAGCACAATGTCTTTTTGATCCTGGCGGTGCTCACTACGTTCATGTTCGGAATGTCCCTGATTTTCCTGGCGGACGAGAACCCGATTGCGCCTTACGTGATCTTTGGACTGTCCGGTTTCTTCTGGATCGCCTTTTTCGTTGTGAACAAGCAGATAAGCGATTAGCGGTACTCAAATTGACGGTCACTTTCGAAGTGGCCGTTATTTTTTTAACGGAAACTGTTGAAGCTTGCGCTGAGCCACGTCAAAGTGTCCGCGTATGATATGAAATTTCCTGATACTACTGGAATTTGTGGTTAGGGGCTAACCCCAGACAAGGAAGTGGAGATCATCAGATTGTGAAGCCAATTATCATGAT
>JAFGKO010000386.1 GCA_016928525.1 Anaerolineales bacterium | reverse complement strand
ATGGAGGCAGCCTGGTTGAGCGGGAAGCCCAGCAAGATGGCCAGAATCAATGTGCCGAAGATACCAAATTGTCCCGCTGCGCCCAACAGCACCATCCTGGGCTGCGCCAGCAGCGGGCTGAAGTCGATCATTGCGCCCACGCCGATGAAGATCAGCAGGGGAAAGAGTTCGGTGGAAATCCCGGCTTTGTAGAGCACACTCATCATCCCCAAAACAGCGGTTGTGCTTTCGTTAGCCGTCATTCCCGCTAACGGGATATTAGCCAGGATGCAGCCGAATCCGATGGGCAGCAGCAGTACGGGCTCGTATTCCTTGGCGATGGCCAGGTAAATCAGGGTAGCGCCGATAACTATCATCACGGCGTTTCCAGGCGTGAAGTTGCTCAGGCCTTTGAGTAGTTCGGGGAGGAGGTCAGTTAGGTTCATAATGGCTCATATGTCATCGCGAGAAGCCGCGTAGCGATAACGTGGCGATCTCATGCCACCAGGAGATTGCTTCGTCGCTACGCTCCTCGCAATGACATCTAGTCAACAAACTCCACCAATACTTGCTTGTGTTTCACCGACTGGCCAGGGCTGACGGATACGCTGGCAATTGTCCCGGAGCGGTCGGCGTGGATGGTGTTCTTCATCTTCATGGCTTCTATCACGCAGACGGGTTGTCCCGCCTCTACCTGTGCGCCGGGCAGCACGAATATCTCGGTCACAGTGCCGGGCAGGGGTGCGAGCAGGACTTTGCCGGAAATGATTTGGGCGCTGGATTCAATCGCTTTGACGGGAGCAGGCTCAAAGGCGGGCGAAGCGCCGAGTTCTGTCTCGGGGTGGATTTCGAAAGTCTCGCCATCTACAACTGCCACAATGGGACGCTTGTTGATGTCCTGGATTTCTACGTTGTAGGTTTGACTGTCGATTTTTACAGTGACTTTCATTGTTTCAGGCTTCCTTTTTGGTACATCTGACGGGTGCGCATGCCCAGTTGCCAGGCGCTGACCAGGGCCGTGTTTGGCATGGGAAAATGACCAATGCGACTCTGCGCCTGTTCGGCCAGCGCAACAGCGACAGCTGCTGCAGCGGCCCGAGCCTTTTTTGTGCGCGCTTCATCCTGGATCTCGGGACTTGTTTCCCGTTCAGCGAGGAGTCTAGTCATGAGAGACATCAGCCCCCACAGCAGCACGATAGCGCCAAAGACCAGGCCCATACCGAGCAGGGTAATGTAAACGCTCGTAGTGATCACATTTGACATTGTTTCTCCAGGCAGACCTTGGACGGTGGACGATTGACCACGGTCTGCGGTCCATGGTCTACCGTCTAGACTGGGATATTCCCGTGTTTTCTCGGCGGGGCGGGGGAGTACTTATCGCGTAACGCACCCAACGCAGCGATGATCTTGGGGCGCGACTCGCGTGGCTCGATGATCTCGTCGATGTAACCAGCGCCCGCGGCGTAATAGGGATTGTTGAACTTCTCGCGGTAATCATCGGCGAGACGTTTGCGCTCGGCACCCGGGTTCTCTGCGCTCTCGATCTGTTTCTTGAACAGGATATTGGCTGCGCCTTCCGCGCCCAGCACGGCGATCTCAGCGCTAGGCCAGGCGTAGGTCACGTCTGTACCCAGATACTTACTGGACATGACCACGTACGCGCCGCCATAGGCTTTGCGGGTGATGATGGTCACCTTGGGCACGGTGGCCTCGGAGTAGGCGTAGAGCAGTTTCGCGCCGTGGCGGATGATGCCCCCATGTTCCTGGGCGATGCCGGGCAGGAAGCCGGGCGAATCGACGAAAGTCACCAGCGGCACGTTGAAGCAGTCACACATGCGCACGAAACGGGTCATCTTGTCAGATGCGTCGATATCGATTACGCCTGCGATGCGGGAAGGTTCCTGTGCAACGATGCCCACACTGTGCCCACCGATGCGCGCCAGTCCGACAATGGCGTTTTGTGCCCAGGCTGATTGGATTTCGAGGAAGGAATCTTTGTCCACGATGCAGCGGATAACTTCATGCATGCTGTAGGGCTCGGTCGGTTCGAGCGGGACGATGTGGTTGAGCGCCTCGTCCATGCGCAACGGATCGTCCGTAGGCGGGACATACATTGGGTTCTCGACGTTGTTGGATGGCAAATACGAGAGCGCCTTGCGCGCCAGCGCCAACGCTTCCTGCTCAGATTTAGCCGCTAGGTGCGCCACACCGCTGACCGCCATGTGGATGTCCGCGCCGCCCAGCGATTCGGCATCGATCGTTTCGCCTGTTACGGCTTTGATGACTTCCGGCCCGGTCAGGAACATGAAGGAATGCTTGTCGACCATGATGACCAGATCTTGCAGCGCAGGGGAGTAAGCCGCGCCGCCCGCACAGGGACCAAGCATGATGCTGATCTGGGGAATGACGCCTGAAAATTGCGCGTTACGCCGGAAGATTTCGGCATATCCGCCCAATGCACGCACACCTTCCTGGATGCGTGCACCGCCCGAATCGAGCAGGCCGATGCACGGCGCACCATTGCGCAGCGCCAGGTCCATCACACGGCAGATCTTGTGCGATTGCATCTCGCTCAAAGTACCGCCGTAGATGGTGAAATCCTGCGCGTACACATACACGGTACGACCGTCAATCTGTCCGTAGCCGGTAATGACGCCGTCGCCAAGAAATTTTTCTTTTGCCAGGCCAAGTTCGTCATCGGGACTGGTGATGAAGGGCTCCAATTCATTAAAAGTGCCCGGGTCAAGCAGCAACTGGACGCGTTCGCGGGCAGTCAGTTTCCCTTTGGCTTTTTGTTTCTTGATGCGTTCCTCGCCGCCGCCAGCCAGGGCTTTGGCGCGCATCTTTCGCAATTCGAGTATGCGAGGGTCTTCAGGCATAACATCTCCCTCACCCCGCAATGCGGTGAACCTTCGCTTTGCGGGGCATCCCCGGCCCTCTACCCTTTCGGGCACGCGTCCCAAAAGGAGAGGGGGGATATAAGCTAGTGAAAATAGTCACAAAACAATAGAAGTATAGCACTACTTGTCAGACAATCCAGTGATAGGCGTCAGGGGGAAAAGGTGCTTTTTGATATATCGTCAAAAAAACAGCAATTCTTATCAGGAGAACGATTCAAGCTGAAAGTGTTATAGAATAAGACATTATACACTTCAAAGGAAACTATATGGCTCTCGCTTACGGGATTCAAAAAACCCCTCTCTCTCGACGGCTGGCGCATTTTATCCTGCGCCTCATTGGCTGGCGAACACACGTCATTCATCCGCACACGTCGCGTTATGTCTTGATCGGCGCGCCACATACCTCCAATTGGGATTTTGGGCTCATGCTGCTGCTGATGGCGGCCGAGCAACTCCCCATCCGCTTCATGGGCAAGGACTCGCTCTTTCGCGGACCGTTGGGCCCGCTGATGCGTTCCCTGGGTGGGATCCCGGTTAATCGGCGCGAGCGTACCAGGCTGGTAGATCAGATTGCTGCAAAATTCGAAGAATATGACGACCTGATCATTGGTATTGCTCCTGAAGGGACACGCAGCAAAACATCCCATTGGCGGACCGGTTTTTACTACATCGCGCTGAAAGCAAGAGTTCCTATTGCAATGGCGTATTTGGATTACGGCAATAAGATAATTGGTGTAGGTTCTAACTTCATGCCCTGCGGAGACCTGAAAGCTGACTTCGAGATCATCCGCAAGTTTTACACAGGCATTGTGGGCAAGAACCCGAACAAACAGGGAGAGATCGTTCTGGCAGATGGGTAAAACGTAAATAAACGAGAAGGCCGGCAGTACAATGCCGGCCTTCTTTTAGTCTGGGCGTTTTTCATTTTTCCTGCGTTTTGCCACTAACCCGTTTTATAACGGAAATGGTACCTTTCCAAAAGCGCTTGAATGATCTTCAAGTGCTCGGGTTTGACATCGGTGAACTCAAAGCCAATTTTGTAGGTTTGTGAACTTTCATCTTCCATACAACGAACAACGCGGGCGGGAATAGTCATACGTGTTGCTGTGATCTCAGGTAGACCACCGGGTAATTCTATTGCAAGGGTAATTTGCTTGTTGATATCCAATATCTTTTCGCTAATCACCAGGATTCCATACAGAGTCAAATCCCGGATATATCCTAAGAGAATGCCTTTATCCTGGTCATGAACCGGCGTAAACGCCATCAATTTCTTGCGCGCTTCTTTTCTTCGCTCGCTGTGCTCATTCATGGAAGCCTCCCGTTCAGTGTGCCATTTTCTGTCGTTATGGTTGATTATAAATTAATTTGCTCTATCTTTCTTTAGGTTCTCAGACTTTGCCATGAAAGGTGCCGGATTTGAGTGCGAGCGTGCGTACGCACGCTCGCACCCTCAAATCCGGGTATCTACCACGGAAAATCCCAAGAGCCTTTCCTTTATTCAACCGGAGTCCGAATAATGGGCTGCGGTATGGTGGTCTGTGTGCAAACCGGGTCCTGTAAGGCGAAATAGAGCACAGCAGCCATCAACAACCCACATAGCGCAGAGACGATAAAAGTGGCCTGGAAACCAAACGCGTCTGCCAACCAGCCTCCAAAGATGGGCGCTAGAATGGAAGCTGGGGCTGCCGTGGTATTAGAGAGCCCGATGTAGAAAGGTCGCTCGTTTTCGCTCCCGAAACGGTTGGTCAGTGCAATAGGGATAGTCCAGGTGGCGACCGCACCCAGGCTGGCAAATACAAGCGCCAGGTAGAACCATTCGGCGGCAGGGGCCAGCCAGGCCAGCAAGGCGCTGAGGGCCGAACCGAGTGCGCCAATAGCCATCACCTTGCGCGGACTCCAGCGGTCTGCCCAACGGCCCATTAGCAAGCTCGCCAGGATGTTGGCGAGCAGGAAGACGGTGGTCATCACGCCCGCAATGAACTCGTTGACCTCGAAGTGCCAGACAGCATAGATTGTATAGAATGAAAAGCCCATGACCGCGAACTGGCTGAGCGAGCGAACGCCCAGGAAAATCGAGAAGTTGCGGTTCGAGCGCAGGATGCGGCCGGATTTTTTCCAAAAATCGATCGGCAACGAATCAGTTGCTGGCTTGATCGAATCCGGCTCGCGAGTCAGCGAGAGGAAGATGTACGAGATGATCATACCAAGCACGGCAGTCAGGAAGCATAATGTGAAATCCAGCGGGCCATCGAGCCGGTCCAGGATCAGGCCGGCCAGAATAGCAGCTACGGCCTCAAACGCTGTAAAGGCAGCCGTCTGTGCGCCGAAAAACGTGCCGTGCAACCCGGGTGGGATGATCTTTGAAACCATATTTGTCCAGGCATTGGCGGTGAAGCCACCACCCAGTCCCTGCCAGATGAGCAGTAGGAAGGTCAGGGTCAGGGCGGTTTGAGTCCCCAATTTGGGTAGGAACCAGGCGATGATTGCCAATCCCAGGAAGGGCAGGCGCTCGTGGATGGTCATCAGCAAGGCGAGCGGCTTATAGCGCTTCGCTCTGGACACCTGGTCTGCTGTCAGCAATTGGGGTAATTGCCAGCCCGCGCCGTGGATTGCGGGCACCAGACCGATCAACAGGGCTGAATCTGTCATCCGAGAAACGAAGAGCGGGATGATGGTGATAAAGGAAGCGAATCCCAGCGCAAAACCGAAGAATCCGCCGTCCAATATGTTGACGGTAAAGTTATAGCGTAAATTGTGTCGAATGAATTGTTCGTTAGAAGAGAGGAGCGACATGGAGTCGATTTTACTCTGAGAAGCAACCTCTTGACAATCGGCAAAAAATTGCTATAATAAAAACGAACGTTCGTTCATTTACAGAAAGGTTACAATGGCACAAGAAACCCTATCCAAAGGCGAGCGTACCCAACAGGCAATCGAAGAAGCTGCCTATGAATTGTTCCTGGAACAGGGCTATTCGGCTACTTCCATGCGGCGGATTGCAGAGCGAGCAGAGTTGGCACTCGGTGGAATCTACAACCATTTTTCAAGCAAAGAAGAGATATTCGAAGCGATTATCTTAGACAAACATCCATACAAGCAAATCTTGCCCGTTATTCTTTCGGCACCAGGAGGTACGCTGACGGACTTTGTTCATAATGCTGCGCATGCATTAGTAGATGAACTCGGAAAACGACCGGATTTCATCCGTTTGATGTTTATCGAAATTGTTGAGTTTAACAGCAAGCATATGCCAACATTTTTCGATGAAATTTTTCCTGAGTTTCTACCCCTGGTGCAGCGTTTTCAGACACCAAATGGAAAGCTGCGTCCCATTCCGCCGCCTTTATTGTTGCGAGCATTTTTAGGAATGTTCTTCTCGTTCTACATGACCGAGTTGATTACAGAGCACATGGATATCCCTGAAATCCATGAGAATGCACTAGATGGATTCGTTGAAATATTCTTGCATGGAATACTGGTAGATAAGGAAACCAATCATGTTTGAAAGACAAGGTTGGCATTACTTTTTCCTGGCGCTCTTACTAGTTAGTGTAGGATTCCTTGCTCAAGGTGATGTAATAAGCGGTCAGTTGTGGGGCCTCAGCACTCAGGCCTGGTTGTGGATTGCTATTGCTATCCCTGTTCTCCACCAATTCTTCGTCTGGTCGTTCTGGCGTTTGGAACTTTATCATGGCTTGATCACGCGTTGGTTTGGCGAAAGCGGCTTCCCCATTTATAAGATTGGATTTACACTTCTTTTTGTCGCCCGCCCAATCTCCATCCTTTTGTTGGGAATTTCCAACTACGCTACGTTGACATGTCCACCCGCGTTGATGTATGCGGTAGCGGTTCTTATGCTGGTGCCGGGAATTTACACGATGTATTCTGTTGCCCACTATTTCGGCATGGACCGCGCCTATGGTATCGATCACTTCGATCCTTCCTATCGTGAAAAACCATTTGTCAAGCAGGGTATGTTCAAATACACCGACAATGCCATGTACAAGTTTGGATTTTTGATCTTGTGGTCGATTGCGCTTGCATTTCTTTCAAAAGCCGCGTTATTGGCAGTTGCTTTCAACCACCTGTATATCTGGGTGCATTTCTACTTTACAGAGTTGCCTGACATTCGCCACATTTACGGGAATGGTAACCACAGATCCCCAAAGGGGACGGTGCGAACGTAGATAAGAATTTTCGGTGATAAACAATGGCCATTATTAGTTTGCTTCCCTTCCTTGTTCATCCAACACAAAAGTTCATCCATGTTTATCTGTGGTGAATTGAGGAGACCTATGAACTCTCGCTTATTCTCCATCATTCGCAAGGAATTCATCCAAATCTGGCGCGATCCGCGCACGCTGGCGATGATCCTGTTGATCCCGGTCATGCAGTTGTTCCTGCTGGGATACGCCGCCACAACCGACGTAAAAAATGTGCCCTTGGCTGTTTATGACCAGAGTCGCAGCCCGGAATCGCGTGCCCTGTTGGATGCCTTCCGCGCAGCGGATTACTTCCGCATTGCCTATGATGTTGGTTCCAATGACGAACTGCGCAACCTGATCGAACGGGGCGAAGCGCGCGCTGCGCTCATCATTCCGCCCGATTACAGCCAGCGTTTGTTGCAAGGGGATGCCCAGGTTGCCATGGTGCTGGATGGATCTGACTCCACGGTCGGTACCACGGCGCTCTCGACAGCGCGTTTGATCGGTCAGGCTCAGGCGACCAAAATTATGCAGGAGCAGGCCGCTCGGTCGGGACGAAGCGCGGAGTTTAAACCGCCATTGGAGGTCCGCACGCAGGTCTGGTACAACCCCGATTTGATTAGCGCGCATTTCATGATCCCTGGCGTGATCGGCATGATCTTGTTTGCTATCACGTCCATTTTGACCGCCACTACTATCGTTCGTGAACGCGAACGCGGCACGATCGAACAACTCATTGTCACACCTATCCGTTCGTGGGAATTGATCGTCGGAAAGCTGATCCCGTATGTCATCTTGTCACTGTTCGACACGCTGGTGGTTTTGGCGATTGGGCATGTCTGGTTTGGCGTGCCTGTACGCGGCGACCTGGGTCTCATTATCGCGCTCTCGGGTTTGCTGTTGCTTTCAGGGCTGGGAATCGGTTTGTTCGCTTCGACCATCGCCAACACGCAGCAAGAGGCCATGCTCACTACTTGGATGACATTGCTGCCTGCCATTTTCCTGTCTGGGTTCTTGTTCCCGCTCGAAGCCATGCCAGTCGTCTTGCGCTGGATTTCGTACGTCATTCCACTGCGTTATTATCTGGTTATCATCCGCGCGTTATTGCTCAAAGGAGTCGGCGCGGCGGCTATTCAAAATGAAATCATTGCTCTTGCCATTTTCGGCGTGGGCATTATGGGTGCGGCAGCTTTGCGCTTCCGCAAACGACTAGATTAGGAGAAACCTATGCAACACAAACGCCCCCCTGTCCCTGTAATCGTGGTCCTGCTGCTGGTTTTGCTGGTCGGCGGCTATTACGGATTGCAAGCCCTCTTTGATGAAAAAAACGGCGGGCTCCAGGCGTCCGGTTCGATTGAAGCCGTGGACGTTAGTGTCTCACCAGAAATGGCCGGGAAAGTAACCGACGTCCTGGCCGATGAAGGCGATGCTGTTGAAGTGGACACCCCGCTTCTTTACCTGGACGATAGCCTGTTGGCCGCGCAACGAGCGGTTGCGGTCTCCCAATTGGATGCGGCCATTGCCGGAGCCCAGACGGTCCAAACTGCGTTGGATACGGCAACATATCAGTATCAGATTGCCCTGGAAGCTGCCCTGGAACAGGACAAAGCCACCCGCCTTCAGGATTGGTACACGAAAGATCCGAATCAATTCGAACAGCCAGAGTGGTACTTTACCCGCGATGAACAGATCCGCGCAGCGCAGGCCAAGGTCGATGTAACCCTGAAAGCGCTGGAAGATGCCCAGGCGAACTTAGCCAAGGTCACCCAATCTTTGGAAGTAGCGGATTTCCTGAAAGCGGAAGAACGTATCCTGGACGCACGCCTGGAATATTTGATCGCCGATGATGTAAACGACCGCGCCCAAAATTCGGTTACTTCCGATGTACCGGTTGGTAGATATAACAGGACTCATTGTGGCACCAATGAGGGTTACTTTGTCAACAATGCGCGCCTGACGAATCTGCTTTACCCCTGCACGGGTGACGAATACCTGTCTGAGTCCAGCCGAGTACTGTATGACAAGGCTAAAGATGAACTGGACAGTGCCCAGGCAGCCTACAACGACCTGCTGACTACGCAAGCTGCTGAAGAAGTGCTCCAGGCGCGCGCGGATGTGTCTGTGGCGCAGGAACGCTATTACTCAGCGCTCGATTTTCTGCGCAACCTCCGCAAAGGTGAACAAGCGATAAACGTTGCTGCCGCCGAGGGAGCGCTAAAACAGGCCCAGGCAGCAGTGGACCAGGCGCAGAGGGCAGTCGAACAGGCGCAAGCCAACTTGGATTTGATAGACATTCAGGTCACCAAATTAACCGTCTATGCGCCTGCAGAGGGCACAGTCTTGACCCGTAATGTCGAATCGGGCGAGTTTGTCCAGCCGGGCGCAACGGTCTTTGTCTTGGCAAATCTCGAAAATCTGACGATTACGGTCTACGTGCCTGAAGACCGCTATGGCGAAATTTCGCTGGGTCAGCAGGCTGAAGTCAGTGTCGATTCGTTCCCCAGCGAAACTTTTTCAGCGCAGGTCACTTACATTGCGGATACGGCTGAATACACTCCGCGCAACGTCCAGACTGTAGAAGGGCGCAGCGCGACGGTTTACGCAGTCAAGTTGATGGTAGGAGACCCGGGTGGAAAACTCAAGCCAGGCATGCCAGCTGATGTGAGATTTTCTGAGTGAGGTAGCTATGGGCGTTGTCAATTTCAACTGGCAACGGATGAAACACATCCAAAAGCTTCATCGTGTACTGTACGCGATTGGATTGGGACCAATCGTTGGAAAAATCATTCTGCTACTCACAACCACTGGTCGAAAGACCGGGTTGAAACGTGTCACGCCATTGCAATATGAAGAGATCGATGGCAAGTATTTCTTCGGCGCGGCGCGCGGCTTGAAAGCGGACTGGGTGCGTAACATCCAGGCTAATCCGCAGGTGGAGGTGCGTGTGAAATCCTTGAACTTTCAGGGGCAGGCCGAGGTGGTAACGGACCCTGTCCGTATTGCCGATTTCATCGAAGTCCGTTTGCAGCGTCATCCTTTTATGATTGGCATGATCATGCAACGGGCGCATGGTTTGTCAAAGCAACCCAGCCGCGAGCAGTTGGAAAGGCTGGCTGAAAAAGAAGTATTAGTGATTGTCACTCCTGTTCAGTTTATCGAGAATTAATGTGACGGAATATCTTATTCAAGCGCAAGGATTGCATAAGTCTTTTGGCGATAACCATGCTGTAGATGATGTCTCCTTGCAAATTGCAGCAGGTGAAATCTATGGGCTGGTCGGCTCAGATGGCGCAGGTAAGACTACGACACTGCGTTTGCTAGTCGGCGCCTTGCAAGCGGACGCGGGCGAGATCGAAGTTTGCGGCTATGATGTCAAAAAACAGGTTGAGCAGGCGCGCACGCAAATCGGTTATCTCTCGCAGCGCTTCTCGCTCTATGAAGACCTGACCGTACTTGAAAATATCCGCTTCTTCGCTGAAGTGCGCGGACTCTCCTCGCAGGAGTGGTTGCCGCGCAGCATGGAAACCCTCGAGTTTGTTGGCCTGGCCGAGTTCAAAGACCGCCGCGCCGGGCAACTTTCGGGTGGTATGAAGCAGAAGTTGGGATTAGCCTCAGCGCTGGTTTCCCGCCCACGCGTGCTGTTGCTTGATGAACCCACCACCGGTGTAGACCCGGTCACCCGCCAGGATTTTTGGCAGCTGGTGATTAAATTGGTTGCGGCTCCCCTCACAGACTCTCCCCCTATTTTCGAAGAAAATGGGGGGAGTCAGAGGGGGGCAGGGGTCTCTGTCCTCCTCACCACCCCCTACATGGACGAAGCCGCCCGCTGTCACCGCGTCGGTTTCATGCGCCAGGGCAAGATCATCGCCGAAGGGACACCGTCCGAATTGCGTGCTACCCTCAATGGTCGTATCCTCGAACTGCGCGGCCACCCCATCTCACTGTTGCGCAAGGTAGCGCACCAGGATGACGATGTCGAGGATGTGCAGGCGTTCGGCGATCGGCTGCATGTCCGCGTGGGTGTGGATCGGGCTAAAGTTGTCCTCAGCAGGCTCAAGTCCACGATACGAAGCGAGGGGGGCGAAGTGACCGATTTGCACCCCGTCCCGCCCGTCCTCGAAGATGTTTTCATCGCGTTATCGGAGGGTAACCATGACTGAGCCCGTCGTCATCACCGAGGGTCTCACACGCAAATTTGGTGATTTCGTTGCCGTTGACCATGTTTCATTCCAGGTCAATCCTGGCGAGGTGGTCGGCTATCTTGGCCCGAACGGTTCGGGCAAGACCACCACCATTCGTATGCTGTTGGGTTTGCTGGAACCCTCCAATGGTCACGCGACCGTGCTGGGTTTTGACGCATTCCGCCAATCGGAAGAAGTGCGCGCACGGGCTGGCTACATGTCGCAGAAGTTTGCGTTGTACGATGATTTGACCGTTTGGGAGAATATGGAATTTTACGGCGGTGTCTACGGGATTACGGACAAAGGGCGCATCGAAGCGACCCTGGGCCTGCTTGGCCTGGTCGAACACGAATCCACGCTGACGGAATCGCTCTCGGCTGGTTGGCGGCAGCGACTGGCGTTGGGCATTGCATTAGTCCACCAGCCGAAACTTCTGTTTTTGGACGAGCCCACCTCCGGCGTTGACCCGACCGCCCGCCGCGCCTTCTGGGATTTGATCTACGACCTGGCTTCCGAAGGCGTGACCGTTTTCGTCACTACCCATTACATGGACGAGGCTGAGTACTGTGAGCGCGTGGGTATCATGCGCGCAGGCAAATTGCTGGCCATGGATACACCCGGCAACTTGAAGAAGAACGTGCTGGCAGGGGAAGTTTGGCAGGTGACTGCCTTACCGTTACAGACCGCCTTGGATACTTTGCCCACGTTGGACGGAGTTTTGCAGGCCGGCATGGCCGGTGACCAATTGCGCGCCATCACTGAGCAAGGCCTGACAGCAAAGCAGTTACAGAAAGCTTTGCAGGAAAAGGGGATTGAAGTGAAATCCGTGGAACGCGCCGAGCCAACCTTGGAAGATGTGTTTTTGTCGTTGGCGCGATAAACGTTTATCCGTTTTGCCGTTAAGCGGTTATCCCGTTGATCTTCCAAAGGAGTCAACGGAATAAAAAAAGAACTGGATAACGGGTCAACGCCTACGGCGGTGGCAACACATCCCAGGGGTTGATCTTGTAGGTCGCGGTCATGATCTCGAAATGCAGGTGCGCACCCGATGACCGGCCGGTACTGCCAATTGCGCCGATGCCCTCACCCTGTCCCACGCTTTGGCCGCAGAAGCGATAGATGTCGCTCAGGTGGGCGTAGAGCGATTGAAAGCCGTTGCCATGATCGATCATGACCATATTACCGTAACCGTAATTGTTCCAGCCCGAATAAACGATTACACCCGCATCCGTGGCATAAACGCCTTCGCCTTCAGACCCCGCCAAGTCGATTCCCCAATGATTGGATTTAGGCGAGTAGTCAAACCCAGAGAGAAAATGCTTGTTGGTTGGGAAGACGAAATTGCCATACCCGACCGCGCCGCCTGAGATGGGGTCACAAGCCCCAGGGCCGAGCACGCGCGCCAACGCGGGATCTTCGCGGGTGACGCCCAGCGGCGCGCTCCAAGAGACGAACTCGCGCCTGCCACCAGGGACGATGAGCATGGTGCCCGGCGCGATGTTTGGGCGGACGTAATCGCCTATGGTTGCCGGGTCTAGGTTATTGCCGGGGAAGTTGATGATATCTTCCGGGGTTACGCCGAAAAAGCTGGAGACGCCGTTCAAACCATCGCCATCCTGCCACTCATAGTATGTGCCGTTGACGGGCAGGATGTTCAGGTCTTGACCCGGCTGCAAGGCATGAGGATTGTCTTGTAGGATAGCATAATTACCCCACAGGATGGTTTCCGGGTCCAAGCCAAATTTTTCCGAGATGCCGAAAATCGTGTCACCTTCCTGAACTGTGTACGTGGTAATCTCCTGACGCGGACGTGATGGAATGGTTGTAAATGGTTGCGCCATGCGGGGAATGCCTTCATAATCGACATCCACAGCAACGGGGACAACTTCTTCCATCGCAACAGCAGGTGTAGGAGTGGGACCTTGGGCGGCTACAGCTCCGACTTGCGCATCGGGCGCCTGATTGAAAAACACTTGTGCTAACCAGAGGACAACTGCAATGACGACCAGCGAAAGCACGCTGGTGCCCACACGCAACATAGACTCGCCCAATCCCATTTGAAGCAACGCTTCTATCCAGCGGGAGAGGACGCCTTTTTCTTTTTTCTCAGTGATGGAGACTTCCCCGGTCTCTTTTGCATTCCCCAAAGAGACAGATGGGTCTTCCCGGAATTCGTTGTTCATTCTAATCACGTTCTCCGTTGTTTGAGCATCATAACAGGGGTAAAAACCCCCGTCAAGCTGCCTCACTAAACGCTAATCCTGCGTTAAGCCTCCGATTTGCGTATCTCCGGGGTCGAAAAATGCATACCACTCAAAATTGCCAGGATGACGATCCCGCAGGCCAGCAGGGTGCTCGGAACACCCCAGGTCTGCGCCCACCAACCGATCAACAGGCTGCCAAAGGGCGCTACACCTTGGATGGCCCACAGATAGGTGCTAAACACCCGTCCGCGCAGGCCGTTTGGCACCTGCACTTGAATGAGAACGTTCATAATCGCCAGTTGTGTGACTGTGCCCCAGCCGATCAACATCAGCAGGATATAGGCTGGCATGGCTGTGCGCATGAACGATAGCGCCATCACAGCCAGCACAAAGATATACTGCCCAAATGTCAGCCAGACGCCCTTTTTCTTGAACGACGTGAAGAACGCAATAGAAAATGCCGCCACCAGCGCGCCAATTCCCTGGAAAGTGTACAAAGCGCTGTTGCGGGCTGCCACGATCTGCTCGGTGTCTGTGGCCTGCGCCAGCACATCCTTTGCCACGGCGGGGATCTGTTGTAGCAGGGGAAACCCGAAGAAACCAACAACCGCCATCATAATGATGATTTGACTGACGAGCGGATTTTGGCGGATATAGCGCTGTCCCTCCCCGAATTCTGCTCTCAAGCTTCGAGTCCCCGTCGCTTCTCTCTGGACCTGGTATCTGGTGCGCACAAAAAAGAGCCCCCCGATCACGAAGATATAACTGATCCCATTCGACAGGAAAACCTTCCCGGCGCCATTGTTTATTGTCAACAAGGCGGCTGCTATGGTCGGGCCGATCACACGTCCCAGGTTGAAAGCCATGGTTTGCACGGCAATGGCATTGGGAAGCGCTTCCCGGCCTGCCAGTTCGATCAGCATCGCCTGGCGAGCGGTGATCTCGATGGCGCTGGCTGACCCGAGCACGAAAGCCAGCACGGTGATGTGCCAGACCTGGAGGTGGCCGCTAAAGGTCAAAGCTGCCAGGATGAAAGCCTGAAGCATCATCACGGATTGCATAGCGATCACCGTCTTGCGCTTGTCCAGGTGCTCGACGATGACTCCGGCGGGCAGGGTTATAAACAGCATGGGCAGCGTAGTGGCAAAGCCGATCAGTCCCAGGTCGAGCGAACTGCCGGTAATCTGGTAGGCCACATACGGCAGGGTTGTGTTTTGCATCCATGTGCCGATCACAGACAGGAATTGTCCCACCCAGAAGATAGCGTAATCGCGGGAAGTCAGTGCGGGGAAATGGTTGGCGAAGGAGCGCTGGAATCTATTCATGTTTATTGGAGTGCAAGGTCTTCGCAAAGTATCCTGTAAAGAGCCTGACTTTGCGTCCAATGTTGGAAACGTCGGACTCCGTTTAAGCAGGCACTACGCACTCAGCATGATCGTTCTTGGGATTATTGACCAACGTCGAAACGGGATGCGCAGCCATCTCTTCGGCGGGATAGGGTCTGATCAGGGGTTGCAGGCTTTCGGGAGTCCGCACCGCCGGGTCTATCCATTGCGCGTAAGCATCAGGCGCTAATATAACCGGCATACGGTTGTGGATCGGCGCCATCAGTTCATTAGGTTCGGTGGTCACGATTGTGCACGAACGGATCTGCGAGCCGTCTGGGCTATGCCATTCGTCCCACAGTCCAGCGAAGGCAAACGGCTGGCGGCCCTTCATGTGGATGAAATGCGGCACCTTGACCTTCGTCCCGGGCTGGGCTTTCCATTCGTAAAAACCGTCTGCCAGGATCAGGCAGCGCTTATATTTGTAGCTGCCGCGAAAGGACGGTTTTTCGGCCAGCGTTTCGCCGCGCGCGTTGATCAGACGATTGCCGATGGATGGGTCCTTGGCCCAGTAAGGAATCAGCCCCCAGACAAAGAAATCGGCACGGTTACTCCCGTCGTTGGGGATAGCCAGCACGGGCTGGGTGGGGGCGATGTTGAAGCGCGGCGCAAATTGCGCTGGGAAATCGTAGCCGGTAAATGCATCCTGTAATTCTGCAGGGTCGACCGTTAAAGTAAAACGTCCACACATGATTTTCTCCGTTTCTTTTTGCCGCGATACCCGTTCCGGGCACCTGGACGCGAAGCGCACGAAGGTCATTTCTTTTTTCTAAGAAGCTTCGTTTCTTCGCTACTTCGCGGTTCACTTTCTCAACTTTCGAAAATCCCCATCCCGGATCGTCACGCTAGTGGCGTCCAGGTGCTCCAGCAGTGCCAGCATATACTTGCGGCTGGAATCGAACAGGTCGCGGGCGTCGGCCACGGTCATCTGGCCTTTCTCACCGATGAAAGCGCGCACCTTGGCGACCATCTGATCATAGTCTTCCGTTCGAAAGATGACATCAGGTGTGAGCTGCTTCAACTGCCCAAGTTCGACCAGCGCGTTGAGGATCTCCTCGCCGACTTCAGCCTGACATTCCTTGACGGAGGGCGGGCTGTACGGATTCTGTGCAAAACGCCGCATCAACCCCTGGACTTTGGCCTGCTGGCCGCTGTCGAAGGTGATCTCGTGCCCGGGGATTGCCAGCGCATTAGCTGCTTCGACGATTGTATTTTCAGCGACTAGCTTTTTGACCAGCGCGTTGAAGACGCGCGGCTGGAGCTTGAGTCTACTTTTAAGTTCCTCACGCGGGATACCGCGGCGTAGGGGGAAATTCTTGTGATAAGCCTGTACCATTTGCACAGCTTTGTCTCTTAAGACGTTCCAGTGTGGTGCGGCAATCACCAGCAGGTCGCTGGTGATGGTCAAATTGCCATCTTCCAGTTGCAGGAGTTGGCTGTTTTCCAAGTTTTCCTTTAATGCGTCTTCCGCCGGTTCGGCTTCAAGGCGTGAGCGCGAGGTCAACTCTTTCATGGGCGCGGCGTTGAGCGCCAGCGCAGCCTCCAGCAAAATATCAGCAGGAGAGCCGGCCGCCAGCGCAGCCAATGATTTGAGCACTTTCTCGTCGAAACGTTTATGGCGACCTTTGGGCTGGTGGTCGATGATGACACCGCCGCCAAGGGTTTCACCGGGCGAAGGGCGACGCAGGATATAGCGATCACCCCGCACGGCAACAATCGGATCGCGCAGTTCGAGTTGAACCCAACCTTCTTCACCAGGTTTGAGCGCTTCTGTGCCGAGCAGGCGCAGGGCGGCCATCGTCTCTGTTGCGCCCACGAACACCTTGACTTCTGTGGCATGCTTGAGCGGCTGGCTGATATCTTTCAGCAGGCGGATGCGCGCGTCCACGCGGCGGGTGGGCTGGTATTGTCCCGGCTGGGTGACGACTTCTCCACGCATGACCTGTTCCACGGCGATCCCGGAGATATTAACGGCAGTGCGCGACCCAGGGACAGCGCGTTCTTCCTTTTTCTTGTGAGTTTGCAATCCGCGCACACGTCCCTTGTGGCCGGAAGGCAGGACTATGACTTCATCGCCAAGGGCGAGGTGCCCATCACTGAGCGTGCCGGTGACGACTGTCCCGAAGCCGGGCATGCTGAAGACGCGATCGATCGGTAAGCGCGGACGACCCAGGTCGAGACGGGCAGTTTTTTCACCCAGAATTTGCGTCAGGGTGGAGAGCAATTCGTCCAGGCCGGTTTTGGCCCTGGCGGAAACGCGGATGATGGGGGCGCCAGCCATAACGGTGCCGGTCAGAGTGGCGCGGATGTCTGTTTCAACGAGGGCAAGCCATTCCGGGTCAGGAGCGAGGTCGGTCTTGGTCAAGGCGACCAGCCCTGCCGGGATTTGGAGCAAATCCAGGATAGCGAGGTGCTCCTTTGTCTGAGGCATAACGCCTTCGTCAGCAGCGATGACCAGCAGGGCGGCGTCGATGCCGGCGATGCCAGCCAGCATGTTCTCGATGAAGTCACGGTGGCCAGGCACATCCACAATGCCGATTTCCTCGCCGTCGGGCAGTGTAAGCCAACCGAAGCCAAGTTCGATAGTCATCTCGCGCTCCTGCTCCTCTTTCAGGCGGTCGGGATGAGTGCCTGTGAGCGCGGCTATGAGAGTGGATTTGCCGTGGTCGACATGACCAGCGGTGCCAATAACATGCATGATTTATTTCGGGGTTTTGCGAACGTGGCCCATGATGCGCTCGTATGCGGTCAACCATTGATGGAAGACGTTCATAAGTTCCTGGAGTTGTTGCTCGGTCGCATCCGTGGTTTGGTGGAGTTGGTCCTGAATGGTCTGGTTGGCATCATCGATGGCTGTGATGCGTTCTTCGTATTTGTCAACAACCTTGCGAATGTCGCGCGTAGCCTCTTCAGAAGACAGGGTATAGCTTGTCCAGCGTTTCTGGTCCTCGGCTTTGAAGGTAACCCATTCCTGACGCAAGCGTTCTTCGCCCAGGCGTTGCATTTCCGTAATTTCGTTGATACGTCGTTCGAGTTTCTGGTTCAGTTCAAGGTAAGTTTCCTGGGCGCGTTTGGCAGCGCGCAGGGTCTCATCCAGGGCCTGGGTTTGGGAATCAAGGGTTTCAGTTTGTTGTTTAAAGGTTTCGACCTTTTCAAGCCATTCTTTATAAACCCGGTCACGTCCTACCTGAGCAAGGGATTGCTGTTCGATGAATGCAGCCTGCGCCTTTTTGCGATCTGATTCCGAGACAATCAACTCTGTAAAACGATTTTCGATATTCCGCAAACTATCACTTTGCAATTCCGTCTTCTGGCGGAATTCATCCACTCGTTTACGGATAGCGGTAATCTCGCCTTGCAAGTCGGCTACACGTTTAATATCCTGCCGACGACTTTCTTCGAGAAGTTTATTGGATGTGGCCACATCCTCGCTTTTTCGGGTAGCTTCATCGATTTTCGGTTTGATCTCTGTGATGGCGATATTCAGCTTGATGTCTTCATCTGCACGCTGTTTGATCAACTTCTTGAGTTCTGCAATGTCTTTAGATTGGTCCAGCTTGGGCAGTGATTTGTTGATCTCTTCCAGGTCTGCCTGGTGCCGCTTGAGCCTGTCCCTTTCACGGCGTTGGTGCTTCTTTTCCAAATCCTCAAGCGCTTTATTCATATCCGAACGCTGTTTGGATACAATTTCATCAAACTGGTTCAAGCGCGCGGGGATCGATTCGATTTCGGACACCTTTTTGTTCAAATCTTTGATTTGTTTGGTCAATGTGCTGAAATCGCCACTATAGGACGCGATACGCTCTTCGAGCGCGCTCAACGCTGCTTTATCTTTACGATGTTCCTCGTCCAGCCATTCCAGCCGTTTGACGATTTGTTCAAATTCCATGCAGGCCTCCAGAGAATTGGATAGGGGGCATAATTTGCGATTATAGTCTACTTGCCAAGATGCTCAAACATTGCAGGCAAGTTTGCCATGATTGGGCGGAAAATCTGCGGGAAAATACCCAGGATGAATAAACCGATCACGCCAAGCCCGATCATGATACCCGATCCCCAGCGTTCCTGTAATTCCCAACCGGTTCCCTGTGGGGCCATCACCAGCACTGCCAACGTGCGGGTCGCGCCGGTCAGCAATCCCAGGACACCAACTAGGAACCAGAATGCTGCTCCTAACGATTGGCTTGCCAATCCCTCCCATAGGGCCAGTCGGATCGGAAATCCGGCTAGAAGTGGGAAGCCCGCAACTGAGAAATGTGCGAGGATCAGTCCGGCTGCGGTAATTGGGTGAATATGTGCCAGTCCCTGGACAAACCTGAATCGCAATGGATTGACTTTTTCTTTCATCTGGGTGAGCGACATAGCCCAGACGAGCAATGCCAGCGAGCGGGGAATGATGAGCAAAAAGACAGTCTCCACTGCTTTATCAGCTGGCAGGCTAAGCGCCAACAGGCTGAAGCCTGTTTCAGCGATTACGGCATAGGCCATTTGCCGACTAAGATGTCGTTGAAAAGCTGAAAATAAACCGCCTGTGACGATCATCAATAAACCGCTCAACGACAAAATTTGGCCCAGTTGCTCGGAAGTTCGCAACCAGGCGTACCGGTCCAGAAAGCCCATTCCAAAAATAATTGTGATGGTAGGTAATACCCAGAACAAGAACCCGAGTATGTACGGCGAAACTTCCTCTGCCAGCATTGGTAACCATGTGTATAGTGGGAATACGGCCAGTAAAAATGCGAATCCAAGTCCCAGAATTGTGGCAGATTGGACTGCCAACTCCAGGTCACCAGGGCTGGCTTCTACCCCAGCTAAGAACCAACCCGCAAACAGGATAAAGGGCATCCCGAGAGTTTGGTAGATCAAAAAGCGCACTACACCTGGACCCGGAGCCTGATTAATGGGTAACAAAAGAGGGACTGCTAACAGGACGGCTATCTCGATCAGGATGGCCGCATATAAAAATGGTTCTACAGCTATCGAAGCGACCAGCAAAGCTGCAACTATAAACCCAAGAGGAACCAGGCGATGGGCTGTGCCGGTTACCTCGCCGCCAAAGAACCACATGGCTACCAATCCGTAAAAGATCGCTAATAGAGGGCCGTCGGCCGGGACCAGGATCAGCCTGCGCCCTAGAATTTCAATGGCCGGAGCTATTTTAAAGGAGAAATTGCCAATCTGGAACGCCTGATCGATAGGAATGATCAACGCAAGCAGCGCCAGCAGCATTGCCAGGCTTCCACCCAAAACGGATAGAATGCGCTGGTGGTTGATGAGCATGGCAGGGATGGCCAGGGCTGCCGGGAGGATAATCCATATGAGTGGGGCGCTCATTCGTTCTCCTCAAGTGTGCGGGCGCTGAGCAGATAAGCGCCAACCAGAGCCATTCCCAGGTTGACCGTGGACAACATGGCTGCAACCAAGATCGAGCTTTCCAGGGCGGCATACAACGCCTCGAATCCGGATAAAACAGTCAATAGTCCGAGAATGACGCGAAAGGGTTGGGCTGTCATGCCCAGGTGTAGCATACCCAATCCGATCAAAATCAAGCTACTATAGATGACCGGCAACCCGATACCGGGAATAATTACTTCCACGCGAGGAGAAGCGGTAACAACAATCAACGTGACAATCCCGGCAGCAAATATTCGAAAGAGGCGTCCTTGTGGCCAAAATTGTTCACTATCGTCATCCACATCTTTTAAGTTAAGGCGGGTTATACCCAAAATAGCGATTGCCATCCAGCCAGTGACCAGTTTAATAGCTGCCATACTGATTGGCCAGTACTGATTGGCTAACCAGAAGACACCTACATATTGCAAGCCCAACAAGCCCAGTTCCAGCCGCCAGTCACGAATGATAATCAATCCAGCGGAAGTCGCCAGGGTAAAACCGATAACGATCCATGCGAGGGTTGTCATGGTCCGTCTCCCCCCTGTATGATCAGGGATATGAAGAGAACCATAAATAGCAAGGTCCACATGAAACCGCCATCCCCTTCCATTACGGCAGAGAAAGCATTGCTAAGACGGCCGATCTGACGATAAATTCCCCAAAGGCCGCGGAAGACCCAATCTACCCAGGAAGTAGCATTAGGACGCACCCAATGAGCGCGGAGGGGAGTCAACACGCGCAGGTGCGGCGCAAGCCAGATGGCAATGCCTCCAAGCAAAGCGCCGAGCAGCGCAGGGAACCATGCGCCGGCTCGAAAAGCACCTTCCCAGCCCCACAAGCCTAAAAGAAACAATGTCGTCACCAAAATTCCGATTCCCACAGGATAAACATATCGTGTGGCGCGATCAAGCGTTTCGAAATTCACGCGCAAGGTCGGACGCATGGCATGACGTAAGTATCCAGCCAGCAGCAGGGCTTGTGCAAATAGAAGAAAAGGCCAGACCGACCAGAAGGATGGCACTGTACTTTCCCAGCCTGTGGCTGTGATAGAGAACGGCAGAGCGCTGATTCCCCACATTCCCATCCAAAGTGCACGGCTTAACCAGATATGGTTGGCGGACGAAAGGAACAAAGCGCCACCGGACAGGAGTAATGCACACCCCCAGGCAGCCGCACCGAGCGGGTTGCCTCGTAATGCCGATGCCATTGCCAGGGATGTCAGTCCGATCAACCAGAACGGGCGAGCTGTGAGTTCATCGGGAGCGCGTAACCACATCCAACCGCCGTAGATAGCCGCCAGGGCTGTGAGTGACAGCAGGTAGGGCGTGAAGGCCGAAATAACACTAGCAGTAGGAATGCGCGCCAGCAGGACCAGGCTGGATGCAGCAGACACCAGGCGCAATGTGGTGCCAAAACCGCGTCGGATGGCAGCTTCGGAGGCATAAGGCATATGTAAGGGGAGCACGCCCAGGCGTAGTCCCGCCGCAAGCAGAAGATACAATCCAACTTGCGGAGGCGCGTTTTGAAAGTTCATTGGCGAGCCAGTCGATATGCTGGTCATATTAGCCCACAATACCACACCGCTGCCGGCAACACGAGCCGCAAAAGCAGTCACCACCTTTTCGCTGGGTTGCGGTCCATCCACAGACCGTAACTGAGTGACCAGTTCAAACAGGTCAATAGCTGACCAGACCATAAGCAGCGACAGGGGGTTATCTGCGAGCACCGCCAGCAACCCCAGCCCACCAAGTACCAGTGTGGCGGCCCAGGGAATTGGGGCGGGAAAATTTTCACGTGCGGAAGCCGTCAGAATGACAGCCAATATGAGTGTGGCCACGCTGAAAGCAAGTAGCCATGTGAGTGTATCGGCGGTAAACGACAACGATTCAAGAAATAGGTTAGCCGGCTCCCAGCGTGGAAGTTGAAAGGTGACTGGTAAACGAAATTGCCAGATCAGTACGCTGATCCAACTGACCAGCGCGCCGCCCGCAGAAATCAACCAGGAATAGCGGATTGCGGGACGCACCCAGGATAGAATAATCAGCGCAAGCGCGATCAGAAAGAGAAACAATACTGTCAGGAAGATCAACATTGCAATGTGTCGGCAATTTTATCAGGGTTTAGGCATGCCCCACCTGTTTTGTTGTACAATCGGCAGCATGCTTGCGTCGAAAACCCAAATTGGGCTGTATCGGACTCTTCGCTGGTGGACGCTGGTCATTTTTTCATGTGCCATCATTTCAGGGGGATGCAGCAGCTCCGCACCTGATGTGAATGAGAACCTGCTCCTGACCCCCGACCTCAACAATCCGACCGCCACCCCTTTCCAGCCCAGCGATGGATCTAGCAATGCCCCGTATGATACTCCCTATGTTTTTTCTGCTCAAACCCCTATATTAGCCCCATATCTGGGTGTACCAAAAGATCTGGCGAGTGAAGGGAATTTGTTGCCTACCCCACCAGCATCTGATTATCAGGGTGCACCGAATTACGTCCCCACTTCGAAAACCAACCCACTGACCGGATTGACTGCCACGAATCCTGAATTGTTGGAGCGGCGACCCATTGCCGTCAAAATTACACTATTTCCGCGCTATGTACGCCCGCAGTCCGGGCTAACGCTGGCGGATGTGGTTTTCGAGTATTACATCGAAGACGGCCTCACGCGCTTCATCGCTGTTTTTTATGGAAATGATGCCGAGATGGCTGGACCTGTGCGCTCAGGACGTTTCTTCGATGAGCATATTGCACGTATGTACCAGGCCTTCTTTGTCTTCAAATATGCAGATCCGCGCGTGTATGACTACTACAAAGATAGCGACTTGAAGGATTACCTGGTGGTACCGGGCAATGGCGCCTGTCCGCCATTTTTAATCGGCCCTACCAAACGCGATACTTACAACAATATATTTTTCAATACGGTTAAATTCAAGGATTGTATTGCTAAACGTAAAAGCGTGGATAATAATCGCCCACCCGTCCGTAGTAACTTTTTCAGCAACCTGTCGCCCCAGTCAGATCAGGCTGCCGAACGCATATATACGCAATACTCGTTAGACGATTACAACTACTGGCAATATCTCCCTGACGAGAATCGTTACCAGCGTTACCAGGAAGTAAATAGCCTGAAAAAGGGATTGACCGCAGCTTATGCGCCTTTGACAGATGCACTTACCGAGCAACCTGTTATGGCCGATAATGTGGTCGTACTTTTCGTCCAGCATCGTTTTGCCAGCAAGTTCGAAGAGGAAGACGAGGTCTACCATATTGACATGTACGGGTCGGGTCATGCCTACGTTTTTCGGGACGGCATTGCAGTTGAGGCCACTTGGAATCGTGTCGAGCTCGACCAGCCGATCTTGCTGACGACCTCTCTGGGTGCGCCTGTTTACTTGAAACCCGGCGTGACATTTTACCAGGTGATCGGTGAAACATCCGAATCCTGGAAGGAAGGCACGGACTGGCATTTTACCTGGCGTAATCCGTAAGGGGGTACAATACCGGTAATTCTGATTGAGTTACTGGTAGGAGAAAGCATGGTTGCAGAATCTTTTCGAGTAGAAAAAGACTCGCTCGGCGAATTGCATATCCCGGTGGAAGCTCTGTACGGCGCACAGACGCAGCGGGCGGTCGAGAATTTTCCGGTTTCCGGGCTGCGTCCCTGGCGCGCATTCATCTGGAGCATGGCGACGATCAAACGCGCTGCTGCTGAGGTCAACCGTGTCTTGGGACTGTTGGACGGCGAGCGTTCAGACGCCATCATCAAGGCTGCGCAGGAAGTTATCGATGGTAAATGGGATGACCAATTTGTGGTCGATCCCTTCCAGGCGGGTGCGGGCACCAGCCACAACATGAATGTCAACGAAGTGATCGCGAATCGTGCCACACTCGTGCTTGGTGGCCGTTTGGGGGAGTATCGTGTGCACCCCAACGACCACGTCAACATGGCCCAGTCGACCAACGACACCATCCCGACAGCTATCCGGCTCGGCTGCCTGTGGCGGCTGGACGAATTGCTCACCGCGCTCGATGACCTGGTCGCCGCGCTGGACGCCAAAGCGGACGAGTTCGACGGCATCCTCAAATCGGGGCGCACCCATTTGCAGGACGCCGTCCCGATTCGGTTGGGGCAGGAGTTTAGCGCCTATGCCATGGCGGTGCGCCGTGACGCGGAACGCATCCGCCGGGCGGCTGAGGGACTGAGACGGTTGGGGATTGGTGGGACAGCCGTCGGGTCCGGGTTGAACGCGCACCCGCAGTATCACGT
The DNA here is from genome assembly GCA_016928525.1 of Anaerolineales bacterium. Next base: position 59,556 of record JAFGKO010000386.1, on the reverse strand, counting down.
CCGTATGGTGAAGAAATTGACCGAATTGACCGGCCTGGAGTTGCACGAGTCCGATAATCTGTTCGAATCGATGCAATCCATGGCCGACGCAGCTGATTTTTCGGCCTCCTTGCGCACGCTGGCGCTGACCCTCATCCGCATCGCCAATGATTTCCGCTTGCTCTCATCCGGCCCATCGACAGGTTTGGATGAAATCCGTTTGCCTGCTGTCCAGCCGGGCTCGTCGATCATGCCGGGCAAGGTCAACCCGGTCATCGCCGAGATGCTGAACCAGACCATGTTCCACGTCATCGGTTGCGACACGACCGTGGCGCTGGCGGCCCAGGCCGGGCAACTGGAGTTGAACGTGATGATGCCGGTCATCGCGCATAACCTGTTCGAGATGATGCAGATCACAATTGGCGCGGTGACGGCTTTTACCGAGCGAGCTGTGATGGGGCTGACGGCCAACCGTGAGAAGGCCGAAGGCTGGCTGGCGAAGAACGCCATCGTGGTGACCGCTCTGAACCCGTTGATCGGTTACGCTCAAGGTGCGGTGCTGGTCAAGGAGGCGTTGGCGCGTAACGCGGCCATCAAGGAAGTGGCGCTGGAAAAGGCGAAAAGCGGCATACTCAAACACCGTGACGAAGATCGACCAGTTTCCGCCGATGAGATCAAAGCCGCGCTCTCGGATTTGCGCAAGTTGACTGACGGTGGTATTGTCGGCGAGGGCGGCGGCGGGTAGAATTGACAATAGAGAATTGACCACTAAGTCTCAAAGACACTAAGACACCAATTTTCATATTTTCGTGTCTTAGTGACTTGGTGTCTTTGTGGTAGGCATGGAGAGACTATGACTTTTGACCCGACTTTCCTGAGCAACTTGCTTTTGATCCTGACCGGTTTCGGCGGGGCGTTCATTGCTGCCCTTTGGATCGCACTGGTCATCTGGACCTATCGCGATATCCGCTCGCGGGCACGAGATCCGCTGGTGCAGATCCTGTCGGCCTTGCTGGTGGCGGTGCTGAATTTGCCGGGCGTGTTGGTCTATTTGATCCTACGCCCACAGCGCACGCTGGAAGAAGAGTACCAGCGCACGTTGGAGGAGGAAGCCTTATTGCAGGCGCTTGAAGATCTGCCGCTTTGTCCCGGCTGCGAGCGGCGCGTTAAAGATGACTGGCAGGTTTGCCCGAACTGCCATACCAAGCTGAAAAAGTCGTGCAACGAATGTGGCAAGTTGATGGAATTGCCCTGGAACCTGTGTCCCTATTGCGGCACGCCCGCGCCGGGTATGCGTCGCGAGACCGCGGTCAGCATGGAGGAAGCGCTGCGCGAGTTGGGCATCAGTGACGAAGATGGGGAAGTCAAAGTCGAAGAATGAAAATCGAATCGTTATCTCTCTACCATATCCGCCTGCCCCTCGTTACTCCATTTGCAACTTCCTTTGGCAGCATCGACCATAAAGAATGTATCCTGGTCGAGTTGCGCGCCGAGGGGTTAACCGGCTATGGAGAATCGGCTGTGGAGCGCGACCCCGGTTACAACTACGAGACCACCGGCACTGCCTGGCACATCCTGAAGGATTTTGTCGCCCCCTTGATTTTGGGGCAGGATGTGGTCGATGCGGCCGATTTCCAGCGTCGCGTGGTGGGTATCCGCGGGCATCACCTGGCCAAGGCAGGCGTGGAAATGGCGCTCTGGGATTTACTCGGCAAGCGGGATGGAAAGTCGCTCAAGGAGATGTTTGCAGGGGTGCGGAATAAGGTTGAGGTAGGCGTTTCGATCGGTATTCAAGAATCAGCCTCGGCCCTGGTCCGCAGCGCGGAAGGGTATGTCGCCCAGGGTTACAACCGTCTCAAGATCAAGATCAAACCCGGGCGCGATGTTGATGACACGTCTGCAGTTCGTAAAGCTTTTCCGGATATTTGTCTTCAGGTGGACGCCAACTCAGCATATTCACTGGAGACCAGCGAAACTTTACGACCATTAGACCAGTTAGACCTGCTGCTCATCGAACAGCCGCTCTTCGAAGATGACATCTGGGATCACCGCAAATTGCAGGCACAGTTCAAAACGCCGATTTGCCTGGATGAGAGTGTGGTCTCGCCGCGTCATGCCCGCTATGCCATCGAGATGGAGGCCTGCCGCATCATCAATATCAAGCCGGGACGGGTGGGCGGCCTGAGCCAGGGGCTGGAAATCCACGCGATGTGCCGCGCGCAGGAGATGCCGGTCTGGTGCGGCGGGATGCTGGAAACCGGCGTGGGGCGCGCCTCCAACCTGGCGATTGCTTCCTTGCCCGGCTTTACCTTGCCCGGTGACATTTCGGCCTCTGACCGTTATTTTTTGCGCGACATCACGCATGAACGCTTTACCCTGAACCCGGATAGCACCATCGATGTGCCCACTGGCCCTGGCCTGGGTGTGAAGATAGACGAAAAGGTTTTGGAGCAGTTCACGCTGGCGAAGCTTGAGCTAAAGGCGTAATAAGCAACTGTAACGCGACATGAATGTCGCGTTAAAAAATCTGTAGGATGAGAGAGTCTCTTGTCCTGTCCCCAAATTTGTGAGAAAACGACCCAATGACAAAACGCGCTCGCACCCTGGTCTCTTTGCTGCTAGCAACTCTCATCGTTTCCTGCGCGCCCAATACGCCGGAGCCGAGCCCATCTCCCGCTCCTACGGCTGTACCACAAGCTTCCGCAACGGCTACCGCGACCTCCACACCGATGGCGCTTGGACTCTATCGAGCGCCCGAAGTCCCGGATGCGCTCGTAGCCGAATCGGATCGCTGGGGTATTCCACTCGTAGCCAATCCCAGCCAGGCATCATTGCATTTGGAGTTGGTCTCCGCCGGGGACGAAGCCACGATAGCCTCCAGGTCAACCTGGATCTATGCGCTTGTCGCGCCTTTCCCAACAGTTACGGATGGGGTGACGCTGGACGAACTTAAAGCCGCCTGGAACGGTTCGCCACCGGGACATGTCCAATGCGCTCAGTGCGAAGCGTTGGCCGGCTCGCCGTTATGGATGACGGAATCCACGCTTGCCGCCTTTACTGCGTTGTGGGGCGCGTCAGCCTCTGAAGCCGTGCAGACTGCGCCAGCAGATGAATTAGTAGCTGCGCTCTGGGACAACCGGCCTTCCTGGGGCATCCTTCCGTTCGAAGAGTTGGAGCCAAAGCTAAAAGTCTTATCGGTTGATGGGCAATCTCCCATCCACAAGGATTTCGACATCGTTGCCTATCCTCTCAAGGCCGAGTTTGCCTTGCGCGCCCTCGACCGCGAACCGGCCATGCTCAACCTGGCGATCCCGAATACAAACCGTGTGCCCACCCGAATGACTACCGTTATCCTGACCGGTGTGACCGCGCTTGTGCGCGCCACAGCTTACACGATGGAGACCAAGGGCGTGACTTATCCTGCGCGTGACATCCGTGATTTCATGCGCGCCGCCGATATCACGCACATCAGCAACGAAATCCCCTTTTACACCGGTTGCGATTTCCCCAATCCCAGCCGCTCCAAACTGGTCTTTTGCAGCGACCCGAAATATATCGAATTACTCGAGGACGTGGGCGCGGATGTGGTCGAGTTGACCGGCAACCATTTTGCCGATTACGGTCCGGGTGCGATGTTGGAAACACTTGATATCTATAACCGGAATAACATCGCCTACTACGGCGGCGGCGCAGATCTGGAAGACGCGCGCAAGCCTTTGACCCTGGAAAACCACAGCAATAAGATCGCTTTCATCGGCTGCAACCCGGTCGATCTGGGCAAGCCGCCGGTCGCCACCGAGACCAAGCCTGGTGCAGCCCCTTGTAGCCACAAGTACCTGGTGGATACGATCCAGGATTTGAAGGCACAGGGCTATTTTGTCATTTCCACCTTCCAGCACCAGGAATACTATTCGCCGGAGGCCCGCCCCGACCAGTTGGAAGATTTCCATCGTGTGGCCGATGCGGGCGCTTCCATTGTCAGTGGCAGCCAGGCGCACTTTGCCCAGATGATGGAGTTCTACAACGATTCGTTCATCCACTACGGGTTGGGTAACCTGTTCTTCGACCAGATGGGCGACATCCCATATTACCTCGGCATCCGTCGTGAGTTCATCGACCGTTACGTCATTTACAATGGTAAACTCCTCAGTGTCGAACTGCTGACGACCATGCTGGTGGATTATTCCCGTCCGCGCCTGATGACGCCTGAGGAGCGCGCGAGTTTTTTGAATGAATATTTCTATCATAGCGGCTGGGGTGATCTTATCCCGACACCCACCCTGCAACCGACGGTTACTCTCACGCCCATGACATTACCGCAGCCATTCACGACGATCACCCCTGCGCCATAAACCATGCACAAACTGCTTCGTAAATTTCTCTCGTTGTTTTTCCTGACCGTGCTGTTGGCCTCGTGCGCCGGGTCGGGTGGTATCCAACTGCCCTCGATGGAAATCCCGTTGCGAGATTTTTCGGCTTCCCAGCCTGCTGTCGCCGACACTCCCAGTCTCTCCCCGACCCCTGCCCCGACTGGTACTGCCACACAACCGGCCCTCCAGACTCCGACCACCACACCAACCAGTACGCCCTTGCCCTATCCGTTATGGATTGACCCATCTGTGCCAGATGCGCTGCGTACGACTGCGCTGGAATGGAATTTACCAGCCTCTGGGAGCGCCTCCCTGGCCAGTCTGCAATTGGGATTGGCTGCGGAAGCAGATACCAAGGTAACCACCTGGATTTATGCCCTCGTTGCACCCTTCCCGACGGTTTTGGATGGGGTCACGCTGGCGGAACTCGAGTCTGCCTGGAGCGCTTCATCCACCGGACCGTTGAACGGCTCGCCGTTATGGATGGCGGAATCCACCCTCAGCGTGCTGACCTCCCTTTGGGGCGAAGCAGGCCAGGGGGCAGTTAAGACCGTTCCGGCTGATGAGTTGGTGGACGCCCTGTGGGAGAACCAGCCCGCTTGGGGTATCGTCCCGTTCGAGGCGCTCGACCCGAAATTGAAAGTGTTGACGGTCGACGAGCAGTCCCCGGTGCGCAATGATTTCGATGCGTCAGTCTATCCGCTCAAAATCGACTTTGCGCTGACCGGGAACAAGGCCGGGATGTTTGAGATGCCTGTAACCAACCGTGAAGCCTCCAAGCTAAGCGTAGTGTTGATGACGGGGGTTACAGCGATGGTGCGCGCAACAGCCACACGAATGGAAATTGCCGGCCTGGATTACCCGGCCTGGAACATCGGCGATACATTGAAGGCCGCTGACATCACGCATATCAGCAATGAAATTCCGTTTTATACCGGCTGCCCTTACCCTGACGCACGACAGGAGGGTCTGGTGTTTTGTAGCAATCCAAAGTACATCGAGTTGATGGAACTTGTTGGCACCGACGTAGTGGAACTGACCGGAAATCACTTTCAGGATTATGGCTCGCCGGCTACCCTGCAAACCTTGGAAATGTACAAAGAGCGTCAATGGCCTTACTATGGCGGCGGCGCCAACCTGGAAGATGCGCGCAAGCCAGCTCTGCTGATACATAACAGCAACCGCTTTGCTTTCATCGGTTGTAATCCCATCGGGCCAGGCATTGCCTGGGCTACCGAGGATGAACCCGGTGCAGCGCCCTGCGGTGATTATGAGTGGATGAAGGCCGAGATCGCCGACCTGACCGAAAGGGGATACATCGTCATTGCTACGTTCCAGTATATTGAATACTATGAACCGGTGCCCACCGAACAACACGTCATGGATTTCCGCGCGATTGTGGACGCCGGTGCAACCATTGTGAACGGCAGCCAGGCGCATATTCCGCAGGCGATGGAGTTTTACGATAACGCCTTTATCCACTATGGGTTGGGCAACCTGTTTTTCGATCAGATGGATGGCCCGTCCCGTCGCGAGATGCTGGACCGGCATGTCTTTTACAATGGACGCTATATCAGCACCGAGTTGGTTACTGCCATGCTGGAAGATTTTGCCCGTCCGCGCCCGATGCGAGCGGATGAACGTAAAACCTTTTTAGAGAAGATGTTCGAAGTGAGTGGCTGGTGAAACTACGCTGGTTGAGTAGGCGGTGTTTGTCCGCCGTATCGCCCGGGTCCTGGCGCTCCGGGCCAGGGAAACCAGCAGGAGCATAAAGTGAAAATATTTGACATCTCCTTGACAATTTCCCCCGATCTGCCTGTCTGGCCGGATGACCCGTCGATTGAACTGGAGTTGGTTGAATCGATGGATGCGGGCGCACATGCCAATGTTTCGCGCTTGAGTGCAGGCGTACATACGGGCACACACGTTGATGCGCCGCATCATTTCCTGAACGATGGGCGCACCATCGAGCAATTACCATTGGACGTGTTGACCGGTCCGTGCTATGTGACCCAGCTGCCCGACGGCGTGGAATCCATCACGGCCGAAGCCTTGAAAGGGATATCATTGCCCGCAAACATCACGCGGATCTTGTTTGGGACGAGCAATTCCCGCTTCTGGTCGCGCGGCGAGAAAGACTTCCAGGAAGATTTCGTCGCCGTCGCGGAAGATGGCGCGCGTTGGCTTGTGGATCGCGGCATTCAACTCGTAGGCGTGGACTATCTGTCAGTTGCCCCTTATGGAGATTCGGTCCCAACTCATACGGTCTTGTTGCGAGCGGGGGTTTTGGTCGTAGAGGGGTTGGATTTGTCCGCTGTGCCGCGCGGCTTTTATGATTTGTATTGTCTGCCGCTCAAATTGCTCGGCTCAGACGGCGCGCCCGCGCGAGCGATCCTGATCCAGAAATAATAGATTTCTTGCAAAAATCAATCAATTCGCTTAGCTCTAGGCGGCGTCTCGCCGCCGGGGACGGCGACGAGAGCAATTAGAAATGATGTAGATAGCGGTGAAATTTGCGATGAGCAGGAAAAGAGCAAAACGTTACTTCGGTCTGACAGTTGTACAACTTCTTGTTTTGAGTTGCCTGGCTTGTATGCTCTGCGGGACGCTCGCCGGGGGATTTGTCTTTGTCAGTGGCGCTGCCAGCGGAGGCGGATTTTCGATTTTTCCTTCCGCTTTGCCTAGCTCAACGCCAGAACCAACCTTCACGCCCTATCTGACCGAAACTCCAACCTTAGTGCCGACCACCACACTTATTCCTTATGAAGAATTAATTCCACCCGGTTGGAATCAGTACACCACCGCAATCATTGAACTTTGGGCGCCCCCGCAATTCCAGACCGTCGACGTGGAACAGGAACGGCAGGATCGCATCGAATTTTACAAAGACCTGGGCTATGAGGATTTGGCCAGGAGTCTAGAAGAGAATCCCCCTGCTTACGTATTCTGGTTCGAGCAAACTGAACCGGGTACGACCCTGTACACTGCCAATATCACAGTTGAATCTTCGCTCATGACCGCCGGGAATCTGGATGAATTCCTTGATCGGGAATATGAAAGTGGGCCACAGGAGTTCATCATCGTCAATCGTCAGAAATTTCAGGTTGGTAACTATGAAGCCAGGCGGGTACTGCTGGAAGCCAATCTAAGCAATATTTATATTGGCGCGGCTCAATACGCCATCTTCGATGGTGTCAATGTCTGGATCATCGATTGTGGGTCACACTTCAACGATTTTTACACCTGGCTGCCTGAGTTTGATAAAGTCGCGCGCACGTTTCGGGTGCTTGGCCAGTAAATTGCGCCACGCTATTCTTTGACTGGCAGCGTGTAACCCCCATCGACTACAATCGTTTGCCCACGGATCATGGCGGCGGCGGGCGTACACAAGAACGCCACTACCTGGGCCACTTCCTCTGGCTGGACCAACCTGCCCGCCGGGACCATTTCGATGAATTTCTTCAGGATGTTTTCCTGTCCGCCCATCGTGGCAAAATGGTGCAGTGCGTCCGTTTCGACCACCCCGGGCGACACCGCATTGACGATGATGTTCTTCGGCGCGAGCTCGACGGCCAGGTAGCGGGTCAGCGCTTCCAGGGCAGCCTTGCTGGCGCCGACGACCACATAATCAGGCAGGACGCGCGTCGCCCCGGCGCTTGAGATGCTGACGATATGCCCGCCGCCGCGCCTCTCCATCAACGGGACGGCCTGCTGCGCCCCAAACAGCAGACTCCGGGCGTTGATGTTCATCGTCCAATCCCAGCCCTTGGGCTTTTGCTCCATGACTGGGCGGTTATAGCCCGAAGCGGCGTTGTGGACGAAGATGTCCAATCCGCCAAACTCTTTTTCTGTTTTATCGAACAAGCGCTTTAGATCATCTAAATCCCCTACATCTGCCTTGACGAGCAGGGCGCGGCGACCGAGCTTCTCGATCTCATGGGCCGTCTCTTCGGCGGGGACGCGGTTGCGGAAAAAATTGACGACCACGTCCGCGCCGTTTTGGGCAAAATACAGCGCAATCGCGCGCCCGATCCCGCGACCGGAACCGGTTACCAGCGCAATTTTGTTGGAAAATGGGGGATTGTTCATCATCTTTTCTTTTCCTGATTTCATCTAAAAAGGAAAAATATCAGGGTGAGTTGGTAACAGCTTTCCAAGTAATTTGGCTTCTTCCATGCTTTCCCTATTCTTTGAAAATATGCTAAACTAATTCTAATCTGTTTTTAATTTTCTACGTCCATAAGGTATGTGTAATCCGCATCAACACTAGTTAGCTCATTTCATTCGTGATAAGAAATTCACTAACATAATGAACACTAACTCTCTAAAAATCAGCGGTTTTGTATTTTTCTCAGGTACTGAACTTCTGCCAGGTGATTTGCTTCTTGATCCCAACGTAATACGCCAGTGGGCTATGAAAAAAGGCTTTATTTCTGATCCAGAATTTCAACTTTTGCATCCTGAGAAACTTCAGTCTCTTAGCAAGTGTTTCTCGTCTGAAGATGAACTTCTTATAGCCATTGCTCTCCACAATAAAAATGGTCAAGCCTTTTATATGGAATATCCATATATTCCAGTGAAAACTCTTATAAAACATGGAACTGATATTCAGCTTGTCTATTGGAGAATGTCGCCAACTGTATGGAATCAAAATCGAGAAGTTGTTCAATTTGGGGAAGTGCGCTTCGGTTTCTGGCATCCTGGTTGTTATGAAGAATTGTGTTCCTTATCTACAGGAAAGAGGGTTTCTGCAAAATTCAATTTGATGTTAGATAAACTGTCTTCTGTCCATAACATCGAAAGGTTTGAAGATGGCTCCAAAGAAATTGTTGTAGATGGAACAGTGCAAGCAAGGTTTTTCAAAGATGGTAGATATTTTGATGTAATCCTATCGGAATTAGGAGAAGGTTCCACAGAAAGAAAACTGGCTGATAATGTGTTCTAATAGGCAGTTCTGTCTATTCCGGGAAAAATGATGACTTGCCATCATACGTGAGCGCACGCGGACAGCTGGCTGCGGTTGCAAGAAAATTTCAATGATTTATAAAAATATAAAAAACAGGAGACTACATGGACTTAATCTTAACCATAAATAACTCTATGCTTTTGTTAGATCGCCTAATGAAGATTTCAAAAAACATTAGAGAAGCGGAATTTAAAAATATTCTTGCCGATTTGCATAATGAATTAGCTGATGCAAAACTTGCGGCTGCTACTCTAAAAGAACAAATTATTGCTCTTAAAGAAGAAAACGCGGTTTTGAAGCATCAACTGTCCACCAAAGAAAAACCGGATATTAAATGGGGGTGTTATTATTTTGATGGTGATGATAGCCGATTGTATTGCACTGCTTGTTACGATTCACAAGGTATGAAAAGTCTTACCACTAGAATAAACTCAAAGTACAGAAAGTGCAATGTATGTGGTGCTACGATTGGAACTTAAGCTCTTACTTGATTCCAATACAGCACAAATTCGAACGGAATTAGACGCATTGTATCCATTGTCCTAATAATACGCAAAACTCAAAGGGTATTTGACGCATTAAGTCCAGCGTATCAATGGCGGGTAAACACCGAGTTGGCTGGCTAATGCACATCAAAATTACAAAAGTGTAGGATATAGAAATTCATGAATAACGAAAATCTCGTTGAATTGCAAAAAATGCGAAAAAATCTTTCCTCCAATTTGGGGAACGCAGACTATTTGCTTAAGTTGGGAGAGATATACTATAAACTTAACTTTGGTGGATGTATTGATTTTGTAATAGAAAAAGAGTTAAAGATATCAACAATTGTCGATTGGCAATCTCACCAATCATCGATCAAGTATTCTTTTTCAAGTTTCAAATTGAAGCCTACAATTGATTCGGCTATATTGATTATGAATTCTCTCAATATGGTTGGAAATTATTCAGCAACTATAGATTTCATTATCCAGCAAAATTTAATGGAAATATTTTCAGATGAAAAACTAACCATAATGAGTCTACTGTTATATTCGCTATCCAAAAAGGGATTGTTATTGCAATCAATCCAATTATTGCAGGAGTTTTCGCCAGATTTTTTCAGGGTAGCGCTACAAAATATCGAAACTGCTGAAGACTCTCCTCAGCGCAACCTTAACAGACTTGTAAGCGCAACTCAGCCTACTTTTTTTCACAAGGGGCAAACTGAAGATGATTTTTTAGGGTCTTGCGAAACGCTACTTGACACCTATCAACGTGAGCGTAATGTTCAAGATTATTTAGCCACCAATATAAAGTGGGATTACAATTTTTGCTTAGACGCAGCAGTTTCTTTGCATAAAGAAGGTTTAATCAGAACAGCCCTACAAATGTATGCTCTCGCCTTTACTCTTACTTCATTGGAAAACATGTCTGAATTTTATGCGTTAGCATCATTACACTTGATGGGTGAGCATCAGGTCGCATTTGATAAGTTGAACGAGTTTATAGATAAATATCCAAGTCATTCTTGGGGGTATGTAGTGGCAGGTCATTCATGTGCAGTAATAAACAACACAACAGGATTAGAATTGGTACTCACAAAGTCTAGCAAGAACAATGTCAAACTTCCTGTTTTAGATTTATTGATAGGTTTTCTTCTTGAAAGCAAAGGGCAAATAAAGCAAGCAATGGTATTTTATGAAAAAAGTATTCAAAATTCCAGCAATAGCCCATTTGTCAATATATTTAAGTCTCGCGTAGAACGAATATCGCATGAATAACTAACTCAAATTAAACAATATGATCTTACATCAAAGCGCCAGCCACCGATTAATGTAAACGTCCAAGGCTTAAGAGCGAAATTGGCGAAAATAGACATCGAATCAGATTTTGGAGATCAAACGGCCATGCAAACAGTTCTTTTCGTGGCTGTTTTTCATACTCTGCTTAATGCCCACTATCTCCGCCTGCCGATCTTCGGCGGAGTCGAATTTTTTCTTTTAGGGAAAGCTCAAAATCCTATCCGGGTGGCTTCAGCTCTGGTATCAGTGCCAAGATCTCTGCTTCGCTGGCTAGCCGGTGAGGATCCTTCGGATTTAGGTTCACTTAATCAAAATAAATATTCAAATCCGAGCAATCAAAGCGATTCCCACAATTGGGACAGATTACCTTGCAGTTCCTTTCGTGCATCTCATGTCTGCAGCGGTCACAGATGTATTTATGCTCGGATTTTTGTACCTGCTCTTGCTTGGGATCAGGATGGGAAGTTGATTCGCTCATCTCCATCGCACTGGTTTAAAAAGAGAGCGGTCGAAACCGGCCAAGCGGTCCGGCCCGAGGCGCTTGACTTCTGCGATGACGGTTTCCAGGTCATCACGCAGTTGACCGATTTCGATACCGCGGCAGACATCCGGCCAAGGGGTGATCCATTTCTGGACTCGCCCATACACCTTGATCGCGCCGCTATAGTTGGCGCGCGTGATGTGCAGGTAAATTACCGCAGTTTGCAAAATGGCGCGGTAGAGTTCGCGCACGGCTCCGCTTTCTTCCTTCCAGGCTTCTTCCAGGTGTTCGTGCGCCAGCCAGTATTCCCCGGCGTTGAATAACTCCATTCCTTTGATGGCCGCCGGGTGGATGGCCTCTGCACAGTCGGAAGCTTTGACAGATACTCCGCGCATCGTTAGAGTATAACATCCTGTAGAGGATAACATCCTGTAGAGGATAGGGCTCTTTGGGAATTTCCGCGGTAGATACCCGGATTTGGGGGTGCGAGCGTGCGTACGCACGCTCGCACCCCCAAATCCGGCACCCTTTCACGGGAAATCCTGGAGAACCGAGGATAGCATAGTCGTTTTTCCGGTTTGTTTTACAAGAAAATTCGAGTAGCCTCCCCGTCCAGTGTTGATCACCTCTGAAAGGCATTAACCACAAAGACACGAAGGCACTGAGAAAAAAAGCCCCGTGTCTCTGTGTCTTAGTGGTGAAAATTCCGGATCAACCCTCAAGATGGAGGCTATGAATATAGGATTTCCCGAAAACCCTTCTGTAGAATGTCGAAACTGTGAAAAATATGATTTATACTGACAGGGTTGAACTCACTCCGCCCTTTGATGTAAAATAATCGCGCAGATGAAATTTCCCATACTGAATCCGAAGCTCAAGAGGATTTTTGTCATCGTTTTGGCTGGCCTTGGCGTACTTATGCTGGTTTTGTTGGCAGCCAGCTTGCAGAGCGTGGAACTCAAACCTGCAAAGGTGTTTTTCACAGATGATGGCAACCGGCCAAACGTCTTTTCTGGGTTTAATGATTTTGTCGATAATGTCGGATCGTTGACCCTGGGTGAAGCGCTTATGCTGGTCGGCGGGTTCCTGGTTTTGTTCGTATTAATGCTTGCCATGCTTTCACCCGAAGCGCGCAAACGTATGATCAAAACGATCCTGCGTGTCGGCCTGACAGCCTGGGTAATTTATTATGCGATAACCAAATTCCGGCCGGAAGGGATATTTGAAGTTGATCCCCAGGTTGCCGGGATGGAGCAGGCCCCGGAGGTGGTTGTCACGCCGCCGCCATATACGCCGCCTGTCGTGCCCTCCTGGCTGATTTATGTAGTAAGTTTGATGGTTGTCTTATTTTTTGCTGGGTTTGGGTTTTGGCTGTATCGTTTCCTCCGGCCTCCAAAGCACCAACTACAAAACTTGGCGCGCGCTGCCCGTTCTGCGTTGAAGGACCTGTCAGCCGGGCGTGATTGGGACGATACGGTCATCCAGTGTTATGTGCGCATGAGTGATGCCCTTGGCCAAGAGCGCGGACTCCATCGCCAGCAGGGGATGACCCCGCAGGAATTTGCCTCTCGCCTGGAACAAGCTGGCTTGCCATCTGACCCGGTCCGCCGCCTGACCCGCTTGTTCGAAAAGGCGCGTTATGGTGGACGAAAGTCCAGCCGGGAAGATGTAAACGAAGCGGTTACATGCTTGACGGCGATATTGCACGCAGTAGGGGCACAAGCATGAACCGTCGTCAGTTGGTTTTGTTAGGGGTGTCTTTCCTGGTAGCGGCTGCGATGGCATATTATCTACAGGACATCGTTCGTTCAGTATTGTTTGTGCCTGTTTCATATTTGTGGTGGGGAGTTAATATACTTTACCAGTCAGTTGCACAATTAGTTTATTGGGTTTTGTTGGTGGTTGGCGTCACTTTGATGGCCTTTGGCAGTCTCTACGGCAAGGACCGCGATAAGGAGCTTATTGAAGAAGAATCCAACCCTTCACTGGGACCTTTGGAGGCAACCGCAAGGCAAATCTCACGAACAGGCAAGGAAGGCGTGTACTACAAGTGGCTGATCGCAAATCGGATGGGTAGGCTGGCGCGCTCTATCCTGTCCCTCCGCAATGGACAGGCCGATGCGCCGAATAACCCGCTGAAGGGTCGAGACTGGAATCCGCCCGATGAAGTGGCAGCATATCTGGAGTCCGGGTTGACGCGCACGTTCGCTGATTTCCCTCGCCAGAGGCGCTTTTCACGTCCGCTTGAAACTCCCTTTGACCTTGATTTGAACCAGGTGATCGCGTATCTTGAATCCCAAATGGAGAACCACCGTGATTGAATCCCAAGATGTATCGAAATTGAGCAAGCAAGTAGTGGCCGAGGTTGAACGTGCGATTGTGGGCAAACGCAGCCTGCTGGAGATGATTATGGCTGCCATGCTGTCAGGCGGGCATGTGCTATTGGAGGACTTCCCAGGGCTGGGAAAGACCCTGATTGCGCGCAGTTTTGCCACTGCGCTGGGACTGGACTTCAGGCGCATCCAATTCACCCCGGACCTGCTCCCGGGTGACATTACGGGTGGCTACGTTTTCAACCGCAACCAGAACAAGTTCGAACTACGTAAAGGACCGATCTTTGCCAATATCATCCTGGCTGACGAGATCAACCGCGCCTCGCCCAAGACCCAATCCGCTTTGCTCGAAGCCATGCAGGAGGGACAGGTAACGCTAGAAGGGGAGACCTTGCCCTTGCCGGAACCGTTCCTGGTGCTGGCAACCCAGAATCCGATCGAATATGAGGGGACATTTCCGTTGCCGGAAGCGCAACTGGACCGCTTTATGCTGAAACTGACAGTGGGTTATCCGAATGTGGACGAAGAAAAGGAAATATTGCGCCGCCGTCGCGAACGCCGCCAGGACGAGGCTGTTTTGAGCAAGGTGACGGATGCCAAACAGTTGATGGAGATGCGCCAGTTGGTAGAGAGCGTGCATGTGCATAACGATTTGGAAGAGTATATTGCCAAACTGGTATATGAAACCAGGCAAGACCGCCGTGTGGCGGTGGGCGCCAGCCCACGCGGTTCGCTGGCATTTTTGAAGATGGCCCGCGCGCATGCCGCTCTGGAAGGCCGGGAATATGTTACCCCTGACGACATCAAGCATTTTGCCACGCCTGTCCTGATCCATCGCCTGATTTTGCAACCGGAATACTGGATGGCACAAAAGATCAGCGACGATGTGATCAAGGATGCCTTCGCGAAAGTCCCCGTTCCGGTGATTGACTGATCGATGTTTCGCTCCTTGTTGCTCAGTCTGCTCGCCTATGGATTGATTGTGTTTGGATTGCTTACTTTACATGGGGACATCCTTACTTTGTCCATTCCGCTGGTGATCTACTTATTGAGCGGCTTGTTGCGCGCTCCTCAGGAAATCAACCTGAGCGTAGAGCGCAAATTGAGCCTGGAGCGTACCGGGGCGGATATGCCTGTCCGGGTTACTTTGCGGATAACCAATGCCGGCGCAACCCTTGAAGATGTTCTCATCACGGATAAATTGTCATCTCGCTTGAAAATCCTGGAGGGTTCAGCGCGACATCTAGTGCACCTGGCAAAAGGCCAGACCATTACTCTGGCATACACGGCCAGTGGCCCACGCGGATACTATCCGTTTCCCGGGCTGCGCGTCGAAGCGCGCGACCATTTCGGTCTGATCAAGCGCGAGGAGACGATCCCAACGCCTGGGCAGCTTTTCATCCTGCCCTCAGTGTTGCGTTTGAAGCAGATTACCATCCGTACGCGCAAGACCCGCGTGTATTCGGGTAACATCCCGGCGCGTGTAGGCGGACACGGCGTGGAGTTCTTTGGGTTGCGGGAGTACCAGGCCGGCGACTCTCCGCGTTGGATCAACTGGCGTGCCAGTGCGCGGCATGCCTTTAGTATGTTCTCCAATGAGTTCGAGCAGGAACGCGTGGCAGATGTCGGTATTATTCTGGATGGCCGCTTGAAGACCAATATTTTCGATAAGGGTCACTCTCTGTTCGAATATTCGGTCCTGGCGGCTGCGGCGCTGGCCGATGTGCTGCTTTCGCAGGGCAACCGTGTGGGACTGCTCAATTACGGCCGTTTTTTGCAATGGACGTTTCCGGGATATGGGAAGTTCCAGCGCGAGCGTATTTTGCAGGCTTTGACGCATGCCCAAGTTGGCAGCAGTACGGTCTTTTCTGAGTTGGAATATATCCCGGCCCGGCTTTTTCCAACGCACTCACAGATCATATTGGTCAGCCCATTGGACGCAGAGGATGTCAAGGTCCTGGTGCAATTGCGCGCGCGCGGCTACCAGGTGATGGTCATCAGCCCAGACCCAGTCGCCTTCGAGTTGAGCTATTTGCCGAAGAGCGAATCGGTCGACCAGGCGGCTCGTCTGCTCCGAATGGAACGGAATTTACTCATCCACAAACTTCAGCGCGCTGGTATCCAGGTGCTGGACTGGAATGTCTCCCAGCCGTTCGACCAGGTTGTGAAACGCCAGCTTGGGCGTCCGCCCGCCTTGCTGCGCGCCATTGGGGGACAGTTATGACCCTGTTTGCGTTTGTGTTCAGCGTCTTGATGAGCACCGGCTCATTGGCCTATGCTTACAATGCCGCGGGTTTCGGCATGCTTGCCCGCTACGTGATGGTCTTCGCCGCGCTCTGGTTGTTTGCAGGCTATAAGCGCTGGACGTGGTTCTCAGCTATCGCTCTCCTGCTCTCAGTGGCATTGGCCGGATTCGGTCTGTGGATCGAACTTTCACCCGGCTGGATGATCTCCGGCGCGTTGGGTGGATTGCTGGCCTGGGACTTGACCGAGTTCATGCGCCGTTTGCGCTTCGCGGCCCGGACCGATGACCTGCGCGACCTCGAGCGGCGTCACCTGGCCCGTGTGACGATCGTTGCATTGATAGGAGTGGCCCTGGCGAGCATCCCCATGCTAGTACGTCTGGAATTCACCTTCGAATGGGTGGTCTTGTTGACCCTGATTGCTACCTTGGGGATTACGCAATTGGTAGCCTGGTTGCGAAGAGGAGGCTGAAATAATATACTAGATCGTTCATAAAAACAGAGTGGGTTTGGTAGTATTTATAACCAATTCATTGAAGCAAAATATTGCAATATTCGAAAAATCAACTATAATATTGGTTGATTTTCGGTACAGAGATTTGTATGCCCGAACAACTTCGCTCTGAAGCATTCACCACGAAAAGCCCGCAAGCCGATGAAGCCAATAACGTCGGCGCGCGTTTGCGTATGCTGCGGGCGGGCGCAGGACTGTCCATCCGCGCGCTGGCCGAGATGAGCGGCTTGAATGTCAACACGCTCAGCCTGATCGAGAATGGGAAGACATCGCCCAGCGTCAGCACCTTGCAACAGTTGGCGCAAGGTTTAGGGGTGCCGGTTACCGAATTTTTCGAAACTGCGCGGGAGGGCAAAACCGTCGTACACCAGAAAAATAGAGAGCGTCCACAGGCTGTCTTTGCGCATGGGATGATGGAAGACCTGGGGGCCGGAATGTCGCGTTTTGGGGCCGAGCCGCTCATCGTCACGCTCGAAGCGAAGGCCGATAGCGGGGTGAATCCCATTGTGCATACCGGTCGGGAGTTTGTCTATTGCCTGGCTGGGCGCGTCGCCTACATCATTGACACCGAGGCATATATCCTGGAGCCGGGCGACAGCCTGTTCTTCGAAGCCTATTTGCCGCATCGCTGGAAGAATGCCGATGAAAATCAATCACGCGTGCTGCTGGTGCTTTGCCCCTCGGATGTGCGAGACCAACCCATGGAACGTCATTTTTCGCGCCAGAGGAACCAGGGATAAAAATATTATGGAGGACTCGATCTTTAAAATTCAAGCGGAGTTTTGCAAGGCAATGGGCAATGCCACGCGTTTGCAAATCTTGCACAATTTGCGTGAGCGTCCTATGACGGTCAGCGAGATTATGCATGGACTGGACTGTCCTCAGTCAGTCGTATCTCGCCATCTGTCTGTGCTTCGTTCAGTCGGAGTTGTGATTGGAGCCCGGCGCGGAAATGAAATGATTTACCAAATCACGAATGAAAAAATTGGTGAAGTATGTGATTTAGTACGGATGGTTTTGATCGAGCAGGTGCAAAAGCAAAGCATTGTCTTGGGCGATTTGTAAAAGCCTGGTTGCAGGCTCCTTATTTGGGTTAGGTGTCCCCGCTTTCTCCAGCGGGGACACCGTCTTAACAGGTATAATCCCCCCATGCACGAACTCCCCGTTACGCAATCTATCCTTGATATTGCCCTCAAACACGCCCAAAAAGCGGAAGCCAAACGCATCACGGATCTACACATCGTCATGGGCGAACTGTCCAAGCTGGTGGATGAGTCCATTCAGTTTTATTGGGACATAATTGCCAAAGACACCATCGCCGAAGGCGCCAGGCTGCATTTTCGAATCGTTCCGACGGAGTTCCAATGTATGGCTTGTTTTGAGAAATATCATCCCAACGATACTGCCGAGTTTAAATGTCCTAACTGTGGCGCTGTCGGCGTTAAGATCATCGCGGGCGAGGAGTTCTCCCTCGAAGCGATTGATGTGGAGTAAGATTTGATGTCATTGCGAGGGAGCGCAGCGACCGAAGCAATCTCAAATAACCTGTGTATGTGAGATTGCCACGCCCCTTTCGAGGATCGCAATGACATATCTGTAATTTGAAGTTAGAATTAGAGGTGCTATGCCTGAAAGAATCCCTGTCGTCGAACGCATCCTCTCCGCCAATGACAAGTTGGCCGAAGAAAATAAATCTAAGCTTGATGCCGCCGGGGTATTTTCCGTCAACCTGATGGCCTCCCCCGGCGCAGGCAAGACCTCCCTGATTGAGCAAACCCTGCCGCGCCTGGCTGAAAAATTGCGTGTGGCCGTTGTGGATGGCGACATCGCTACCTCCATTGATGCCGACCGCGCCGCCGCGGCGGGCGCAGCTGTGGCTGTGCAAATTAACACCGGTGGCGAATGCCACCTCGACGCCGTCATGCTGCACCAGGCGCTGGGCCAGATCGACCTCTCCAGCGTCGATATGCTGCTGGTCGAAAACGTCGGCAATCTGGTCTGCCCGGCCAGTTTTACCCTAGGCACACACAAGTCTGTGCTGGTGGCTTCCATCCCGGAGGGCGACGACAAACCTTACAAGTATCCTGGCATGTATCGCGGCGTGGACGCCCTGGTCATTAACAAGATCGACTTGTTACCCTACATCGACTTCAAAATGGATTACTTCCGAAAGGGCGTCGAGGCCCTCAATCCCGGGCTGGTGACATTCCCGCTTTCCTGTCGCACCGGTGAAGGCCTGGATGCCTGGATCGACTGGTTGCTCAACGGAGCGCGGACTTAAGTCCGCACGCCCATATGGGTGAGTTGCGCGGTGCTCGCATCCACATCACCGGTATTGTACAGGGGGTTGGCTTCCGCCCGTTTGTTTACGGTCTGGCTAAACGCTTTGCATTGAATGGTTGGGTGCGAAATACGTCTGCGGGGGTGGACATCGAAGTGGATGGTGAGCAGGATGTGTTGGACGCCTTCGTCCAGTCATTGCGGGACGAAGCGCCGCTGCTCTCCCGAATAGACGAGTTGACCGCTTCTTTCCAGGCTCCAAACGGCTTCCACACCTTTGACATCCTCCACTCTGAAG
Organism: Anaerolineales bacterium; assembly: GCA_016928525.1. The sequence continues at coordinate 40,308 of JAFGKO010000386.1, read as the reverse complement.
CCGTGGAAGGCGCCTTTCAGCCTATCTCGCCCGATGTCAGCATCTGCCCTGACTGCCTGCGCGAACTCTTCAACCCGTCCGACCGCCGTTATCGCTATCCCTTCATCAACTGCACCAACTGCGGACCGCGTTTCACCATCATTAAAGACATCCCCTACGATCGTCCCAAAACGAACATGGCGCCCTTTGCCATGTGTCCCGATTGCGAGAAAGAATACACCGATCCGCTGGACCGGCGCTTCCATGCCCAGCCGGTTGCCTGTCCTGTTTGTGGGCCGCAGGTCTGGTTGGAGCAGACTGCAGACGATAGACCGCAGACTGTAAACGATGCATCATCGTCCACCGTCCACCGTCCATCGTCATCTCTGGTGGGCGATCCTGCCATTCTAGAAACCCGCAACATGCTGGCAGATGGCAAAATCTTGGCAATCAAAGGCCTCGGTGGCTTCCACCTCGCTTGCGATGCCACCAATCCCGCAGCCGTGAGCGAACTCCGCCGCCGTAAACTACGCGTGGACAAACCCTTTGCGCTGATGATGCCTGATATGGAAACAATTGAGCAGCATTGCTTCGTAGATGGAACTGAGCGCGAATTGCTTCTTTCAGGTGCGCGACCCATCGTATTGCTACAACGAAAACCCGAATCGCCTATTGCTAAAGAATGTGCTCCTGGACAGGATACGCTGGGCGTAATGTTGCCTTACACGCCGTTACATTATCTTGTTCTCGACCGTGGACCGTTGACCGTGGACGATACTCATGAAACCATCCACCGTCCACCGTCCACTGTCCTGGTAATGACCAGTGGGAATCTTTCCGAGGAACCCATCGCCACCGACAACGATGAAGCCCGCACACGACTTGTCCCCCTGGCTGATGCCTTCCTGATGCACGACCGGGATATTTATATTCGGTGTGATGACTCAGTAGTTCGGGTAGTCGCGAATGAAAAACTGGATACTGACCGCTGGTCACTGATTACTTATCCACTACGGCGTAGCCGCGGCTATTCTCCCTTCCCCGTCAAACTTCCCTGGGATGTGCCTCCATTGCTTGCTGTTGGCCCTGAACTCAAAAATACCTTTTGCCTTACTAATAAGAACTACGCTTTTTTAAGTCACCACATCGGTGACATGGAAAACTACGAAACCTTGCAATCTTTTGAGCAGGGGATTGAGCATTTTGAGAAATTATTCCGAGTTAAGCCTGAAGCAATTGCGTGTGATATGCACCCCAACTATTTGTCAACTCGCTATGCAATGAGACGTGCTCAACGTGAAAACCTGCCAACCTTCAACATTCAACACCACCATGCCCACATCGCCGCGTGTATGGCCGAGCACGGATTGGACGGCTTGCAGCCTGTCATTGGCCTGGCTTTCGATGGCACTGGCTACGGCGAGGACGGCGCCATCTGGGGCGGGGAAGTGCTGGTGGCTGATTACAAATCTTATGAGCGCGCATACCATCTGGAGTATTTTCCGCTGCCCGGCGGGGACGCGGCCATCAAAAAACCTGCTCGTACCGCATTGGCTATGCTCTGGTCGCTGGGGATGGAGTGGGATGACCGTCTTGCTCCTGTGGCTGAATTCTGTGCTGAGGATCGTACCCTGCTCAAAACACAATTGGAGAAGAAAATCAATACCCCAAAGACCTCCAGTATGGGACGCCTGTTCGATGTGGCGGCGGCGCTGGCGGGCGTGCGCCAGTCAGTCAATTATGAAGCGCAAGCGGCCATCGAGTTCGAAGCCTTGGCGGATCCCGATGAAGATGGGTGTTATCTGTTTAAACGGGAGCAGACACAAATTGTAGTTCGAAGCGCCGTGGAGGCTTTGATTGCGGACGTGTTGGCAGGTATCCCTATCCCGACCATATCAGCTAAATTCCACAATGGTCTGTCGCAGTTGGCGCTCGAAATTTGTCAAAGTTTGCGTATAGCCAGAGACTTGGAACATGTCGCTCTATCTGGTGGAGTCTGGCAGAATATCACCCTATTGCGACGAACTTTGTCACTTTTGCAAGTGAACGGTTTTGTTGTATACATACATCATCAAGTGCCTACGAACGATGGCGGTTTGTCGCTTGGGCAGGCAGCCATTGCGGCGGCAAAGATGAACGCTTAATAACAACTATGTCATTGCGAACGACCGCAGGGAGCGAAGCAATCCCCTTGCAACAGGAGACTGCTTCGTTCCTCGCAGTGACATCAATCTGTGTGGAGGTATCCATGTGTTTAGCTGTACCGGGTAAGATTGTTGAGATCAAGGAAAGCGACGGACTGCAGATGGCCAAGGTCGATTTTGGCGGGATTTTCCGCGAAGCCTGCCTGGATTATGTGCCCGAAGCCAAAGTGGGGGATTATTGTGTCATCCATGTCGGGTTTGCCATCAGCTTGTTGAGCGAGCATGAGGCGATGGAAACTCTTGACCTGCTGAAGCAAATCACCAATTTTGAGGAAGAACTTGGCCCTGAAACTGGGACTGCACCTGCATGAAATACGTCACTGAGTACCGGGACGCGGCACTGGTGAAGGGTGTGATCGCAGAGATCCGCCGCAGCGTGACGCGCCCGTGGACCATCATGGAGATTTGCGGTGGGCAAACGCATGCCATTGTCCGGCATGGTATCGACCAGTTGCTGCCGCCGGAAATCGAGTTGGTACATGGACCGGGTTGCCCGGTCTGTGTCACTCCGCTTGAGTTGATTGATAAAGCGTTGGAGATCGCCTCCCGCCCGGACGTGATCTTTTGCTCCTATGGCGATATGTTGCGTGTGCCTGGCTCTACCCGCGATCTGTTCTCGGTCAAGGCGCAGGGCGGGGATGTGCGCGTGGTCTATTCGCCGTTGGACGCGGTCAAACTGGCGAAGACGAATCCCGATAAGCAGGTGGTCTTCTTTGCGATTGGCTTCGAAACCACCGCGCCGCCCAATGTGATGAGCGTGGTGCAGGCCAAGAATCTCGGTCTGACGAACTATTCGATCCTGGTTTCACACGTACGCGTACCGCCTGCAGTTTCAACCATTCTGGGCTCACCGACCAATCGCGTGCAGGCCTTTCTGCTAGCGGGCCACGTCTGCGCGGTGATGGGCTATCACGAGTACCCGCCGTTGGTGGAGCAATTCAAGGCACCGATGGTGGTCACCGGATTCGAACCGCTTGACATCGTGCAGGGCATTTTGGAAACAGTCCGTTTGCTCGAAGCTGGCAAGGCCGAAGCGTTCAATGCCTACCAGCGCGCGGTCACCTTCGAAGGCAACCAGCCTGCCCAGAAGATGATTGACACCATTTTCAAAGAATGTGACCGGAAGTGGCGTGGCATCGGCGTCATTCCAATGAGCGGCTGGCAGCTCCGGGCCGAGTTCGATGCGTTCGATGCAGAAAAGCGCTTCCAAGTCGAGACCATCACGGCGGAAGAATCGCCGTTGTGCATTGCCGGTCAAATCCTGCAAGGCCTCAAGAAGCCGCATGAGTGCTCGGCGTTTGGAGGCAAATGCACGCCTGAACATCCGCTTGGCGCAACCATGGTTTCCTCCGAGGGTGCTTGCGCCGCCTATTATCGCTACGGACGGGTTACAATCGAAGGTGGCTGAAAGGCTATTAGCGAATGACCACGAACAACCGCACTCTCTGGATCGCCGCAGGACTGGTCTTTTTCTGCGGCTTTTTGTTATTAGTTGTTTTTCTGGTTTCAGGTCTGGGACGGATGGTTTCGCCCGCTTCTCCCCCGACCATCGACCTGTTTGCCACGCTGTCAGCTTCCACCCCTGTTTCGGCGTTCTCTCCCGCGCCGGTTATACCGACAGCGACTTCTGCCTTCAATTTTTCAGAACCCCCCGTAGAACCTGCCCCCTCATCAGTTGGCGCAACGGGTGTGCCCACCATCTCCGCGCAGGACGGGCCTACCGGTCACATCGTCTTTACCTGCCAGATTTATAAATATCAAGCTGCGGAACAAATCTGCATCATGAACGCGGACGGGACAGGCTACCGCCGCCTGACAAGCGAAGATAACATCCGTCACTTTTATCCGTCTTTGTCACCGGATGGGCGTAGGGTGCTGTACTCCGCATTTCGAGAAAAGAACGTATACGAGATTTACTCTTATGACCTTGAAGATGGCAGTGTAGACCGTCTGACGAACCGCGACGGCGTTTTAACCGCCCCGGAGTATTCTCCCGATGGTCAGCATATTGTCTATACCCGCTGGGCGCCCAATTCTGGCAAATACCAGATTGTGACCATGGAAAAGAACGGGAACAATCCAAACAATATCCCGTTTGTCGAGGGTTGGGATCCGACCTGGTCGCCGGATGGCAAACAAATCCTATTTGCATCAGCCAGGAATGGTCCGGTTCAATTATTTATGATGAGGGACGACGGGAAAAATTTACGCCAGGTCAGCAACCTGCCAGCCATCCGCGGGCGCAGCGACTGGTCGCCGGATGGACAGTACATTGTCACCTATTCTGGGGAATCCTGGCATCGCGAGCTGTACATCATGAACGCCGACGGTTCCGGGGCGCGGCAGCTAACCCCGGCCGGCGGCAACAGCCAGGGACCGAGTTTTTCCCCGGATAGCAAGTGGGTGGCCTTCACCGCCTATTTCGATAACTATGGTGATGACCACGGCTGCGAGATTTACATCATCCGCACGGACGGCAGCGACCTGCGCCGCCTGACGAACAACGACTATTGCGATTACCAGCCCAGGTGGGGACCATGAGGCAAAAACCTGACCGGTTTTGGAAACCTGTCAGGTTCGAGAGTTAATCCGGAACCCCCGCTGCTTTCACATCCTTCAAATTCAACTGATAGTTCACCCGCCCGTTGAACTCGTTGATCTCGTAGGTGAACATCAGATCCACGCGCTCAGGCAATTCCGGCTGGAGCTGCCCGAGGCGGAAGCCAATTGCGTCGTGGGTCATACTGCTCTCATCTTCGAGCGTCATTTTCAAATGCTTGCCTTCTGCACCGACGGTACGCGCGGACTTTACCCTTACATCCCGTGCCACAAAGACCGCGTCGGGGTTGCCGTAGCCGGTCGGTTCCAGGTATTTGAGATTATCGAGCAGGTCAGGTCGCACTTCGGTAAGCGGGATTTCGGCATCTGCGGTCAACGTAGGACGCAAATCCTGCTGGCTGAGTTGCTCTTTTGCGATGGCTTTCAAGCGCGAAACCAGTTCGTTCAACTTGCTGTTCTCGACGGTGAACCCAGCCGCGGCGGCGTGACCACCGTGCCGGACGAGGATATCCGCGCATTGGTCGAGCGCATCGGTGATGTGGAACTCGGGGATGGAACGACACGAGCCGCGCGTAGTTTCAGTGTCGATGTGGGCCACGATGGACGGTCGGTAGTAGATTTCCGTCAGGCGCGAAGCGGCCAGCCCGACCACGCCCGCGTTGAAATCTTCATGCGCGGCGAAGAGCAGGAAAGCGTCGGTTTCATCGGCCAGGGCCAGCGCTTCGGCTTGCGCCTGCATTTCACGTGTGATGCGCTGCCGTTCGCGGTTCTGCACGTCCAGTTGCTGGGCCAATTGCCCGGCGCGAAAGACGTCTTTGGTAGTCAGCAATTCGTAGGCTGCAAGTGCTTCGTCTAACCGACCGGCTGCATTCAGGCGCGGTCCGAGCCGGAAACCGATGTCGGTGGCATTGATTTTCGCGAGGTTCAATTCAGAGACAGCAGCCAATGAGAAAAGCCCTTGCCGGGTCGTTTCGCGCATCTGGCGCAATCCCCTGCGGACGAGAAAGCGGTTCTCGCCTACCAGAGGAGCCAAATCCGCAACTGTCCCCAAGGCGACTAAATCTAACAGACTCTCCAGTCTAACGACTAAGGTCCCAAGTCTCTGAACCAACGCTTCCGCCAGTTTGTAGGCGATCCCCACACCCGCCAGGTCTTTATCAGGGTAGACGTCCCCTGGTTGTTTAGGATTGATGACGGCCAGGGCAGGGGGAAGGGGACCTTCCGAGGGGTGGTGATGGTCGGTGATAATGAGATCCAGGCCGATGGTCCGGGCATGCAGCGTTTCGTCCGGAGAGCGGATGCCGCAATCCACTGTGATGACCAGTTTGACGCCGTCGTCCTTTAGTTGGGACAAGGCCTCGTTGTTCAGGCCATAGCCCTCGTCGAATCGATTGGGAATATAGCCGCGGGCTTCCCCGCCAAGGGCGTTCAGCACATCCACCAACAGCGCGGTGGATGTGACGCCGTCCACGTCGTAATCGCCGTAGATGGCGACCGGTTCGTTACGCTCTAATGCATAACGGATGCGCTCGACCGCGGCCTGCATATCGGTCATTTGAAAGGGGTCGGTGTCGAAATTGGGTTCGGCCTTCAGAAAAGCGCGCGCCTCGGCATCGGTTGCGTATCCACGGTTGAACAGGATTTGCCGCAGCACAGGCGGGAAGGCCTGTAGCATGCTATCGGCCTCGGGGGTGATAACGGGGGGAATCAGCCAGCGTTTCCCCATGCTGGGGACTTTGGTGTGGGTCATGGTCCCTTTTTGGTGAGACGGAAAAGTTGGGGCTCAATCTGTTCGATATTGTAGTAGGCTTCCAGCCCAGGCACATCCAGGGTGAAGTAGACCGGGCGCGCCTCAATATTGGCGTCGATATAAGCCTTCATGGTCGATCCAGGCCCCGGCGGCGCAAGCACCTGGTGCAGCGCAATCCCTGTGCGGCCCTCCAGGATGTGAGCGGTGTACACGTAGGAGTACAGCCGGTCCCAGTTGGCGAACAGGATGGCATTATCTTCCACCTGGCCCAAAATGCGCTGGCCTTCCTTCGTAGCGCGCTCAGGGTCGCGCGGGTAGATTTTTTCTTCCTGGATGAAGGTAGTCGTGCCTTCTGTGACAGCCAGACGTAAGTCGCTGCGCGCGTTCCATGCAGACAGCGTGACCAGGGCCAATCCCAGCAGGCTGACGAGAAGCCCGCTTCGTTCCGGACCGATGACCTGCCAGCGCTTAAGCGGCCATTCCACGCTATCAAGCAGGACGCTGGCGCCCATCCCCAGCCAGACGTGCACGATGATCGCCACAGGTACGTAGAATTCCTGGTAGACCGAAAATTCCACCGAGACCGCAAAGACCCAGATCAAGGCGAACGCGATCAACGGATACAGTCCTTCACGCCAGCGCCATTGATTATCTTTAAAGATCACAAAGAGCGCCAAAGCTCCTACCATGATGCCGATCGCCTGCCAGAGTGGGAACGAGTCGCAGTATTCCAAAATCCGCCGATTTATCTCTTCGGGCGGGGCGCTGAAATAGAACGTCCAGAAGCTCTGCGCCGGGAAGATTTCCAGCAGGCGGTCGATAGGAGAATCGAATTCATCGGGACTCAAGCCAAATTCGCTCAGGTTGGTGCGATAGGTGGTGTTGTAGACGCTGGAGGGCGGGTCATTGTAGTCGAGATACATAAAGAAAGCAAAAGTCAATACCAGCCCAAGGACTGTGCCCGCGGCGGCGCTAATCCACGCGGACCGTTTGCGCGCCGTCAAAAGCATGTAGACCAGGACCGATGCGCCCGTCATGATGACCGTGCTATGGATACCCAGGCTCAGTCCGCCCGCCAGCCCGGCCAGGGTGAGCCAGCCCCATTGGTCCGTGCGCCGCCAGAGCAGGGCAGATAGCCACACGATGGACAGCATCCCGGCGGCCGGCCCGTACGATTCGGCGACGATCGTCCGCCGCCAGAAGAAAACGCTGGTCGTCAGCGCGAAGGAGGCCAGCAGCCCCGCCGCTCGCCAGCCGCCTATCAGGCGCACGATCAGGTAGACGTTCGCGACAGCCAGCGCGCCGAAGAAGGCCGACATCAGGTTGACGCGATAGGCGATGTCCCCGAACGGCAGGAAAGTGAACAGCTTGCCGAAGATGATCTGCGTGGGGTAGCCGCTGGCGTGTGTCATCCCCAGTGTGTAGGAGAGCGTCTGGAACTCGGCGATGTCCCCATACAGTAAGGACGGTGCCAGCGTACGGACGTAGAGCGCCAGGCTCAGGGCGCCGATGATGAAGGCGAAGAGGATGTCGAGGCGGGAGATGGGGAATAAATGCTTTTGCGTTTCAGACATGGAAAACGATGTGCTTAGGGTCATGCAAACGGGTTGATGACGGTCACATTTTCGTACCTTTGACCATTTGAAAGATCTTCGGTCAATAGCCTGCTACAGTTGCATTGCTGGGCAGATCGCAGGATCATTGCATCCCAAAAGGAGATATTATGGCGTTGTAGTAATTCAATGGCTGCCAGCACATCCCGAATACCCGGGCGATGGATAATCCAGTCGGAGAAATCTTCGATAACTTGCGCAGCCATTGCCGGAGCAAGTGGTTTAGCGGATTTATGGGTGATATTGTAATAAAACTCTTGTAATACTTGAACACTCAAACAACCGACGCCAGCTGCCCAAAGGTTTTCAAGCAATGTAATCGCTATTTGATGTTTATCACCTTGTGTGTTGTCATAGGCATAAACCAAAATATTGGAATCGACGAATTGAAAATTTGAATTATCGTTCATGAAGTTCGTCCCTGCTCTTAGGTTTTTGCCAACCCAGATCGAAGCCCATTTTCATCAGGGCAACCTGGCGTTTTTTTGCTTCTTCGTAATTGGTCTCTTCTGCCAACATTTTTTCTATGGCATCCGTCACCAAGCGGGAAATGGATGAGTTGCGCTTAGCAGCCATCAATTTGACCTTGCGTAAAGCGCTTTTGGGTAAGGAAAGCGTAATATTTTGGGTCTCCATCATATGCCTCCGCAACACGAGTTTATCACGTAAATACGTGAAGAGCAATGATTTAGCAGAATCAGTGGTTAAAGTATAATTAACCCAGTATTTGAACTCATCTTTGCTGTCCAAAAACAACTGCTCTCTCCGCGACGCACTCTAAGTGCAGATAAGAGAACATGCACCTTTCGAAGGGAACCAAAATGCCACCTATTGAATTGCAAATCAACGGCCAGCCATATAACCTGGAGGCCGATGCACAGATGCCCCTGCTGTGGGCTTTGCGCGATCTGCTGGGCTTGACCGGCACGAAATACAGTTGCGGTGCGGGTTTGTGTGGATCCTGTACTGTGTTGGTTGAAGGCGAGCCGACTCGTTCGTGTGTTACGCCGCTTTCCGCTGTGGCCGGGAAATCGGTCACAACTATCGAAGGCCTATCTGAAAATGGCGATCATCCGCTGCAAAAAGCCTGGCAGGCGGAGCGCGTCACGCAGTGCGGGTACTGCCAGCCCGGCCAGCTCATGAACGCTGCCGCCCTGCTGGAGAAGAATCCGCATCCAAGCGATGAGGATATCGATGCCGCCATGGCGAACGTGCTGTGTCGTTGCGGAACTTACCAGCGGGTTCGGGCAGCCATCCATCGCGCGGCGCAGGAGGCTTGAGATGAATACGAGACGTCTCCAACTCTCCCGGCGGGACTTTCTCAAGCTGGCCGGCACGACGGGCGCCAGCCTGGTATTGGCTATCTATCTGGACGCATGTGCTCCCGCATCTGCCACGCCCACAATTGCCCTTGTTACTCCGACGGATGGCACACCTGCGCCTCGTCCGCCTTTCGATTGGGAACCCAACATTTATCTTCGACTTGATAACAATGGAATCCTAACCGTGATCGTCTTCCGCTCCGAGATGGGACAGGGCATTCGCACCGCCCTGGCGATGCTGGTCGCCGATGAACTGGATATTGAGTGGGAGAATGTTCGCATAGAGCAGGCTCCTGCTGACTCGCGCTATGGCGACCAGTCGACGGGGGGCAGCCGTAGTATTTCCTCGTACTACGATGACATGCGGAAGGCGGGGGCTGCGGCGCGGCAGATGCTGGTGGAGGCTGCGGCTCAGGTCTGGGGCGTGAAAGCAGACCGATGTCAGACCGAAGCGGGGCACGTCATCCACCCCGATGGACAGCAGAAAATAGCATATGGTGATCTGGTCGAAGCTGCCGCCAGTCTGAAGGTACCCTGGAGAGTGGATGTCAAGGAGCCATTGCATTTGCGTATCGTTGGGATGGGCATTGGTCATTGGGATACGCCCGATATCATAACTGGCAAGGCTATTTACGGGGTAGATGTGCGCTTGCCGGACATGTCCTTTGCTGTAATCGCTCGCTGCCCCGTTTTTGGGGGCGGCTTTGCCAGCTATGACGAGGCTGCAGCATTGGCCGTGCCCGGTGTCCGCCAGATTATGGAATTGGATGGCAGCGTTGTCGTTGTGGCAGAGAATACCTGGGCTGCTATTCGTGGTCGAAGCGCGTTGAATGTCACCTGGAATGAAGGCAATAAGGCTGATCTGAGCAGTGAAGGGTTGCGAACTGCGGCTTTAGAGGCTTTGCCTAAACCCGGTTCGCTTGGAAAAAACGAGATCGATGCGGTTTATGAAATACCTTATGAGGCGCATGCCACGATGGAACCGATGAATTGCACAGCCTACGTGTATGATGATGTGTGTGAAGTCTGGGCGCCTACACAGGACCCGCAAAAAGTGCAACGCGATGTCAGCGCAGCACTGGGGATTTCGCAGAAAAATATCACTGTGCATGTCACGTTGATGGGTGGTGGGTTTGGCCGGCGTCTGCAAAGCGATTACGGGGTAGAAGCGGCCCGGGTTTCACAGGCTATCAACGCGCCTGTGCAGGTCTTTTGGACGCGCGATGATGATCTTCAACATGATTATTATCATGGCATGAGCATTCAGTATGCCAGCGCTCGCTTGTCACCCACCAAATTGCCGCGCCTCGATTCAAAGGGCGGTTCAGGCGTTCCCACTGGATCCTGGCGCTCGGTCGGCGAATTCGACATTGCTTACGCTACCCAATGTCTCATTGACGAAATGACAGTGGCCTTAGGGCGTGACCCGCTCGATTTACGCCTGGAATTGTACAAAGGTCGCGCTGCAGATGTGATCAAGCTGGTGACTGAGAAAGCAAACTGGGGCGATCCGTTGCCAGCCGGTTGGGGGCGCGGATTGGCCTACCATGCCACCTTTGGTGTGACGCATGTGGCGCAGGTAGCGGAAATTTCTGTGGATAAGAGCGGAAAGGTGCGTGTGCAGCGTGTGGTCTGTGCTGTGGACTGCGGGAAGGTGGTCAACCCGGACAACATCGCTGCGCAAATGGAGGGCGGCATTGTCTTTGGCTTGACTGCTGCTCTCAAGGCCGAAGCCACGCTTGAGAATGGCCGCATCCAGCAGAGCAATTTCAATAATTACCCGATCTTACGCATGGACGAAATGCCGGTTGTCGAAGTCTACCTCATCGACAGCGACGAACGCCCGACCGGTATCGGCGAGATGGGCGTCCCGCCGATTGCCCCGGCGGTGGCGAATGCCGTCTATGCGGCCACGGGCAAGCGCGTGCGGCATATTCCTATCCGCCCGGAGGATTTGAAGGCATAAAGAACCAAACTGCAGGTGGAGCTAGGGCAATCGCATCTAATTTGGCATTCGAAACCGCCCAATATTGAGAAAATGGCGTTATCTGAAGCGATTTTTGTTGGAGTTGACTCAGTTTTCCCAGTTCCTCTTTGCCAAAGATTTCCATTTGCCTTTGGCTGGGGGCTTAAAATTTCAGAGTGTAACAAAAATATGACAAAGCGTCATAAAAAACTCGAGGAAACAGCCGAAAAACGAATTTAGATGCGATAGCCTTGCAGATGGAGCAGGCCTGCGGTTTCAATTTCTCACTTATAATCAAAACGTGTCTTTTCAATAAATCGGGGTATGGGTGTTGTGGGCGGGCGCAGCCCGCCCACAACACCCATTTCCCCCATCTTGTTGAGAAGATACTCAAAACCTATATTTGAGTTCATCAGAAAAGGAATACGCCATGCAAAATGATGAAGAACCTTGGGATGACGATTTTGTAATCGAACCTGAAGTATGGGTACAGGCCCTGTTGGCAATGACAGGTGACAAAGATCGCAGAGAAGATCTTATTCGAAAAATCTCAGAGAAGACCGGTCTGGTGCCCGAAAAGGTAGAACTGATCATTTCTGCTACACTCACCTACCTTTCGAACAAAACCCGTTCGAACTGATGAAATCCAAATATATTCAGCTCGATGTTTGAGTTTAACGTAACAGCCAAAAACAACCATGCTCGCACCGGGACCTTCAGCACGCCGCACGGCACGCTGCAAACGCCGGTCTTTGCGCCGGTCGGCACGCAGGCGGCGGTCAAGGCGCTCACCCCGGCGCAGGTGGCCGACCTGGGCGCCACGTTGGTGCTCTCCAATACTTACCACCTGTATCTGCGTCCCGGCGACGATTTGGTGGCCGAGATGGGCGGTCTGCATCGTTTCATGCGCTGGCCCAATCCCATGCTGACCGATTCGGGCGGTTTCCAGGTTTTCTCGCTCTCCCAAACTCGCAAAGTGGACGAGGATGGCGTGACCTTCAAGAGTCACATCGATGGTTCGGAGCATCGCTTCACGCCCGAGAGATCCATCCGCATTCAGGAGAACCTGGGCGCGGACATCATCATGGCTTTCGATGAATGCGCCGACCCAAACGACCATGCCTACATCAAAGATGCTATGGAACGGACGCACCGCTGGGCCGAGCGCAGCCTGAAGGCCAAACGACGCGCTGACCAGGCGCTCTTCGGCATCCTCCAGGGCGGCATCGATCCGGACCTGCGGGCTGCTTCCGCGGAATTCATCACCTCACTGGATACGCCCGGCATCGCTATCGGTGGTCTGTCGGTGGGCGAGACCAAGGACGAGATGCACGCCATGCTGGACGTGGTCACGCCGCTGCTGCCGGAGAACAAACCGCGCTACCTGATGGGCGTTGGTACGCCCGAAGACATCATCGACGGTATCGCGCGTGGCATCGACATCTTCGATTGTGTGCTGCCCACTCGCCTGGCCCGCCATCACGCTGCATTTTCTCCTGAAGGCCGCCTGAACATGATGAACGCGACCTTTGCGCGCGATGAGCGTCCTATTGGTGAAAGCTGCGATTGTTACACCTGCCAGAACTTCACGCGTGCTTACATCCGGCACTTGATCGTAGCAAAAGAACTGCTGGCCGGGACGTTGCTGTCGATTCACAATTTGCGGGCGTTGATCCGGTTGGTGGAAGACATTCGCGGTTATATTGCGGATGGCACATTTGATGAGAAAGTACCCTTGTTGCTAAGGCAGTGGAAAAATAATGCAAATCGGGGAATAGGAAACGGTGAGTAGGATTGAGACCCAATGTCAAAACCGATTATGCTCCCATCCCCGAATAAAAGGTATAAAGCCATCTTGACCTATGTCGGTGAAATCCAGGCCGATCAAGCCTGCTACTCATTGTCAATCGATGGATTCCCATACTCATTTGCAGAGCGGGTTTTTGGGCAGGTCTGTTTATGGTCTCCAGAATCACGCTTCCTTGCTGTTCAGGAATGGAAGGAGACCGATGAAGCCGGCGCGCCCAGATACTGCCTGCTTTTGGTCATTGATATGCTTGCCAGGCGCGAATGTATCATTGCGAATGTGGAAGGAACAAAAGGGAATATCTTTCCGGAGAGTTTCATTGGGGAAAGCTTGATGTATGCAGTCATCTATTTTGGACAATTTGGAATGACCAAGAGCTTTGAAAGCAAATTCCGGTATCTGGATGGTTGGCAAACACTAAAATAGCATTGGAGAAACATGACTTTTTTTCACGCCTTTCTGCTCGGCATCATCCAGGGCCTGACCGAATTCATCCCGGTCTCGTCCACCGCGCATTTGCTGATCGGCCAGACGTTGTTCGGCCTGCCGGCTGACGATGGCATGTTCTCGTTCCTGGTGCTGATCCAGATCGGGACGATCGTTTCCCTGCTGATTTACTTTTGGAAAGACTTGTTATCCATTCTTGCGGATACACTCAAAAACCTGGGTGGCCTGCGCGATTTTAAGACGTTGCCCCCAAACGCAAAAATGGGCTGGTATATCCTCATCGCCACGATCCCGGCGCTGCTGGCGGGTTATTTGCTGAAGGATGCAGTCGAGGCGCTGTTCAGGCTTCCCTTGTTGCAAGCGGCCATCCGCCTGTTTGCCGCGGCCATTTTGTTGACTCTGGCCGAATGGTTGACCAGAAAAGACCGTCAACTCGACTCGATGACCTGGCTGGATGCGTTGGCGGTCGGGCTTTTCCAGATAATTTCGGTTTTTCCGGGCGCTTCACGCTCCGGTTCGACCATCTCCGGCGGCATGTTCCGCGGCTTCGACCGCCCGTCCGCGGCGCGCTTTGCGTTCCTGATGTCGGTGCCGGTCATGCTGGCGGCGGGCGCCTACGAGATGCTGGACGTCGTCCGCATGCCGGGGTTGACGGAATTTCTGCCAGCGCTGGCGGTCGGATTTATCACGGCAGCAGTTGTCGGCTGGTTTGCGGTGCGCTGGCTCTTGAGTTATCTGGCGCGCCGTTCGCTGTATATTTTTTCGATTTACTGTGCGATAGTTGGCATGCTTGTCTTCATCGCATCCCGTATATAAAACAAATCGCCTCGATTGAGGCGACTCGTAGCTGGAAAAGTTACCCGGAGGCAGGCAGGTCGTTGCTGCCACTGCGCAGCAGCAAATATTGTTGCAATGCTCCCCATCCGACCAGGATATATGCTACTAAGTATATGGTATCCGCGAAAAGACTCAGGGAGATGCCCTGCATTTCCCAATCGTACACGCCGGAGGCGGTCAGCCCGATATAAAGGATATCGGATACGACAAATGCAAACATGGTAAGCCAGGGACCTGCCAGCGTCCTGCCACGGAATGTATATACAATATAGAGGGCTGCCAGGCCGATGGTCGTGTCTGCAACAGGGTAGAAATAGACGACATAATTCTCCACGTTGTTTGTGAGACTTTCGGTCGTCAGTACCAGGATCGCGGTCACTGCCAGGACAATAGCCCAGACTCCGCTTGCAATCAAGCCCAGGTTCTTGCGGCGTTCAAAAAAGACAAGACGATATTGTCGCACAATCGATATAGTAAACGCCAGATAACCTGCAAACCAAAGCACGTCTGCCAGGGAGAATGCTGGTACTTCGCCGACTGTTGTGTAAAGATAACCCCAGTACGCCTCAGCGACCGTCCAGAACCAGAGGCAGATAGCAAAAAATAACCATATGGTGCGGGGCGCTTCTCCTGGCAAAAAGTAACGGCTGGTGAGGGTCAGGATGATTGCACATAAAAGCGCAGCAAGTGATGTAAAACCATTAAGAATGAAAAAGTTAATAGATTCTGAAAAAGGTGCAGCGCTATACACCCAAACGTAGATGGCTATCATCGCGGTAGACACGATCGTTGCGGTGATGATCGGTCGTTTCTGAGAAGAGAGTAGATTGCCCATCAGTGGATCCTTGGTCATTAAAATAGCTCATACATCCGCGCAATACTTAAGTAATTTCCTTTGCACAGGGTGTTTATCTGCCTTTGTATGGAAAAAAGCAAGACTGGTCCGATGATTGGTTCGATGGACTTGTAAATGTTATTAAACATGGCCCGGTAAGCTCGGCTTTCTTCAACCGGAGATTCAAAAATGGTGTGATCTATTACCCTGCCATCGGTTGCAGTGATTTCCCAGCCTTCGTTAAAGGCTTTTACGAGCAGGTTACGAATAACTGAATGGATCATTACCTTACCGGTCAGATAACTGTATTGATCGAGAATATGGTTACAGGCCCACTCGAATAAAATATTCAAATAGATTTCGAGCCATGTTGGACTTTCGATATTGCCTTCATATGTCGTAGCTATACATTCTGTTTCGTGCCAATTGAATATTTGTTGCAGTGCATCTGGGGTTTCTAAGATCATGTCATTGGTTAATAACAAGGATTTCCGTTGTGAAAGTTCGGTGCCTGAACTGATTACAAATGCTTCGGCTCTCTGCCAGCGAATATGATGGATCGATGCGATTTGTCTCTTTTCACTTGAATGGATCAGAGATACGAGTTGCGATGTTGAAAATTGTTTTTCTTCCGCCTGGCCCTGGTATTCAAGCAGGATTTTTTGTGGCAGAAGGGTTGCGGAAGGCTTTGGATCGAAAATCACCGAACATTTATCTTCTGTTTCGAGCAGTTGCTGCCATTCTGTGTTGAGAATTCGACGATGGTGTTCTTTGGTGTTCAAATAGCCGTAAGGGATTTTCCCGTTTTGAATCAGAAGGGTGATTTTGTCCTGTTTCCCCAAGGTAATTTGAATTATGCCAGTTTCTCTGTCTTGAGAGAACTGAGCGATAGCCTCCTGCATTTCTCTGGATGAAACCAGATTCAAATTACCCATTGCGCAAGATTCTAGCGCAGAAACCGGCATCCAACAGGATTTGTAATTGGTTCACAATGTTTTTGAGCTGGTCTCTATCAACGTATAATATGCAGTAACAATCTGCAGTTCAAATACATTTGGTTCTCCGGGTATCTACCACGGAGATTCCCGAAGAGCCATATATTTTGGAGAATGGATGTTGGATCTTGATACGCAAATCTCGGAATTAAAAGCCCTGCTCAAAGTGCTGGTTGAGACTGAATCGCCTTCTGCTGACAAAATTGCAGTAGACCGCCTCGGTGCGATCGTAGCGGACGAAGCCCGCCGTCTCGGCGCGGACGTTCGAATTGTTCCCGTTAAAGAAGTCGGTGATCATGTCATTGCACGCTGGGGAGGCCATCACCCCCGGCCCCTTATCATCCCCGAAGGTCGTCTCGCCCCGGCGGGCTCGCGGCCCGAACGGGGGGACTCCCACGGGGATAGGGGAGATCGTGGAATCCTCCTCCTCTGCCATATGGACACCGTATTCCCGCTCGGCACGCTGGAGAAGATGCCCTTCCGCGAAGCGGACGGCAAGATCTTCGGCCCCGGCGTGCTGGACATGAAAGCTGGTATCGTCATCAGCCTGGCGGCAATCGGAGATTTACGAAAGGCTGGCAGCCTGAATCGCCCGGTAACGCTTTTGTGCACCTCTGATGAGGAAGTTGGCAGCTTGACGTCTCAAACCCTGATCGAAGACCTGGCAAAAGAGTCCGAACTGGTGCTGGTGCTGGAATCCGCCCTGCTGGACGGCTCGCTCAAGACCTGGCGCAAGGGAGTGGGTGAGTTCTGGATAAAGGTTAAGGGACGTGCTGCCCACGCCGGTGGCGCGCACGAAGAAGGCCGCAATGCCATCGAGGAAATGGCGCATCATGTTTTGGCCATCCAAAAGTTGACCAACTATGAACGGGCTACCACCCTGAACGTAGGTGTGATCCAGGGTGGCACGGTCTCGAACGTGGTGCCCGAGGAGGCCATTGCGCAGGTCGATGTGCGTATCATGCAGTCCGGTGAATGGGAACGCATCGAAGCTGAAATGCGGGCGCTCCGGCCCGTACTGGATGGCACCTCGCTGGAGATTACTGGCGGACTCAACCGCCCGCCGATGCCGTTCGACGAGACCATGAAGGCTACATTCGAAAAGGCCAGGTCCATCGCTGCGGGGATTGGTATCGAGCTTAAAGCCGGCGGTTCCGGCGGCGGCTCGGATGCCAACATCGTCGCGCCGCTGGGCATCCCCGTGCTGGATGGACTGGGCGCTGTGGGGGAGGGACTGCATTCCGAGCGGGAATTCATCTTTGCGGACAGCCTGCAGGAACGCGCAAAATTATTGGCAGCTTTGATTCGAAATTGGTAAGTCATGCGCACTAAGCTTGTCATAGGTTGGATTGGTATCTTATTGCTCTCAGCCTGCGCCCCGGCTGCAACCCCAACTCTTGAAATGCAGGTTGTGGACGTCTACGCCACACCTGCTACCCGGCCCTGGCTCTCGGACGTATTCGCCTGCGCGCCACCCAGGACTGTCGTCCGCGTGGCCGATTCGCCCGCAGATGCAGATTTCTCCCTGCGCCTCGGCGAGCCGGACTTTTTGGCGGTTCCCGCTTACCAGATCGATACCGAAGAGATCCTGGTTGTGACCCATCGCCAGAGTCCGGTACAGAATATGACGATGGAGGCAGTCCGTGAGTTGTTCGCGGGGCAGGGCGACCCGTCGGTGCAGTTGTGGGTCTATGCCCGGGGGGAGGACGTGCAAAAGGTTTTCGAGCAGGTCGTGATGCAGGGACGAAGCGTCACCTCGTTCGCAAGGCTGGCAACGAGTCCCCAGCAAATGTCCGATACGCTGAACAACACGCCGAATACAGTCGGAATCCTGCCGCGCCATTGGAAGGTGGGCGATTCGCGCTTCGTATACACCATCCCGGATGTGCCTGTGCTGGCGCTGACGGATGAAGAACCGCAGGGAGCCATTCAGACGATTATTGACTGTTTGCAAAAATAGCTCCCCAGTAGGGGATTTTCATCTTGACACGCGCCCAAATCTGGGTATAATTCTTGTAAACTAGTTTGTAATACAAACTAGTTTACAAGGAGATACTCATGGAAAACAATGATATGAAACAAGTTGAACAGCGTGTGAAGCGCTACTGGTACGCCGACGGGATTGCCGAAATTGCGAGCGGCGGCATGTTCCTCCTGTTGGGTCTGTATTTTGGGGTGTTGGGATACTTCGAGGAAGGCTCGTTGGTGAGTGTAATCCTGCAGGTCAGTATGGTGTTGGTGATGATCGGCGGGGCGTTTGGGGTGCGCTGGCTGGTGAATACCTTGAAGTCACGCCTGACCTATCCGCGCACTGGCTATGTGGAGTACCGTGTCAATGAAAAAGATGCGAAACAGCGGCGTTGGATAGTCGTGGCCGTTGCGATCATTGTTGCGAGTGCTTCAATTTTGCTGGTCGATTATATCCGCGGACTCGACTCGATGGTCCTGATCACCGGGGTGCTGGTGGGCATCATCTTCATTGCACTGCGTGGGAAATCGTCTGGCTTGAAGCGTTTCTATGCGCTGGGCGGGCTGGCGATCGTGATGGGCATTGCCTTAGCGTACAGCAACTTGTCCCAGGTTTATACCCTGAGCCTGTTTTACGGACTGCT
Source organism: Anaerolineales bacterium (assembly GCA_016928525.1). The sequence goes on along the minus strand of JAFGKO010000386.1, from coordinate 21,382 downwards.
TGGGATTGCCATTCTGATTTCTGGCGGGTTGGTTTTGCGGAGTTATTTGCAAGAGAATCCGCCGCCCTCGGAGAACGACTATGAGTGACGATTTGCGCAGCCTGACCGAACTGGATCGCCTGATCCACGAACCGGCGCGCCTGCTGATCGTCACCATCCTGTCCACCGTCGAGAGCGCGGATTTCCTCTTCCTGCAGCGCGAGACCGACCTGACCAAAGGCAACCTGTCCGCCCACCTCAGCAAGCTGGAAGAAGCAGGATACGTGAACATCGAAAAAACATTCAAGGGCAAGCTGCCCCTGACGATCTGCAAATTGACCGAAGCCGGGCAGCAGGCCTTCGACGGATACCGTCAGCAGATGCAGAATTTCATCGCAAGGACGGGATAAGGAACCTATGAACGCCATTCAAACCAATCAACTCTCTCGTTCTTTCGGGACCCTGAAAGCTGTCGACCGTTTAACGTTGGAAATCCAACGCGGGACGGTGTTCGGCTTCCTCGGCCCGAACGGATCGGGCAAAACGACCACCATTCGCCTGCTGCTCGGTCTGCTGGATGCAGACGAAGGACAAGCCCAGATCCTGGGCTTCGATGTGCGGGAGCAGGCCGACGAGGTCCGCGAGCGCAGCGGGGCCCTGCTGGAGCATCACGGCCTGTACGAGCGCCTGTCCGCGGCCGATAACCTGGACTACTACGGGCGCATCTGGCACATGTCCAAAGCGGAGCGTGAAGCGCGCATCCGTGAATTGCTGGAGCCTGTGGGCTTATATGCGCGTCGGGACGAACCCATCGGTCGCTGGAGCCGGGGTATGAAGCAGAAACTGGCCGTGGCGCGCACGCTCATGCACCGTCCCGAGCTGGTCTTCCTGGATGAGCCCACTGCTGGCCTCGACCCGGTCGCATCGGCGGCCTTGCGCGAGGACCTGGCACTGCTGGCCAGCCGCGAAGGTGTGACCATCTTCCTGACCACGCATAACCTGGCCGAAGCTGAGAAGTTGTGCAACCAGGTGGGCGTCATCAACCACGGGCAGCTTTTGGCGCTCGGCAGCCCCGCGGATTTGCGCTCACGGACGTCTGCGCCGCGCCTGTATGTCAGCGGGCAGGGATTTTCATCACAGGTGATTGATGGCCTACGCGGGAATGCATTGGTCAGCCATGTGCAGCAGCGCAACGGACAAATAATCATGGATTTGAACGATATGGCCCGCTCGCACGAGATCGTGGCGCAATTGGTGGGCGCGGGCGTGCAGATCGATGAGGTCCGCAAAGAGAAGGCTGATCTGGAAGACGTCTTCCTGCGGCTGGTGGAAGAAGAAAAGCGAGGTGAAGAATGATCGCGGATATTTTGACCGTCGCCTGGAAGGAACTGCGTGAGATGCTGATGTTTGGTGATTCGCGCGGGCGTAATAAATTGAGTCTGCTGGTAATCCTGGTGATATTTGGCGTCGTCATCCCTTTGCAAAATGGCCGCGATTGGGTCACATCACCAATCAGCGCCATGGTGTGGGCCTGGATGCCCTACATGTGGGTCTACAGCGTGGTGGCGGATTCCTTTGCCGGGGAACGCGAGCGGCACACCCTGGAGGCCTTGCTGGCTACCCGGCTCTCGGACCGGGCCATCCTGTTTGGCAAGCTGCTGGCGGCCTTAGCCTATGGCTTTGCGTTGACCTGGGCCATCCTGCTGGTCAGCCTGGTGACGATCAATGTGGCTGTCCGTGGGGAAGGATTGCTGCTCTTTTCCCCGCTGATGACGGTGGGCGCGTTTGTATTCAGTATTTTGATTTCAGGCTTATCCGCCAGTATCGGTGTTCTAGTGTCCTTGCGCGCCAGCAGTGTGCGCCAGGCGCAACAATGGATGAGTTTCGGTATGTTAGTGTTGTTCCTGCCTTTCATGTTCATCCAGTTTATCCCGAAAACCTGGCTGGAATCTGTTGGTAACGCAGTGATCAATGCTGACCCACTTCAAATCGGAATCTGGGCAGCGGTGGTATTGCTGGTGGTAGAGTCTATTTTGCTGGTGATTGCCATGCGCTTGTTCCAGCGCAGCAAGTTGATTTTGGATTGATAGGATGCGTCTTTAGTGCAGAGATTGTTTACTGTTTGTGTGTATGCCGAAAAAATCACTAAGGAGACACTAAGTCACGGAGTTTTTGTTCTCTGTGTCTCTGTGGTTTTAACCGCTTCTATCGGGGTGTTACCAATTCCATTCCGTCGTTGACGAAACTCTGGATGTTCTCTCCCACGCGCGGCGTGGATTGTTTTCGTACAGTTGGCGCACTGCATTGAAGTTGTGAACGTCGCCGCGGGTCAATTCGGCCAACCGGTCGAGCAGGGACAGGTCATCGGGTGGGAGCGTAGCAGTTTCGGTCAGGACCAAGCCCCAGCAATCTCAGGGCGGCAGTTCGACTCTAGGGGACGTGGGATGTTCAGGGGAGCGGGATCAAGCTCGAGCATGCGGGCGAGGCGACGTTCCATACTGCGCAGGTGAACTTCCACCTGGCGCACTTTATGCAGTTTCAATCCATAGCGTTCTGCTTGCCCTTTGACGTTTAACGTATCGCGCCAAAAACTTACAAATCTGGAAGTGCAAATAGGGAATTCCGGACAGACAGACGCCAGTTCCTTTTGTATAATGAAAACAGTAATAAAGTGTTTTTGATTTTGGAGTGAATTTGGATTCTGTCGGCGCTACTATCCTCATCGTTGACGATGTTGAAGATAATCTCGAAATATTAGGGGACTTATTGGCGTTCGATGGGTACAATATACTTACAGCCCAGAGCGGGGAAGCGGCTTTGAAACAGGTACAGGAATCCCGGCCAGATTTGATCCTGTTGGATATCTTGATGCCAGGCACGGACGGTTTTGAAGTCTGCACTTTGTTGAAAGCGGATGAGAGCACCAAAGATATTCCGGTTGTATTTGTCAGTTCGATGACCGATATTGATAGTAAGGTCAATGGTTTTAAGGTTGGGGGTATAGATTATATCAACAAGCCTTTTCAACATGCTGAGATATTGGTACGTGTGAACACGCATATCACGATGCTTCGTCTACGCAAGCATTTGGAAGACAAAAACGCAGAATTAGAGCGCCTTGCAAATACGGATTATTTAACGAACCTTTATAACCGCCGTCGCTTTTTCCAAGCAGCTGAGGAAGAATTTGCAAGATCGGTCAGTAGTGGGAAACCAATTTCTATTACGTTGATTGATTTGGATTTTTTCAAACGGGTTAATGATACGCATGGCCATCTGGTTGGTGACAATGTGTTGATCCATGTTGCTCAACTCATCCGTTCGCAATGCCGCGTGAGCGATGTGGCCGCGCGTTATGGCGGCGAAGAGTTTGTCATTTTGCATCCATCAATTAGCCGACATGATGCTTATTTTATCGTTGAAAGAATTCGAAAAGGAGTAGAAGCTACTCCCTTTTTTCGTGAGGGGGATGAGATTGATGTAACTCTTAGCGCAGGAGTTGTGGACACAATTGTGTGTAGGGATTGTATGCGTATCGACGATGTTCTGGCAAAGGCGGACCTGGCGCTCTATCGTGCCAAGGATGCGGGGCGAAATCAGGTGGTTGTTTTCGAAGAGTAGGAATTCGTACCTTCCCTTATACTGAACTCCTCCCCCAAATCCGGCGATCTGGGGGAGGTTGCGTAAGGGTTATTCGTACGCCAATGTGTCGCGCACAGTCAATCTGGAGGCTCTGCGCGCAGGCAATGCGCTTGCTAATGTAGCAATGAGCAATGTGCCGATCAACCAGGCGAGGATCCCGCTGATGCCGTAGACAGCAGGCATAGGGGCGGTCAAGATCGCTAATCCCACTCCGGTTGTCAATACGACTGTGATGGGGATGGACAGCAGGATGCTGATGACCCAACTGATCAGTCCAATGACCATGCCCTCTACGATCACAATGCTTTGAATGTCCCCGTTGGAGGCGCCAATGGCGCGCATGACCCCGATCTCCCGCGTGCGTTCGAGCACGTTGATGCTCATTGTTCCCATCAAGCCGAGACCACCAACGATCGCAATCATGGTGGCCATGACCAGCATGAAGTAAACCAGGATGTCCGTAGTTGCTTTTTGACTGGCGATAAAATCCGTGCCCAGTTCTGAAGAACTCACCTGGATGCCATGATCTTCGAAAATGGCAAGCAATTGATCGTTAACTCTCTTCTGTGTAATAGCATCATGCTCTATCGTCAGAACGCGCAGGGAGTAAACCTGTTCGGGCCGGCCCACCAGGCGGCTGAGATACTCATAATTGACATACAGAAGAGGCGGGTTTACATTTCCTGTGATGGTGTAAAAACCAACAATATGCCATTTTGTTTCTTTCCCATCTATCTCAATTGTGAGCCAGTCGCCAACCTTCAGGTCGGGGAACATAACAAGAAGGTGGTTGCCGATCACAATTGCATTCTCATCGCCAGTCGTCAACCAGCGACCAGCCGTGATTACAGGATCGATCAAGGTCGAAGTAGATGGAGGCGCGACGAAGTAGATTTGTGTTCCTGCGGCATCTTTATCCGAGATGAGAGTGCCAGGGTATTCGGTCCATCCTTCAACGCTGGAAACGCCGGGCACACTCTCTGCCAGCATAGCAACTTCATCGTATCGGTAATAGCGGCCGAAAGAAACATTGACATCTGCGAGGATATATCCCTGGATATCTTCGATGGTCTTGTCGAATGAGGCCCACAGGTTGTAAACACCGATGAAGATGCCCCCCCCAAGCACAAGCGAGAACAGAGTCAATCCCAGGCGGAGTTTGCGCCTGAATGCATTCCGCAACGATAAGCGCATGGGGCGTGGAATAAATAGCGCTCTTTTGCTTACCGAGGTGTTCTTCGACCTGGCATCTCCACCGATGCCATAATCGCTAATAGCTTCTCGTACGGTGATGCGGACACTATTGTGCACAGGCCACAACGCTGAGAATACAGGCACGAGCAAGGCCACAATGATCTGTTGGACGATGGCGGAAGGATAAGGTTTGAACGGAAGTGGGTTGAAATTCAAATAAGCCGCCATTCCGCCACCGATATCTTGCCCGGCCCAACCTGCCAACGGTATTGCAAGGGCTAAAGCAATCAAGCCGAAGCCCATAATCAGTACGACATACATGGCAAAGACCTGAGCGGTCCCGCCTCCAACGGCTTTCATGATGCCAATTTGACGCGTCTGCTGGGTCATAATCGCGGTAATGGTGTTGATAATGAGAAAGCCGCTCAACAACACGGTCATATACGCAAGCACACCCAGAACAAAGAAGATACCTTGAGATATGCTCCATGCAAAATGGTGCCCGGGCTGGTACACATTCACGAAATATATTTCTGCACCCGCTCGTTCCATTCGGTCGGCAACAGCCTGTGCAATTGTTTTGACATGTTCCGCGTCGGTCTGTTTTTCAGATACGCTTACGGCAAGTACGCTAAATTGTCTTGACCCCCCGAGCCATTCAAGTGTATCGGATGTCACATAGGCGTTGATTGTTTGTGCCAAATTGTAAGGAAACCCTGCAACATCATGAACATATCCTGCGAGGGTCAGTCCCCGTCGTTTGCCGTCCTCGAGTTCGATGATCAGTGTATCGCCGACCTTATAACCAAGTGATACGGCGGAAGCATCAACCAACACTTCCTTATCGGAAAAGGCTGGTATGGAATCTTCACCCATTCTAGGTTTGAGTTGGTCAAGCGTCAGATCTTCCGGGTTTTCGATCCCAGTGAATTGAATAGAAATTGGCTCCCCTTCGGATGGGATCAGATATGCATTGGTAGAACTGCGACCCTCTGCTGCGTCCACACCCGGTATCGTCCGTGCAATCTTTACCACCTCGTCATCAAATGGTGATGTATAGATCGTTGCTTCAGACGGATTAGCAGAGAGGTAGTCACTGTCCATGCTTTCAAGCATGTAGGAACCAAGATTGCTATTGAACCCGACAGCGAATGTGCCGACCATAATGGTCAGGATGGTAAGCAGAGTCCGCGACTTGTTGCCCCAAAAATCTGCCCAGATCTTTTTCCAGCGACTGCTGATCATGACGAGCCTCGTTTCTGGATATTTTCCTGCTCATGCTGATCGGCAGCCTGCCGCAACGCCTCGCGCGCGACCTCAGAGCTGCCCAGCAGTTCGTTGAGTTGATCGTAGCTGATGGCGAGTACCTCGACCGGTCCGTTTTCATATGCGCGGATTGAAGCCCTGTTTCTGCGCTCGTGGAAGAATTCCATCTCGCCGAAATACTTGCCCGGGCCGAGCTGCACAACGATCACATCTGACTGGTTTGGCCGCGGTAAGACTACTTCAACAGTGCCTTTCGAAACGATATAAAATGCATTGGCATCCTTGCCTTCAGCTATGATCATCGAGCCGGGTTCATACTGTTGTAACTTGGCTTTACGTGTGGCTTCCAATAACTGGTCATGGGAGAGTGATGACATCGCCTTTGCAACGTATTCATTGACGATCTCGCCGTCTGCGATAAGGGCCGTGCGCTGGGTGCGCTTGGCCAGCCCGCTGTCGTGGGTGACGACAATGATGGTCTTCCCCTGCGCAACGAGATCCTTGAACAACTGGAAGACGCTATCCGCTGTTTTCGAATCGAGGTTGCCTGTCGGTTCGTCCGCAATAACAATCGGAGGATCGTTTGCCAGCGCGCGCGCAATGGCAACCCGTTGTTGTTGGCCGCCTGAGAGCGCAGTCGGCAATTTATAGGCATGGTCCGCCAGTTCAACCATGTCGAGCAGTTCCATAGCGCGTTTTTCCCGCTCGCGCATCGGATAAGTGCGGCAAAAATCCATGGGGAGCATGATATTTTCGACGATTGAAATCGTCGGCAGCAATTGGAAGAACTGGAACACGATACCAAGGTTTTTGCCACGCCAGCGTGCCATGCGGTTTTCATTCAGTTCATGGACGGCTGTGTCGTTGACAAAGACTTCCCCATCGGTTGGGCGGTCGATGCCGGTGACCATGTTAAGCAGCGTTGATTTTCCACTGCCCGATTTACCGATTACGCTGACGAATTCACCGGCTTGAATTTGCAGATCCACACTCTTGAGCGCCGGAAAGTCACCCACAGCGGTTTTGTAATTCTTAGTCACATTTCGTAATTCAATAATGGAATGATTTCCATTCGGACCAGCAACGTCGTTTTTATCGCTTACATTCTTAGTAAAAGGTAATGTCCACATAATGCTTCCTCCAAAAGGTTTTACGCATAAGCCAGGCTATCGCGCACACTGATACGGATCGCTCCACGAGCAGGGAACATCGAAGCCAATGCTGAAATGAATACGATAATCCCAAACCATATAGCTACAGCGATCCAGTTATATTGATAATCCAAAGTTGCGCCGAACATAGCATGTCCCAGCGCGCTTGCTACAGATGGGCTGGCCAGGAATGAAATCGGGATCGAGATCAGCCAACTCAAACCACCCTGGAAAATGCCTTCCATCACGAACATACCTAGGATAATGGGGGAGCGTGCCCCGATGGCTCGCAACACACCGATCTCCTTTGTCCGTTCGATTACACCAATTGAGAGTGCTCCCATCAGGGCGATACCACCTACCAGGGCGACGATGACCGAGAGTGCCAGCAGCATCGAGGTCACGATACTGAACTGCCACTCGTTGGTCGTACGCAACGCGGCCTGGGTCTGGCTGTCGGTCACTTTCATGCTATGACTCTCAAACAAATCCTTGAGATTTTCGGTGACAGTAGATGTAAATTCACCATTGGTCGAAGCGGTGCGGATTAACAGTTCACTGCCTTGGTCATATTTCTTGGAAGTGTTGTATAAAGCCTCAAGCGGCGCGTAGATTGTATCTACGTTGTAAGTTCCCACAAAAACCGGCTCGTATAGACCGATTACAAGCCATTCGTCTTCACCCATCTCGCCCAGGTTCAATGTGACTCTATCACCCACTTGGATATCGTTCTTCTTGGCAGTGTCGCGGGAAATCACAACTGCGGGGCCATCGCCGGGCGCTAACCAGCGACCAGCAACGATCAGCGGCTTGAAGAAATCACTGTTTTCAGGGATGCCCTTGATGTTTGCACCGATCCCAGCTTCCTTCACCAGTTGGCCTTCCACGTACATACTTGCGCCCTGGATCAGGCGCAGTTCAACCTGTTCCACCCCCTGGATAGATTGGGCGTATGCTGTGACACGGTCCACTCTTTGGTTCCTGCCAAAGTAGAGTACGCTTTCATAATCTTGGCGCTGGAAAAATTTATCCAGTGTCAATGCGATTGAGGAGTTAAGACTCATCACCATCAGGAAGGCGCTGCCTGCGGCGACCAGCACCAGTTGCGTCATCAGCAAACGCCCTTTATGGCGGAACATATTCCCAAGCGATTGCGCATAGTATGATGGCAACCAGCGTTGGCCTATCCCCTCAACAACGCGGTCGAGCCAACCGGAACGGTAATCGCCACCCAGACCGTAACTGGCAATCGCATCGCGAACAGTGATGCGTGCGCCTTGCAGGATAGGCGGTAATCCTGCCAACAGCGGGGCTGCCAGCGCGGATATGGCCTGGAATATCACAGCCCGGTTTGAGTATTGGAACTGGTTGAAGTCGATGTTGAACAGGTTCAACATCGACTTGGTCAAGAGGAAGGCGACAATCGCTCCCAGGGGCAGGGCGATCAGAAATGCGAGCGTACCGTAGACCAACGTGCTGACCAGATAGATCCTGACAATAGTACTCGTTCTGCCGCCAATTGCTTTTAGAATGCCGATTTGGTCCGTTTGTTGGGTGATCAGGTTGGAAAGCGTGTTGTAGACCAGAATCGCGCTGATGATGACACAGATGACAGCCAGCAGTTCCTGGACCATTGTGATGCCATCGAAAAAGGTCCGGCCCCAGTGTTTGTCAGGGTCTTCGTACACAAAGGCAGCAATACGAATATTTTGTTTTGACAGTTTATCCTTGATTGCCGTAGCAACTTCTTTAGAATAATCAGAACTATACGGCGTGACACGTACGTAAAATGAACTGAATTTGCCAGCCGGTATATTCAAGCGTTCCATGCCTGCGCTGTCCATGAAAAAGAAAGCCAGATCCTGGAACTGCGGCGGCGGTACAAAGGGATGGCGGATCAAACCAGTGATGGGGATGACTCGTTCTTTATCCTCGATCTTGAAGATGACCTCATCACCAATCCCAATGTTCAAGAACTGGGCTGCCATGCGTTCGATGCTGACTTCGTTTTTGCCATCTGGCCAGCGGCCTGCCCGCAATTGAAGCAATTCATATTTTTGGGCATCGTAATTATCGCGCATTTGGATTACGCCTTGACGCCAATCGTCTTGCGGGCGCAATTTATACGTTAAACTGACCGAGTTATACGGTTCCACGTCCTCAACGCCAGGAACATCCTTAAGGTTGAGTATGACCTCGCGGTCAACCGCCTCGTCGAGGACCACATTGATATGGGTTGGCAAGACTGCGCGATGGGATTTGTCCATGTTCGTAAGTAACATATCGCTCATCCCGAAGATGGCGCCTACTGCAAATACCCCTGCGGTAATACTTAAAATTGCAAGCAGGGTACGAGTCTTGTTATTCCACAGGTCGAACCAGATTTTGTGCCAGATGACACCCATCTCAAGCCTTCCCATTTCGCCATTGGATATTTTCTCGTTCGTGTCGATCAGCGGCCTGGTTTAGCGCCTCACGCGTGACATCAGACTGACTCAGCAATTCGTTGAGTTGGTCATAGCTAATCGCCAGGACTTCAACCGGGTTGCTTTCCGCGGCGCGGACAGAGGCTCTACTCTTTTGCCCATGAAAGAATGCGATCTCTCCAAAGTACTTGCCAGGGCCTAACTGCAGAATAACTACATCTGACTGGTTGGGGCGTGGCAATACCACTTCCACAATTCCCTTTGACACAATGTAAAACTTGTCGTTATCTTTGCCTTCCGTCAGGATCATCGCTCCAGGGTCGTATTGGCGAGGCTGAATTTTGTGCGTAGCCGCCAGGAGTTGTTCGTGTGTCAGGGTAGGCAGAGCCTTGGCGACATATTCGTTGACGATTTCGCCATCGGTGATCAGTGCTGTTCGATGGGCGCGCCTGGCGAGGCTGCTATCATGCGTGACAATGATGATGGTCTTACCCTGCTCAACGAGGTTGTTGAACAAATTGAAGACGGTTTCGGCAGTCTTTGAGTCCAGGTTCCCGGTCGGCTCATCAGCGATAATGATAGGCGGATCATTGGCGAGCGCTCGCGCCATGGCTGCGCGTTGTTGTTGCCCGCCGGAGACCATGCTGGGTAATTTGTGCATGTGGTCGGCCAGGTCGACGATTTCCAACAGGTGCTCGGCGCGCTCACGCCTCTCCCGGGGTTTATACTTCCCGGCCAAATCCATTGGCAAAATCACATTTTGCATAAGACTGAGCGCAGGCAGTAACTGGAAAAATTGGAAGATAATGCCCATACTGTCACCGCGCCAACCTGCCAACTGGTTTTCATCTAATTCGTGAACAGCTGTCCCATTCACCACGACTTCGCCCGTTGTCGGCCGATCGATGCCCGTGACCATATTCAGCAACGTGGATTTGCCGCTGCCTGATTTGCCGATAATGCTGACGAACTCGCCTGCATCGATCTGCAAATTTATGCCTCTGAGGGCGCGAAATTCTCCTGCTGCCGACATATAGGATTTTTGCACATCCCGCAGTTCGATGATAGGCTGCTGAGTACTGCCATCCTTTACTGGTCCATTATTGGATTTGACGAAAGGAAGGTTGATCATGATTACCTGCCTCTGTCCTGCTACTGTTTTTCAGTAGCAGGACAATGGAGAAGAGATGAGGATTTACTTGCTGAACTTTACTTCAGCGGTCATGCCCCAGCGCATGTTGGGTAGTGATTCGGTCAACTCGACGGTGACTTCATAGACGATATCGCCTTGTTTTTCGGAGAAATTCTGTCCAATAGTTTGGATTTTACCGTCCAGGGTCGCATCGGGAATAGCATCCAATGCAATGCTGACAGCCTGGCCTTCTGCGATATCCACGACATCCAGTTCAGTCAAGTCGGTGGTCTTGACGATCCAGCCGGAGAAATCCGCTACACTGACGGCAATCTGCCCCGGGGTGACCGATTCGCCGCTCTTGACCTTCAGACCTGCCACCGTTCCATCGAAAGGAGCGCTCAGTTCGACGTCCGCGCGCGCGGCGCGCGCGGCTGCCAGGTTGGCGCGCGCAGCTTCAAACTGCGCTTCTGCCACAGCTTTCTCGTCAGCATCGCTCCCACTGGACAGGAGATCGTATTCTTTCTGGGCTTGCGCCATTTCGGATTGTGCACTTTCGAGAGCAGACTCCAGCGTGGTCCATTTGATGGCTTTGTTGTATTCGGCCCAGGCGTCATCCAGTCTCTTTTTGTATATCTTGGCGGTGTCGCGATAGACTTCAGGTTTATTGGGATTTTCTCGCGCGAGTTCCCGTTCGAGACGCTCTTCGAGGTACCTGTATGGTTCGAAGTTGATGCGCGCCTCCTCGAGCTTATCCGCCGTGTAGCTCAAGGCCTCGCGCGTACCCATATCCCTCAGGTCGGAGGGGATATCGAAGTTGTCGAATTCATACTGTGCTTTGCGCACGGCTTCGTGTGCATCTGCCAGCTTGCCCAGTGCGGTTGCCTGGGCGCTATCGAAGGCTTGTTGGGCCAGCAGGAAATCTTCTTCGGCCTTGGCAACTTCGGCTTGCTTGGATTCACTGTTATCCAGGCGTGCGATGACCTGCCCTTTGGTAACCTGTTCGCCTTCGGTTACCAGCACCTCGCTGACTGTGCCGTTGGCATTAAAGGCGATATCCGCGTAATGGATAGGCTCCAGTCGCCCTTCGGCAATAATGACATTTTCAGCAACAACCGTTGGAATGGGCGTGCTTACGGCAGCCTCTTCACCGCCATTCCCGCAGGCAGTTAATAGAACTCCCAAAATTACAAAAAAAGATATAACTAACAAACGTTTCATGTGTGCATTCTCCTTTTTCTTGTTTGATTACTAAGATATATACGCATAATTTCATTAAAAGTTTAATCATTAATGGGTTATTCACAACTGTCTGAGGTATAGGTTCACCCTGTCCACTTGACCAGTTTTTTGGCTGGCAGTGCAACGATTGCCGTATCTGGTGAAATGAATTTACACTGTTATGCTCACAATATCAGCTTGAATACCCCCAGAGTCAAAAGTCTTATCATCCCTGCGGGGGGACAGACTTTTGAACCAGCATCATGTATCAACGCTTGTAAACGTTGGGCTCCACTAGCCATTCAAATCAATCATCCAGCATGTGGCTGGCTTCTTCGTGCATCCAGCCGCGTCCGTCTTTGGAGAGCAGGGCGTTGGCTTCGATTGGCCCCCAGCTCCCGGGTTCGTATTCAGCCAGGGGCGGCGTCTGATCCGTATCCCAGGCTTTTAGAATGGGATCGATCAGGCTCCAGGCCATTTCCACTTCGTCTGCGCGCGTGAACAGGGAAGCATCCCCCTGGATGGCATCCAGCAGCAGGCGTTCGTAGGCTTCGGGGATGGCAGTGGGTCCGAAGGCCTCGGCATAGTGGAATTCCATGTCCACGGAGCGCGTCTCAGCGACCGTGTCGGGCGCTTTGGCCTCGAAGCGCAGGTGCACGCCCTCGTCGGGTTGCAGGAAGAGCACCAGCATGTTGGGCGTCATTTTCTGGCCGGGCGGCATAGGGAACATGGCCAGCGGCGGCTCTTTGAAACGGATGATGATCTGCGTCTGTTTTTCGGCCATACTCTTGCCGGAGCGCAGATAAAATGGGACACCCTGCCAGCGCCAGTTATTGATGAAGAGGCGTAATGCTGCGTAGGTGGGCGTGGTCGAGTCTTTCTTGACGTCCATTTCAGCGCGATAGCCGCGATATTGCGCACGGACAGTATTGTACGCCACCGACTTGCCGTTGACCGGCTGGATGGCACTCAATACCTTGACTTTTTCGTTGCGCAGTGCATCGGCGTTGAACGAAGCAGGCGGCTCCATCGCAACCAGCGTGACCAGTTGCATCAAGTGGTTCTGGAACATGTCCCGCACCACACCCACCCCATCATAATAGCCCCCGCGGTGTCCTACACCAACCTCTTCGGCCACAGTGATCTGGACCGAGTCGATGTAATTGCGGTTCCAGAGGGGTTCGAAGATGGTATTGGCAAAGCGCGTGAACAGGATGTTCTGTACGGTCTCTTTGCCCAAGTAATGGTCGATGCGATAGATCTGGTCTTCGTTGACCACCTTGTGGAGCTGCTGGTTGAGTTCTCTGGCAGAAGCCAGGCCGGTGCCAAAAGGCTTTTCTACCACGATGCGCCGCCAACCGCCGTTTTCCTTGAGCTGGTCCGTGGCATCCAGGTTCGAAATGATGGCCGGGAAAACGCTGGGAGGGATGGCCATGTAATACAGGCGGTTGGCGCGACCGTCTTCGAGCGTGCCCAGGAAAGCTGCAAGCTTTTCGAGGCCGGCCTGGTCATCGTATTTCCCCTGCTGGTAGTACAGGTGAGGCGCAAACAGGGACCATTCTTCTTCCGTGTACTTAAAACTGGAGTATTCCTTCAGCCCCTGGTACAGGTGTGTGCGGAATTGCTCGTGGGTGAAGGGAGTCCAGCCGTATCCTACGATATTGAGTTTTTTGGGTGTTTTGCGCTTGATGAACAAATTGAAGAAGGAGGGGATTAGCTTCCGCTGGGTCAGATCGCCGGAAGCGCCGAAGATGATGATGGATGTAGGGATGCGATTATTCATAAAATCCTTTTTAGGACGCTGATAAACGCTGACGGACGCAGATAAAGATCAAATCTGTTTCATCTGCGTACATCAGCGTCCTGATTGTAAATTTCCCGCGCCTTCATCCACCAGCCAGATGAGCTTCCCGTCTGTTGGCTGGATGCGTTGGGCGGGAAATAGTTCTGGCTTATGTGCTCCGCGCAATACTTCTTTCAACGTCGAGGCTTTGCTCGCACCTGTGACGAGAAACAGAATAGTCCGGGCGCTGTTGAAGACTGGCGGCGTGAGTGTAACGCGCTGCGCCGGGCGGCCCTGGTATTCTGCTGTCACAGCCAGGGTAGGGGAGTCCGCTGCCACGGGCGAGCCAGGGAAGAGCGAAGCGGTGTGCCCGTCTTCGCCCATGCCCAGCAGCACGAGGTCGAAGCGCGGCCAGTGGAGGCCGGGAGCGGCGAAGCGTTTCAACGTTTGCGTATAATCATTGGAAGCCTCAGCAGGCTCGAGTTCGCCTTTGATGCGTTGAACGTTCTCGTCAGAGATTGGGACATATTTCAACAAGTTCTTGTGCGCCTGATGGTAACTGCTGCCCTCGTCATCCGGCGGGACGCAGCGCTCGTCGCCCCAGAAAATGAAGGTTTTCGCCCAATCAACCTTACTGCGGAACGGTTCATCCGCCAATAAACGATACAACCCGGATGGAGTGCTCCCGCCAGAGAGCGCGACCAGAAATCGCCCGCGCGCTCGAACGGCCTGCGCCGCCTCCTGGACGAAAATCTCCGCAGCGGCAATGCTCATGGCCTCACTATCCTTGAAGATTCGAATATCTGTTTTCATACTGCTGTACTTGCTGGGATTGTATCAGCATAGTTGCTCATAGGGTGTGACATTATAAAGTTTAATATAGCGCAGACTTGAACATTCAGACACGATTGGACTACAATACCCGATATGCCAACTCTTAACCTGGATCTTCTCAAAGCGCATCGTGCACGGACCTTCAACCTGCCTCCGCATCCCAAGCTTACATCCCCGTCCCAGGCGCTGGATCTTGTCAATGCCCGCGGCTTCATCTATTTCTGGCCCATCAAGGGCATCGACTTCCCCAGCCTGTGGACTGCCGTGGCAGGCGACCGGCCTGTCCCCAACGAACATGACGACCCCGGGCATGTCACCTGGGGCTGGAAGGACAACGCGCTCGACCAGCGCATCTGGTACTACGCCAAGGTGCTGCGCCGCAAAGCGAACATCATCTCGCTGGAAGTCGCGCCCTACTTCTACGCGCTGACCGAGAACTACGGCGATTACCGCGAAGATTACCTGATCCCGTACGAAGACGGCCGCCTGCCGCAGGGCGCGAAGCAAGTCTACGAAGCTATCCTGGATAACGGTCCGTTGCACACGATTGACCTGCGCCGCCTGGCGCGCATGAGCAACGCCAGGGACGCGGAGTTCAATAAGGCGCTCGAAATCCTGCAAGCCGACTTCAAGATCTTGCCGATTGGCGTAGCCCAGGCAGGCTCTTGGAACTACGCCTTCATTTACGAGATCGCCGCGCGCTATTACCCTGATTTACCTGAGAAGGCGCGGCATATCGGCGAGGCCGAAGCGCGGATGAAACTGCTGGAGCTGTATTTCCAGTCGGTCGGCGCGGCGCAGATGCGGGAGGTGAACAAGTTATTCCGCTGGGGGAACGCAATCACGGAACGGGCGGTCAGGCGGCTGCTGGAAAAGGGGAATATGGTAGTAGAGGGCGTGACGCGCGATGACAAAGCGGGGGAGTGGTTGGCGCTGGTCGAACTGGTCACGTAAGTTGAGGGCAATCTATGCGTCTATCGATCGCGCCATCAGCAACTCGTCGTACATGACACCAGCGTAGTACAGCGCGCTGGGTTCTACCCCATAGACCGTGAAGCCACAGCGTGTATAGCAACGAATGGCGGCCAGGTTATTTGTGGCAACACCCAACTTGGCGATGATGACTTCGTGCAGCTTGCCCCAGGCCAGGCAGGCCTCGATCAGGGCTTCGGCGATCCCCAGGCCGCGCCAGGCTGGCCTGACATAAACTCCCCAGATGATCGCGCTGTGGCGGGTCTTGGGCGATTCGCCGCGCTGGATGCCACACGTACCGACCAGGCCGTCCTGGTCGGCAGCGAAGTAGATCGTGCCGCCTTCGCCCAGTTCGCGCATGCGCTCTTCCCAATAGGAAACAGGCCGCGCCGCATTGACTTCGTAGTCGGCGCTGAAAGCGGTTGGGTGACCCTGCAGGGCTTCCAGGCGTATAGTGTGGAAGGCGTTTGCATCCGCTTTCCGGGCGGGGCGGATGGTGATGAGGCCATTCTTTGTCGATATTCTGGTGTCCATATCGTTCATTGTACTGCCTGTTATCGGTGGTCGAGTACCGCGAAGCGGAGTATCGCCCGTCCTGGCATTCCGGGCCAGGGAGACCACCAATTTTAAGGCTTCTTTGGCTATTTTGGTCTCGACACCGCACCTGCGGTCGGTGCAGGTGTACGGCGGAAAAATGCCGCCTACTCAACCAACGACCTGCTTTTGAGACAAACTGTCAGGTAGCTAGATTTACCTTCATTCGCTGGAAATCATTGCATTCAACGCGCTGTGAAAAGGAATATTTTCTATGATAACTTGGGAATTCTTTCGTCTCACAACCGTGAGAAGCGCTTGAACACTTCGCTCCACGATCCCTGTGCCCCGGTTTCCTGTGTGCAGGTGACGTGTTTCAGGAAGGGTATCGCACCCCACTTTTTCTTGAAGAAGGCGATGCCCGGATCGATGCCCAGGCCTAAATTGAGATAGCGCTTCCCCTGGGTCTTGGCCTGCGCGATGACGTATGCCAGCAAAAGATCGGATACGCCGGGAACATAGTGTTTCTGTGAGCGGAAGTTGAACATATAAAAGGCATATTCCTGTGCGCCAAACTCCGCGACATCGAATGCAACCAGGTCGCCGCCCCGGGTGCGCGCATTGAAGACGAGCGCAGTCTGACATTTCGCGTACTCTGGCAAGCGATTGAAGATGAAACGGGTTGCATTATCTAGTTGATGCACCCGGATAAACTCTTTGACCAGCCGCTTGTGCTCGCGGCCAAACTCCCCGATCCTTACGGAAACCTCGCGGCGTGCCCGCGTCAGCATGTTGCGCGTCTTTTTGGGGATGCGCAGGGGCAGCAGCTCGAGGCGGTGGTACTCGTCCGCCGGGGACGGCTCGCAGGCCTCGAGCGTGGATGGTAGCGCAGGAGCCAGGATGGAGATCAGGGACGGCTCGAAGCGCGCTTTGGCCTCGTCGAGCGCTTCAAGCAGCCGTGTTTCATTGAATTTTCCTTTCAGTGGATAGCCGACGAAGACCAGTTGCGCACCGGCAACGTGAACAACAAAATCGCCGATCAGGTGTGGCTCGGTGCGCGAAATGGCGTTGACGTAGTGCGGCAGGTGCTCCGGTATGCAGGCGTGTTCGGCGATGAGCGCGCGTTCGTCGGGTGTGATCATGCGCTCACTTGCGCCACGCTGTAACCGTCTTCCAGGAAGAGTTGGGTTACGCCGGGAATGTGCGGAAAGCCGACGAAGGCCAGCACGTCTTCATGCGCAAGGAACGGTTGCATGCGCTCGAAGAAGATGCGGTCACGCTCGCCGACCACAATGGGACCGCGGGTGGCAAAGCGGGCGGTCAGCGTTACCATTTTCTCCAGGTCGCCGTCAAGGAAAGTGCTCACGTACTCGTTTTTGTAAACAGCCCAGTTCTTGACATCATTCAAGAGGCGCGCGATACGGTCCAATGAGATGTTATCAAGCACGGCCAGTTGTTCCTCCAGCGTTTCGAGGAAATGGACGCTTTTGCGCAGCTTGCATGCAACTTGGTAGCCTTCCATATCCATCGAGTATTTCCAGCCGAGGTAGGTCTGCCAGATGGAGAAAAAGGCTGCCCAGGGACGCACGCCCTGCGTGAAGGATTCGAAATAGACCGGCTTGCGTTCCACCAGCGACAGAAGCCAGGCCTCACCGCTTTGACCGTCGAGACGGTCGCGCAAGATGCGGTCGATCTCCGCAACGGTTTCAGGCGTGAGGGCATCGACGAAGGTCGGAACGCCAGCGCCTTGCCGGCCGTACTCGGCGATGAGCGCGGAGCTGGCCGCGTCGAGCGGGCCCTCGAAAAATACGGTTGTGACGTCTCGCATCAGGCGGGTGAACGCCCGGCGGAAACTGTAGGGGAAGAAGTGCGCGGTGCCGACCAGATGGGAGGCGCGCCCGTCTTTCTCGACGCGCCAGAGCATGCGCAGGGGTTTGTCGTTGGACCAAAAGAGGAGGTTCATAGTGATTTTACGGTGGTCGAGTAGCTGGTGTTTTTCCAGCGTATCGAGACCACATTTCGGGTATTTATGCTAATTGTTGGTTTCCCTGGCCCGTCGGCCAGGACGGGCGATACGGGCTTCGCCCTACTCAACCAACGGTGTATGATTACAATTTCTCTTTCAACAACATCTCCAAGACCGAGAGCTGTTTGGGTGGGCCATAGTAGCATTCGCAGAATTCGTACTTGAGATATGGAACGCCGCCCCATTTAGTCTTGAAGCGCCGGATGCCTGCGTTGACGCCCAGCCCCAAATTGATCTCGGACTTGCCGCGTTCACGCGCGTAAGCAACCATCTCGGCAAAGAGCAGGTCCGAGGCGTGCGGGATGTAATGCACCTTCGAATAGCAGCCCAGCACGTAGGTGTCGAAACGCTCGGCGGCGCACTCGATCACGAAGAAGGCGCTCAGTTTGCCCTTTGCATCGCGTGCATTCAGGACGAGCGCGGTTTCGCAACCCGCAACGTAATCGGGTATGGAGCGGTACAGTTCCGCGACCAGCGGCGGAAGTTCCGCCCGGCGGGCCAGTTCGTCTACCAGGGAGCGGTGTTCGCGGGTAAATTCCCGCGCATGTTCGACCGTTAGAGCTTTGGCGGCTTGGTTCACCCCACGTTGCAACGATGATTTGATCTTCCAGCCTGCCAGGTCGAGGCGCAGGTACTGGTCGCTTTGACGGGAACGGCCGGGCTTGGTAAGGGAGGGAGGGATTCCGGGGCCGATGAACCAGAGATACTCGGGGTGATGCAGTTCGAGGGCGCGCGCGATGCGTTCGTCACACAGGGCCGGGTCGAAGGGCGTCTCCAGCGGATAACCAACGAAGATGACCCAGTTGTCCTTGGCGTAGCCGAGATAGTCTTCGATGAGAAAAGGGGCAGCACGTGAAACCGTCGCCATCAATGCGGGGATGTGTTCCGGAACGTAGGCGCGGGACAGGGCGTAGCGTTCGCGACTGGGGTCGAAGATGGGCGAAGCGTCCGTGCTCATGGGGGTGTCCATGCCCATGATAGCATAAAACCGGCTAGCGGTCTTGTGATTCCTGTCACAAATATGAAGTTGTCTAAGCCATTGGCTTTTAGCGGTCAGCGTTCGCTGCGTTCAAGGATGCGCGCGATCTCGCCCAGGTGGTCGTCGCGGTGCAGGGAGCGGTCGAAGCGGAAGTGGTTGGGCGAGGCCTGGATGGCTGCGACAAGTTCGGGGCTGACCGTCGCCAGCGCGGCATCGACTTCTTTCGCGGAGGCAAGGCAGAGGTCGGCGGCGGCGCGCGGTTCCAGCGCCAGGCAGATGGGCCGGAGCGAATCGTTGATCATATCCGGGTCGACCGGCGACTCGTCCACGCCCTGCTCCTGCCAGCGGCGCAGCAGGACGAGCACGCGGTTGTCCCAGAAGGCCAGGTGGCCCAGCAGCGCCGCGATCGTCCAGCCGTAGGCGTTGGTGCGGGTGAAGTCGTCAGTGGAAAGAGAGCGGATGAAGGTTTCGAGCCTTTCCCTGGACCTATCGTTCTCTTGAATGAAATCGAAGGACATGATTGCCTCCTGGGGCTAGAAGGGTAAAAGTGCGGGAATTACAGAACTTATATTCTAGGTCGTCAAGATGGGGGTAGGTCGCAACGATTCCAAAAATTCGAAGACATGAGCGCTGCCCCAGTTCCCTATTTCTACTCTGGGATGCTACGCAGTTGGCGGGTTGATGGGTAATTGCAGATAAAAGGTGCTGCCGGGGAAGTTGACTTCATCATAGCCTGTGCTTTCCACCCAGACTTTGCCGCCATGGGCGCGCGCCACGCCGCGCACAATTGCCAGCCCTAAACCGGGTCCGCCGCCTTTGAAGGTGGTTTTGCCGGAGGAATGGATGGCGACGCTGCCAACCTGGTAGAATTTTTCGAAGACCAGTTCGTGGTGCTCGGGGTCCAACCCGATGCCGGTATCTTTGACCGCGATCTCGACGCCGGGCCGGTCGCCAGCCATGCTGACCGGGCGTGTGCTGAGGGTCACTTTCCCGCCATCCGGTGTGTACTTGATGGCATTGACGATCAGATGGTACAGCGCTTTATGGATCATGGCGGGATCGGCGTTGAGGTTGGGCGTATCTTCAGCATGCCGGGTGGTGAGTTCGATCTTGCGTTCGGCGGCGGCGCTCTCGAAGCTGCGGGCGAGATCATCGATGACCCGCTTGATCGGCACCGGGATGGTTGCGATCTCCAGGGTTTCGGCGTCGATGCGCGAGACATCCAACATCATATTGACCACCTCGTGCATACGGTCGGCGCCTTTATTGATCCCCTCGAGCACTTCACGCAGCGCGGCGTTCTCCTTGATATCGGGGTTGGAACTCAACAAATTGGCATAGCCTTTCAGGACGGTCACGGGTGTGCGCAGTTCGTGCGCGGCAACCTGAATGAATTCCAGCTTGTTGCGGTCCAGGTGGCGCAGGAGTTTGTTGGTTTTCCGCAGTTCCTCGATCGCTGTGCGGTCATTCTCTCGTAAGCGATCTAGAGTGATACGGATGATGTCAAGCGCCATGCGTGGGCTGCGCCTGAGCATGATCTCGAAATCCTTCTTTTCCATCTCCAGCATGGTGCAGGCACTGGTGGTGGTTACAGTCGCCGCGCGCGGCGCGTTTTGGATCAACGCCATCTCGCCGATCAGATCGCCCTTCCCCCCCGCGCGTAAAATTCGGTGAGTTCCATCGACCACGTCCATTTTCTGGGTGATCAGCACGCTCCCTTCGGCGATGATATAGATGACATCCTCGTATGTGCCTTCATGGCATAAGACATGTCCTGCCGGATAGGTGCAAAACCGGGACAGCTTTGCAACTTCCCGCAACTCGTCCTCCTCCAGCCCTTTATAGGCAAGTCGCAGGAGCGCCATTTTATCGTGGGTGTGCGACGCGCTCATTGTATTTTTAGTATAACCATGACTGTGACTGTCGATAAAACAACTACGTTGCAATTGTTTGTCTGCATACCCAAGGTTTAATCTGTACAAGTCGTGCGCCTGGCCCGGACGGGATGGGAACCTTTCCTCTTTCACCGGTGTATAACGGTTAGGATCAAATGGAGAAGACGGACGATGAGAATTACGGATACAATCCTGATACGCTCACTCATTTTATCCCTGGCGGTATTCCTGGCCGGCTGTTCAGGATACGGCGCCTGTCCTGTCAGCGAGCCTGCCTGGGTTGTACCGCCGGACGATCCCGCCGTTCAGAATGACCCCGCGTATGGATATTATTTTGTCAATCAGGAT
>JAFGKO010000385.1 GCA_016928525.1 Anaerolineales bacterium | reverse complement strand
TTTCAGGCACAAACTTGCCGATTTGGAGTTTCCATCGTTTTTGGCCGTGCAGCCGTTGTCTCACGAGCAATTCTCCCAGGCCACCAAACCATTGAAAGATCAGTCGTCAGGTTTTGAAGGCCAAAATTACTCAGAATATGCTCGGAAATACCCTTGACACACGCCCAAAAACCTTAACTTGTAAGTGATGGGCTTAGCCCTCACAGAATAGATCAATCCCCGCTCACTGGCAAAAATCAACTGCACATCCGCGATCTCAGCCAGCAAATCCGGCGGGACCACGTGCTTGAACTCGTTCGGCAGGAACCACAGGATGTAGCCCGGTTTGTCTCCCGGCCAGCCGGGGTAATTCTTCTTGATTACGGCCAGGTTCATGTCGGTGCTGGAGCGCGGCATCAGTGGGGCAGAGCGGCGCGTGTAGAACCACATCCCATCGGCGTAGTTGCTGTAGAAATAGGCCTCCGGGTGCTCGGCCACCAATTCCCTGATCACCGGGATGGCCGGGTTCTCGTTGAAAGTCCGGTTGTTGTAATAGTTGTAGTTGCTAGTTTCCCCGTTCACCAGCGAAGCAGAGATATATTTGTAAATGCTGAAAGCGGGGTAGACCAAAAACCAAATCCCAAACAATCCAGCCACCACAGAACGGCTTTTTGCTAGGTCAACTCGCAGGCGAGCCAATACCAGCGTATCCAGTGTGATGAACAAGAATACGATCACGGAAGCAAGAAAACCGACATAATAGCGGTCTGAATACGGGTCCAGGTGATCGCCCGTCACGATGGTCAACGCCAGGCCAACCAACGAAAGCGGCAAAAAGAAAACGACCGGGAACACGTTTGGCTCTCGCAGCGTCCGCCACCAGGCGGCCCAGTCCCGCCGCCGGGCGATCAAGAGCAGCAAAACCAGGAGGACGCCAACCACAATGAACGGATTGAACAGCAAAAAGTTCAGGCGCGGATGGTAGGGCAGGAACCAGTGCATCATCTTCGTCAGGGAAAACTCGAAGTTTCCCCAGGGGCTCAAAGGCGGGGAGTCGTTGCCCCAAAAGGTCTGGTATTGGCGGATATTGTGGAAGTAAATCCAGCCTCCGACTGGTAAAACCGATAAAGCTAAAAGCCCTCCATCACGCAGGAGGGGACGCCAATCCTTCCCGCGCGCAGCCAGGATCACAAGTCCGCCTATCGCCACCAGGCTGGCGCCTAACCAACGCTGCAGCATGGACAGCGCCGCACTCAGGATCATCACCCACAGCGCCCCCGCGGATTTCCTTTCCATGTAGCGGTTTGCCACCAGTAGAAAGACCAGTGAAAATGTGATATAGAGCGGGTCCGAAGACACATTGGCATGGATACGCAGGGTAGACTCCGAACCCAGCACAAACAGTGCGCCCAGGTAGGCATAAAAAGGCTTCTCGCGCAGAGCCTCATAGATCAATCTGCCCGCCAGGAACACATTCACCACCATCAGCAAGGCGTTGAAATACCAGCCCACTACGAACACATCCCAGCCGGTCAAGCCGCTTAGCCCGGCCAGCAACAATGGGTAGAGCGGCGGCCAGTACACCAGTGCGCCACCGGCATGGTCGAAAAAGCCGCGCCCGGCCAGCAAACTCTCGGCTGTAGACATGTTCTTGGCCGCGTCCGCAGAAACGCCCGCGCCATACAGCGAGGTGGTCAAAAACACCAGCCCGCCCCCGACCAAGGACAGCACGATCAAATAATAGAAAAACGATTTCGACGTTTGCATCGACCGCAGATTCTACCATGCGGACAAATCTCCCCTATAATTGGAACATGGGAATCGACACCAAATCCCTGACTATCACGCAAGCCCTGGCCGATGAAGAAACGCGCCTCGGACTCACCCAGGCCTGCTACCGTCAAATCGAGCGTCTCAACCCGATTCTCAACGCCTTTATCACGGTCATTCCTCCTTCGACTGTACTGGCTAACGCCCGTTCCGCTCAGGGAGAATTACATAGCATCCCCATTGCAATTAAAGACCTATATGAGACGGCCAGAATCCGCACAACAGCAGGTTCACTCTTCTTCAAAGATTACATCCCCGAAGGTGATGCAGTCGTTGTAAAAAAACTCAAAGCCGCCGGAGCGGACATCCTCGGCAAAACCAGCACGCATGAGATCGCCCTGGGCGTGACCAATATCAATCCACATTACGGCTCGCCCCACAACCCTTGGAACATCTCCTATATTACCGGGGGCTCATCGGGCGGGTCGGCAGCGGCGGTGGCAGCCGGCATGTGCATGGCTGCGTTGGGCACGGACACAGGCGGCTCGATCCGCATCCCGGCTTCGTTGTGTGGAGTGGTTGGGCTCAAGCCAACTTACGGACGTGTCAGCATGCGCGGGGTATTCCCCCTTTCATGGAATCTGGATCACGCCGGGCCGCTCACGCGCAGCGTGGCCGATGCTGCTCTGCTCCTGCAGGTGATAGCTGGCTACGACCCTGATGATCCGTCCTGCGTGGATGTGCCGGTAGATGATTATTTGAGAGATATCGAGGCCGGTGTCAAAGGTTGGAAGGTCGCATTGGCCGTGGGGGAGTATATCGAGGCCAGCGAACCCGAAGTGCTGGCAGCCGTGCGCGAGGCAGCGGATATGTTTGGAACCCTGGGAGCGCGGGTTGACGAAGTTGACGTGCTGTGGTTACGCGAAGCCGCGCTGGCAAACGGGCAAATGACACAGGCCGATGGGGCCGCTTTTCACCGCGAACGGCTTGAACAAAACCCCGAACTCTTTGGTGCAGATGTTCGTCAGCGTTTGGAAACGGGGCGGGATCTATCCTCAAGCGAGTATGCGCTGGCGAGACGAAAGCAGGTTGAAGTCCGAAGAAGAGGCGAATCCTTCTTCCGTCAACATGATGTGCTGCTGCTACCAACCACACCTATCCCTGCCCCGCCTATTGAAGATATCGAGAACTCTGCCAGGCAGGCTCCAACGCTGACACGGTTTACCGCGCCATTCAACCTGAGCGGGCTGCCAGCCTTGTCGATCCCATGCGGCTTTACCACAACCGGCCTGCCAATTGGCCTGCAAATTGTTTCCGGGCCATGGCAAGAAGCTAAGGTGTTACAAGCTGGACGTGCCTATGAAACAATAACAGAATGGCACAAGCAAAAGCCCACTTTATAATATGCAATGAGCCCGGTTTCTAAAAGCCGGGCTCATCTACGGAAATTATAGCTTGTTTATTGTGGTTCCGGACAAGCGCCGAGATCAACTGTATAGGTGGTGCAACCGTCGCCGCTGGCGGGGGAAGGCGCAGCGCAGCACATGCTGGTAGGATCGTAGCCATAGCCATCCGGGCACTGACCGGTTCCTATCTGCAAAGCAGGAGCAGTGCATGCACCATTACAAACCTTTACGTCATAGGACAAAAGTTCCTTGCCTGTGACCGAGTGGCAGGTAACCCGCAGACTGCCATCGCTATGCATCTGGTCGACACATATCAAATCCGGGTCAAGGGACTCGTAAGTTGTGCCAGCTGGGACAGACATGATTGCATAAGGAACTTTTTCGATGCAATACTTGTTATCCAGCATCTCAACCGTAGGCGCTTCGCAGCCAGCCGGGGCCGCCTCGCAGAAGGGCGCATATTGTGGCTGGGTCGGCTCGGGTGCAGCCGGTTCAACAACTTGGGTTGGTTCGACCGGAGCAGGCGGCGGTTCCGCCGTGGGTGGCTGCTCAACTGCCGGGGCCGGTTCAGCGGGCGCACCGCCTCCGCAAGCCGTCAACAGGAAGAGAGTAGCAACCACAAAAACAAACAGAATACGAACGGTCTTCATGATCTTCTCCTTTCGGGTGCGCCGCCCCCACAAGGTCACTTGCCTGCAGAACGAACGCACACTTCTTCCTTAGAATATATCTCTATTGGTCACATTTTTATATCCCCCAAAGCTGCGATGACCAATGGGGGATGTGATTTTTATGACTTTATTGAGACTGCAATGTGACCAACAGGCAATGTGCTATATAAAATCATCCCTATCTTCTCGACAGGGATGACCTTAACGAGCATTCTGGTTACGTTCTATTTGACATACTCACATTTGTCTGCAGACTCATTCCATTGACAACTATATACTTGATTCCTGATACAGCCGGTTTCGGTCTTGATTTTGTCGCAGATCGCAATCTGGAAAGGTTCGTTACACTGCAACATATTGACCGAAACAGTCACACAACCCGGTCCGCTCAAGCGAAACTGGTCGGGGATGCAGGTCTGCGTGCCAGTGTCGTAACGGGAACCCAGCGGGCAGCCAGGGTACGTCCCCCCGAGTGAAGGCTGGCAACATTGATAATCCGGCGAGTATGAAAAGCCAGGCAGACAGCCCTGGTAGGTTTGCGCCGCCAGGTCGGGCTTGTCCAATCCAATTGGCAGATCCACACCACCAGCGGGTGAGACACAGGCTCCATACTGACTGTCAAAATACATACCATCAGGGCAAAGACCATCACCAGCCAGACCGGGCGCACAGGCAACCTGCCCACCGCGATCAACCATCACATAACCGACCGGGCATCCGGCCACACCGAACTCGGGTGACACCGGCGAATACAAACAGGTTCCAGTGCTATTATCCAGCCCATAACCGGGATCGCAGACGGAGGATGCGCCGGTGATGTCCGGCAAGTTGCTGCAGGCCGGATTACAAACTGTCACCTCACCGCTGGTACCGTCCAGCCCGCTACAAGTCAAGCGACGCTGCCCATCAACAACTGCTTCTTCACATTTGTAGCCATCGGTACGCACCTCATAAGTGGCTCCCGGCTCCAGATCGACTGTCGTGAAAGGACGGGTGAACTCACAATAAGAAGCTCCCACGCTGACATCCGGCAACTGACACTCAGCGCTGGAAACGACCGCACTTGGGATATAGGAGGATGTCTGGCACATAGGCGCAAGTGCCGCAGGTTGTTGAATCACGCAGCGAAAACCCAGGTCACGGTTGTGATAGGCATTCCCGGCCGGGTGACGGATGGCCGAAGCTGCCTGATCGATATCAGTTTCGTATCCGCTGCCACGCACCACACGGGATTCGCCCGATTCAGGCCCGGTGGGATTCTCCGCCGGGGCGCTGTTATAGTAATCTTCGCCGTAAAAGTCATTCACCCATTCAAAGACATTGCCAGCCATATCCAGGGCACCGTAGGGACTGGCGCCATCAGTGTATTTGGTCACGTCGGTGAGGGCGCCAACACATCCTGCAAAGTTGCCCAGGTCACAATTTGCTTCCTCGCTACCCCAGGGGTATGGCGCTCCGGAAGAGCCCCGGGCAGCTTTTTCCCATTGGGCTTCGGTAGGAAGGCTGCCGCCAATCCAAGTACAGTAGTTAGCAGCCATGTCCCAGCTTACGCCCACGATGGGATAATTGGCATAGACAGGATTATCGTAGACGGGCGTGCCCAATTCCTGCGCCGGAGGAGCACAGGCCCCGACTGACACACAGAAAGCATACATGCTGTTGGTCACTTCAGTCTGGTAAATCCAGTAACTATCGAGAGAAACCGTTCTTTCCGGAGCATCGGATGAACCGTAGCCCATAGTAAACTCTCCAGCTGGCACGAAGGTCAGTACGCTGCCATCTACCCAGGCCATCTCCGAACCCGCCTGCGGTCCGGCCAGGTTTACTGGCACGAGTGTGGGGCTTGGAATGGCGGTCGGTGGCGCGAGCGTTGGAGGCTGTTCGGTAGGTGCTGGCAGGGTTGGCGTCGGCGTCGATGCAGGTGCGCACGCGCTTAATACGAGCATCAAAGCCAACCCAGCCAACACAAGCATTTTGAAGTGGATACTCATCACAATCTCCTTTGTCATAATGGCTTAGATTCAATGATTTGCATATCCCCCGTCAGCAAGAATCTAACTTGCTGCTCCAAGAATTTCAAAAACACTCTGAAGTCGGGTAATAGGTTTAGGTTCATTACTTGTTCTATTCATAGATTAATTATACCCTGCCTGAAAGAAAAGTCAGAACTCTACACAAGAGGGTAAAATCGAATCTTATGATCAAGATCCGCCCTATCCGCAAGGAAGAAATCCCGGCTGCCAAGCGCGTGATCTTGACCGTTGCCTACCATATCTTCGGATTCGATGGCACACTCGAAGACAGCATCCGTCACTTTGAGGCTTCGGGAGAGTTCAAAGATATGGATGACGTGCAAACTCGTTACTTCGACGCTAAGGGCACATTTTTAGTTGTCTTAAACGGCGAGCAGGTTATCGGGTCCGGTGCGCTGCGCAAGCTCGACAATGACACTGCCGAACTTAAGCGCATGTGGCTGCTCGAGGAGTATCACGGCCAGGGTATTGGCTATCGCCTCATCATGCAATTATTCCACTTTGCTCGCAAACAAAAATATGTACGCATCCGTTTGCAAACCAGCCCTGAGCAAGTCCGTGCCCTGGATTTTTATCGAAAAGTCGGCTTTTACGAGATCCCCTGCTACAACGAAGACATCGGTGAAATCTCAATGGAAATAAAATTATCTAAGAAAGGGTTTCCGCAATAGGAAAAATCCGTACTATAACGATATTGTAATTTTTTCCCTTTACAATAACGCAAACTTAAATTGGAATCATTTTTTAATCGTGTAGAATACCAGTACTTAAGGGCTATTCATGCCTTTCCTGCATATTAGGCCTTGCACCCAGGAGGACGAAAGATGTTCAAAACGCAAAACCTTTACCAGAATGACGAAAAATGGAAGAAGACCTCCCTCGGCCATTCCAGCGAAACCATTGGAGGCTGGGGTTGTCTGCTGACTTCGGTCACTATGATGCTCAATGGCATGGGCTACAACGAAACGCCCGAAACCGTCAACGAGAAAATGAAGACTGCCGGCGGTTTCCAGGGCGCTTTCTTTATCCCATCGGTTCTCCCATATGTTTTTCCAAACGTGCAGTACAAAAGCATGCAGCCGTGCGAAGCGTTACCCGCCCCGGTCGGGCAAATCGACGCGGCAATTGCTGCCGGCAAACCTGTCATTTTACAGGTGGACTGGAACAAGCAAGCCGGCATTCAGACCCATTTTGTCCTTGTAAAAGAGAAAAAGGGCGATGATTATGTGCTTTATGATCCTTACAAATACGGCGGCGATGGCCCGGATAAGGAAGTATTGTTAACCAAACGCTATAAATACAACGGCGCAACGCTCGAGACAGAGGTCAGCGCCGTACTGTGGTTCGATGGCAACATCCCGCCCTCCCCACCGGAACCTAAAACCGTTCCCGTTCCCAAGGATGCACTAAAACTGTATGTCATAGAAGATGACCTGGCTTTGCGCGCAGATCCGTCCGCTAGTGGCTACTTATGGAAGCGCATGACGGCTGGAACAGAACTACTCAGCCTGGAAGATGCAACCACCACGAAAGCCAAACTGGGCCAACAAGGGCAATGGGCAAAGGTACAGGACTCGACTGGCCAGCAGGGATACACGGCTGCATGGTACGTGTCAGACAGCAAGGAGCCGAAACCCGCTCCGCCTCCTGCCGCGCCCAAGCCTGTATCATCCCCGCAGAGGGCCTCCACACCCTCGACCACCCCTGCGCCCGCTGCTCCTGCCACTTCCACGGCAGCATCCGCAGCAAAAGTCCCTGTTCCACCTGGGGCCATGGAACTCCTGCCCAGCGAGGAACTGGCCTTCCGCACGCAACCTGTGATTGCAGATAACACCCTCATCCGCCGCATTCCGCCGGCAGAAAAACTCATCAGCCTCGAGCTTGTCGATCAGACGATCAAGAAAGTCGGCGTAACCGGTCAGTGGCTGAATGTTCAGGACCAAACCGGCAGGCAGGGCTTTGTCGCTGCCTGGTATGTCAAATATGCCAGTGGCACCACAGCACAGACACAAGTTGCCGCCGCACCACCTGCTCCTAACGCTCCGGTCACAGTCAGGACTACGATCGAACTCGTAGCATTGCGCAAGAAACCTGTGGTTGACCCGTCCACTTTGATTGAGTTCCTGCCCATCGGCACGGAACTCACAATCATAGAACCCGGAGGAGTGCAAAAAATTGGCGCCAATAACCAGTGGATCAATGTGAAAGGCAAATTTGGCGCCGAAGGATACATTGCTGCCTGGTTCGTTGCGAGTTAGTTTGACTTGAGCCTGATTCGATGTCCGAACAAGATACACAGTCTCCTAAAAGAAGCGTGTTCATCTCCTACTCCCGCAAGGATACCGAGTTCGTACGCAAATTGAATGACAGCCTGGATTCGAGCGAGATCGAAGCCTGGGTAGACTGGGAAGGCATCCCTCCCAGCTCTGAATGGATGGATGAAATCGCGCGCGCCATCGAAGGCGCAGATGCGTTCTTATTCGTCATCAGCTCTAACTCGCTGGCGTCAAAAGTGTGCGGAGACGAACTGGAACTGGGTATAAAATATAACAAAAAGTTCATCCCAATCCTGCACCGCGACCCCAAAAAGGGGACTGTTATGCACGAGAAGCTATCCTCCCACAATTGGGTATATATGCGCAAGCAGGATGATTACGATGCTGGAATCTCCGGAATACTGGAATCGATCAATGTTGATCGTGACTGGGTACGGCAACACACTCGCCTCTTGCGGCGCGCTAGAGAATGGGAAGACAAAAGCCGTAATAAAAGCTTCCTGCTCCAGGGCGCAGATCTCGAAGAAGCTGAACAATGGCGCTCGCAAGCTACAGGCGACACCAGTCGCCAAATCCTGCCTCTACAAGGCGAATATATTGATGCCAGCCGTAAGGCAGCTTCACAACGCCAGCGGCACTTGTTGATTGGGGTCTCATTTGCATTCGCTATTAGCGTAATATTGGCAATCTATGCGGTATTTCAAAGCCAATTGGCAACAAATAATGCACATGCGGCCGCCACTGCTCAGGCCATCGCGGAGGCTAACGAGGCCCGGGCTGAAGAAAATGAAGCGCTTGCGAAGGCCAACGAAGCACAAGCCAGGGAAAACGAGGCCCGGGCAATAGAAAGTGAGAATCAAGCCAAGGCGCAACGCAGCGCAGCACAGGCACAGATTTATCAGAGCCGAACGGGCGAACTGTTTACAAGCACCTTACTGGCCATAGACTCATGGGAACGGGAGAAATCCTTTCAAGCAGAAAATATCCTGCGGCAAAACATCAGTAAAATGCCCCTGCCTGTTATTCAGGCTTCCCAGGGCGGCCGGATCAACGAAGTGCAATTCAACCCTGATAGCACGCTCTTTATAGCAGCAAGTTCAAATGGTGCCGCCTGTGTTTGGAAAGTAGAAGACGGAACCCAGGTCTTTTGTGAGCAACACGGCGGCAAAGTCATTAGCGCGTTTTTCATCGCCGATGGCCAAACCATTGTCACGGCTAGCGCTGATGGCACCGTACGATTATTAAGTGTTGCTGACGGCAGCGTATTACGACGTTATGATTTCGATGTTCCCGTACTTGCAGTTGATATCAGCCCGGACGAAGCACTTCTGGCGGTTGCGCGCGAAGATAATACTGTATCCGTACTCGATCTGGAATCACAGCAAGACCGCTACCAACTTACCGCTCGTAGCGCCGTAACAGCCGTGCAATTCAGTCCAAACGGGAACTATGTTGCGTTTGGGACAAGAGATGGTAGTGTAGTTATCTGGGAACGCGCGAACAATCGCTTTAGATCCGGACCAAAGCATGAGAGCACAGTCTACTATGTGGTCTTCAGCCCAGATAGCAACTGGATCGTTTCAGTAAGTGAAGACAGCACGGCACGTGTGGCGTCAGCCGTCTCAGGCGGTCAAAAGCACGTACTTCCTCATGACGACTGGCTTGAAGATGTTGCGTTTGGACCCGATAGCGATTGGTTTGTAACGGTTTCGGATGACTATACCATCAGAGTTTGGGATACGGAGTCAGGTACGGAAAAGGTGCGGATGCGCCAGGATGACTTCGTACAAGAGGTTAAAGTCAGCCCAAACGGGCAATGGATCGCCAGTACAGGCTGGGATTTTACCGCTCGTATTTGGAGCGCCAATACAGGCAATGAGTTGGTGGAAATCCCGCTAGAATCATATGGCAGCGCTCTGGTATTTTCCAATGACGGCAACCGCCTGATCGTCGGTGAGCGTAATGGACGCATCAGCGTTTGGGACATTTCAATAGTATCCCTTCGGATCGGCTATCTAAATTTTCCTGAGCTTACACATGAAGCACACTTTAGTCCATCAGGGGAATGGCTGGCGATCAATTCAGACGATTATAAGGTTTGGTTATTGAACAATGACCAGTGGTTATCTACAAATTCAGGGATCGACGGCGTCGACATCATTACAGCCAATGGATTGACGTATGATATGGCCTTCAGCCCAGACTCAAAATGGCTGGCTGTTGCTGAAGGAGATGGAAGTCCAAATGCAATCCTGTATAACATGCAGGAAAAAACCGCTAGGACCCTGGCCCATGAAGATGGCATTACAACGGTCGCATTCAGCCCGGACAGCCAGCAACTGGCAATATCCGGAAACAACAAATTGGTCACAGTTTGGGATGTCGCGACCGCCGAGAAACAGTACGCCCTTGAGCATACTGCAGAAATATTTTCGGTCAGCTATAGCCCAACTGGCGACCTATTGCTTGCTGGAGGGAATGGACAGGTTGTAATTTGGGATCTGACCACACAGACAATTGTTGAAACATTAATAGAGCCAGGCCAGATAAATGTAATTGCTTTCAGCGATGACGGAAAATTGTTTGCATCATCCAGTTCGCAAGGCCTTACATACATCTGGGAAGTGCAGGAAAAAAAATTCACCCGAGTTACCCAGTTCACGCAAAATGGCGAGGCCTTGTCGCTGGTATTTAGCCCAGATAACAAATTTCTGGCCATCGGCGGGAAAGAAGGTACAGCTTACCTGATCGATCTTTCCATTTACCAGGAAGTTGCCCGCATTCCGCATGTTATTGAAGTAACCAGCGTAGCATTCTCTAACGACGGCGCCTATCTGGCAACGGTGTCTTTCAAAGCAACGCAACTCTGGGATGTATCGAAGATTGAAGCAATCTATAAAGATGACCTCACAAAAGTCGCTTGTACACGGATGACATCCAACATGAGCCGTACCAAATGGGAACAACTTTTCTTTGATGAACCCTATCGTTTGATCTGCCCGGATCTGCCCGTGCAAGGCAGTATAGCAGATGAATAATCTGTACAGAAATTACTACAAACTTTTTTGGAGGAATAAACATGAATGTTGACCCTCAACCCACCGTGCCCATTCTGAACATTGCTTGGACGCGCTATGCACAATTGGACGCGTTGTCAAACAAGCACTCCAAGCCACATTATCGCTGGCGCAGGTGGATTTCCATCCTGGGTGTCCTGGCAGCCTTGTTCGCTGTGATTACGCAGGTTTATTCGGACTACATGCCCGCTACTTTAGGTTGGGTACTTAAATTTTTATTGATTGCTACCCCCCTTACAGCCTCCGTCCTGGCTGCGTTTGTCAATAAGTTTTATAACGGCAGGGATTGGCTGGTCTCGCGCGCTGGTGCAGAAGAAATCCTGAAAGAAATCTATATGTATCGGGCGTTCTTCAAGAACAAACTTGATCGCCGCGAGTGGCTCGAAAAACGCCTGGCAAACATCCAACGCCAGGTTTATCGTGGGATGAGTGGCGAACTTGTGCTCAACAACGCTCCAGAGAAAATCCCCCCTTATTACAATCCCGATGACCCCAATAGCGACCCGGGGTTCAAGGATTTGACCGGCAGCGAATACGTCAAATATCGCCTTGAGAATCAACTTGCCTGGCATATTCGCAAGGTGCAGCAATTCGAAGTTGAACGCACTCGTCTGCAGGTTTACATCCTGGTTGCCGGTGGTCTCGGGGCCCTTCTAGCAGCATTGGGCGAGGGTTTCAGTATCTGGGTTGCAGTGACCGCCTCACTAGGCGCGGCATTGATCGGCTGGCAAGAACTTCGCAACCTTGATCCCACGATCAAGAACTATAGCAAAGTCATCATGGAACTGATGATTATCTACGACCGCTGGAGTGCATTAGAACCGGAAGAACGCACCGACGCTGAATTTTTCCAGATGGTCAAATCCACAGAAGACGTTCTCTGGAGCCAGAACATCGAATACATCAAGTCCATGCAAGAGGTGCTTGCCAGGGAAACACTGGAAGAAGCCGAACTGATCAACGATGTACTCAAGAAAGCCATTGAGAGCGATGCCGCGTTCAAAAAACACATGCGCTATAGCGTTGTCAGTTTTACATCCCAGAGTATGGACGAAGCCCGTGGAACACTTGAAGAGCACTTCGATCAGACCTTAGGTTCGCTGGCTGAAGAGGCTTCTTCAGAGCTCGTTCAGCAAGAACTGGCAGCCATCGAGCAGGCTGCTCAAACTGCTGTGGCATTTGCTGCTGAGACTGTCAAGGCAGGTGCAGCTAGATTATCAGACTCTCTAAAAGCAATTGCTGATGAGTTCGCTGGCGTTGACATAGGGCGGGATACGCCAAAGGAAGTGCTCAACGACCTGCTCTCTCGCTATCCAACCACTGAGGAAGTAAAGGGATAGGAATGGCCTTAAAAAAACTTTTTGGCAAGAAAGAAACTTTAACCGCTGCAGAAATATCCAAGGTCAAAGCTGAAGTTGATCCAGTCTTTACTGTCGCCAACGCTTCAGCAGAACAGGAAGCAAAATCTGCCGAGCCAACCAGTGAGAAAGTGGAGCAGAGTGTAGAACAAAGGCAGAAAGAAGCAGAACAAGTTGTTGAGGTGACAAAGGAGATGACCGGAATGAGCAAGCCAGTTACGGATGCCACTGCTGTCGTAGAGAAGCGAAAGCTACGTCCAGAAATGCGACCGCACGCATTCGTGGTCATGCCTTTCGGAAAGAAAAAAGGCGGGGATGGCTCACCCTATGACTTTAATACGATCTACCAAACCATGATCAAGCCAGCGTTGGAATTGGCTGGGTTCGAACCATTCCGCGCGGATGAAGCGAGCAGTTCAGGCGATATTCTGACAGATATGTTCCAGGAATTACTCCTGGCTGATCTGGTGCTGGCAGACCTGAGCATCGACAACGCCAACGCTTTCTACGAATTGGGCATTCGGCACGCGTTTCGAAAGCGCGGAATCGTACACATCCAGGCTGGACGTGCCTACATGCCTTTCGACATCTTCAATGTGCGCACACTACCCTATCACATCACATCGGAAGGTATTCCTGATCCAGAATTTTTGGAGAAGGATATTCAGGCCATTGCGCGTATGGCACGCGACACCTGGGCCTCTGACCGGGATGCCATTCACAGCCCCATTTTCAATTTACTGACCGGACTTGATGAGCCTGACCAAAAAGCCCTACGGACGCCGCTGGCAACTGGTTTCTGGCGCGAATACAAAGAATGGAAAGACCGGGTTACGATTGCCCAGCGACAAAAACGCATTGGTGATATCCTGTTACTGACCGAAGAGATCAGCAACCCGCTCATCAAGGAAGAAGCAGTTGGCCAAGCCGGTAAGTCGCTGGCCAACATGGGACGCAACGAACTGGCCCTGGCGCAATATCGCAAAGGTCTGGAAGTAAATCCTAAGAACCTTTCTTTCCGCCGGGAAGAGGCCTTCCACCTGAATCGCCTGGGAAAAGTAGATGAAGCGATCGTGAAGATCGAAGCCATACTCGCTGACCACCCTGACGATGGTGAATCTACCGCTTACCTGGGACGCATCTACAAGGAAATGTGGGCCGATTCCTGGCGTTGGGTGAAAGACCCTGAAAAGCGTTTGCGCATGGCTTTTGAGTCCTATCACTGGTTGATGAAATCGTATCAGATCTATGTGCGTGGTTTCAAGGCTGACCTGAACCAGTTCTATCCTGGCATCAATGCACTTACGTTGGCGACCATTCTTGTCTACCTCGCCGACAGATTCGATGACAAGGATGACCCCGATCCCGATATCGCCACCACCCGTGAAGAACTGCCCGAGCTGCGTGGCGCGCTTGAATTTGCGCTCGAAATCCAAACAGCGAACCCGAATGCAGACTACTGGACGCTGGTCTCGCTAGCAGAGTTGCGCGTGCTGACAGCCAACAGAATCCAGCGTGTAGTGCGCGCTTATCGTAAGGCGATGACCGCTTCGCGCCGTAACATCTTCTTCCTTGAATCGTCGATCCAGCAATTGGATATCTTGAGGGCGTTGGAAATGCGCCCTGAATATGTTTCTGCGGGTATCAATGTGCTTAAGGAAGAACTAGCTCGCATCCATAAGGAAGAATATTCAGAAGATACGGACGAAGATGCAACTGTACACAAACATGAGGAAGGAAATGTATTCTTGTTTACAGGCTACACGATTGATAAGACCAAAGATCAGGAAATGCACTTCCCTGCTCATATTGAAGCTGATGTCAAGAAGGCGGTTGGCAATTTGCTCGATAAATACAAAGCCGGCCCTAATGATCTGGCAATCACGGGTGGGATGGCCGCCGGAGGAGACTTAATCTTTATAGAAGCCTGCGTGGAGCGAGGTATTCCGGTAAATGCTCATCTGCCATTCAATGAGGCTGTCTATGTCCGCGATTTTGTCAGCCCTGGCGGTGAAGATTGGGTGAAACGGTTCTACAATGCCCGCAATCACCCCCTGGTCGAGGAGTATTA
Organism: Anaerolineales bacterium; assembly: GCA_016928525.1. The sequence continues at coordinate 13,234 of JAFGKO010000385.1, read as the reverse complement.
CCAACATGAACTTATAGGTGACCCGCGAGAGGGCGACGATCCCTGCGAACGCAACAACCGCTGGGCGTTATACTCGTCGTTTTCTTACGGAATAGATAAAGTACGCCTTATCGCGTTATGGAACGATAAAAACAAGCTCCAAACTCACCATGATGCCCGCCTCGTGCAACACATGGTGGAATTGATGCGAGATGTTGGCGGACAGGTAGAAATTATCAATCCAGCTATGGTCGCCCCTCGTGGAGTTAAAGCCGACACTGATAAAGCGACAAAGAACCAAGAAAAAAGGCCGGCTGCACCGGCCAATCGATCCAAAAAGAAAGAATAAAATGTACAAATGGTATCTGCAGATTAATCAGCAGGTACCATTGTCTGGCCGATTTTTTCTTTGGGATAAGACCAGATTTCGCCCTGGACTCCTTTGGCCAGGTAGAAATCGCCAGCGCGCACTGTTTGAGGCCCTTCCAACGCGTGTACGGTTACTCTCCGATCCTGATCACCGCCGGTCACGTCGGTCATCGGTACGAGATAGGTCAATGCGCTCTTTATGCAAATTCCGGGACGCAAAATGGTGTAGGTGCTTTCGAAAATATCGGCCTCTACTGGCCAGACGTCATCGGGTTTATCCAACTCGCTAACCAAATAATCGCCAGCCTGCGCCGTGAGCGTTTCGCCCCAGGGAGTGACAATATCGATTTCCTGTGGCTGCCCGGGGTCCGGCATGAAGCGCTTGAAGTGCCTTTCAACACTGCTGCGGTACGGCTTGAAATCCAGTTTTTGTAGAACTGGATCATCGGAAGTGAGAATAATAGCTTGTTTCATCCGGTAATTGTAGCATGATGCCCGTAATATTTGACTAGTACATTTGTTTTAAAAGGACGCTTCTATGGTAAAAAACAGTTCTGCAGATGTGATCGAGGCCTACCGGCGGCGTCAGGGACGCAGGTTCCCTTTCACGTTTGCAGATATAAGCAAAGGCTTGCTCTTGCTTATCATATTGGCATCCACGATTTATGTCTTGCTTAGCGGCGGACCCAAGCTACCCACCCTGGTCAAATTGAAGACAAATACGCCGACCCTGATCCCAAGCATTACGCCTACAGCATCCCCAACAGCGACTATCACGCTGACGCCAACTGAAACGCTAAAACCAGATGATCAATGTAACTGTCCTTCACCTGAGATTCTGGTCGTGACGGCCACCTTCGGACCAACAGACACGCCGATGCCCCTCCCCAGCGCGACCGAAACAGCTACCATCTCATTTACGCCGACCGAGACATTGCCTCCCACCAAGACATCCATTCCAACAAAAACACCGACCCCGACAGCATCCATTACTTCCACTCCCACACAGATCCTTTACACCGTTCAAAATCGTGACACACTGGGCGGCATCGCGCTCAGGTTTGGTGTAAGCGTGGAAGCAATCCAGGCAGCCAATAATCTGGACAACACTATGATCTATGCCGGGCAGATTCTCCAAATCCCCAAGCCATAAAGAACCAATGAACTACTTCCAAGAATCTTCCTAAAGATGATGCCGCTTGTTACTTAGCGGGCATCAATTCAAAACCTACCGCGTCATACCTGACCCTCAACCTGCTACCGCTTCATAGCTTGATTGCGGTAATCCAACCCGGTAATTGATCGATCAAACGGCGCATAATCCCCTTTGTCCGTTCTTTGAACAGTTCAATATTGTCATACGCCTCGCCACCCTGTTCGCTGACCAGGTCGCTGACGGCGCGCAGAATCAGCAAGCGCGCACCGTTCTTTCGCGCCACCCAGGCAAGCGCAGCCGACTCCCAGTCTGCAACGATGGCGCCTTGCGCCTTGAGCTGCGGAATTTTCTCAGGCATCAGATCGCTGTCAGCGGAAGCCAGAATCCCGCGTCGGACCGGAAAAGGATAGGGTTCCGGCAGCCAACTCAAGTCCAGGCTTGAGGCGTAATAGTCCGGAACCGAACCAAAATCGCCCATCAATTCGACAATGTCATAGATGAACGTCCGTTCCACCAGGATGACGTCATCCAACTCGACCTCGCCTTCGAAGCCGCCGCAGGTTCCCAGATTGATGGTCACATCCGGAGAATAATGATCGATCACATATTGCATCGCGCCGGCCGAGGCAGCTTTGCCCCAACCCGCATGGAAGAAGGTCACATTCTGAGAGTCAATCGTCGCGTCAAAGCATTCGCCATAGGGGGTGGTTCGAATATCGGTTGAGGAAAGCGCTGCTTTGACAGCGACCCACTCGGTGATGGCCGAAATCAGGACGACGATGCTCACAAATTGCCTTCCAGGTAATCTTTGAGCAATTCCAGGGCCGCATCTGCCGACAGGGCTTTGTTCTGTAAGCGGTCCCCATCCCAGGTAAACCTGCGCGTCCAATCTCCCTCAGTTGTGGAAAGACCGATCCAGGTGGTTCCAACCGGTTTGTCGGGCAGGCCGCCACCAGGACCGGCAATACCGCTGACGGAAATGGCAATATCTGCGCCAAGCGCAACACGCGCGCCGCGCGCCATTTCTATCACTGTCTCCTTGCTGACAGCACCGTACGTGCGCAGGGTATCCCAAGAAACATCCAGCAAGGCCACTTTGGCCTCATAAGCATAGGCAACGATACCGCCACGAAAGTATTCGGATGAACCGGGCACGTTCGTGATCCGGTCTGCTATCAGGCCACCTGTACACGACTCGGCTGTGGCAAGCTTGAGACCCTTGTCACGCAGTACTTGACCGATGAAGACTTCAATTGAATCTGGCATAATCACTTCCTGCGGAAATTTGGCTCATTATACCCTCGTCAGTTCCTAACAGAAAAAACCGCCTGCCAACGCAGGCGGCTATCCTTTTGGAAAGTAGCGAGCAAGTATCCGCTTTCTTGTATGACTAAAAACCGCCCAGGCTCTGATTGATGCTGTCGAACACTTCAGAAATCGCGGGTCCCAAGGCAAGCACGACGACTATGACACAACAGCAAATAACCAGGAGGATCGCCAATCCCGGCAACAACACGGCGCCAACAGCTTTGCCTGTATCCAATCTGTTCACTGCTTTTACAGCCAGCACTTCGAGTACGATTACATAAATGCTCAAACCGAAACTGATCAAGCCCGTTAAAATGCCGATGATAGGTATGATCCCTACCAGCGCCAAAACTGCCGAGATTACAGAAACGGGCACTGTGATAGCTGCAAAAGCATAAGCCAGCTTATCGAAAGAACCAGTACCCCCGAAGAGCTTTGCCACCCATTGTATGAGGGCTACACCAATCGCAAAACCTAGCACCCCGAAGACGGCGGCAACAGGCGCTCCACAGATGACTGTCCCAATGCCCATCGAGGGAGTTGCGCCAACTGGCAATTCACGGGCAATCTCGGGCGGCAAAAACTGGCGCAAGCTTTCCAATTGCCCCCCAGAACTAACAGCCTGGGCAATAAAACTGGCAAAGGAAGTCAGCAGCGAAGCGACAAACACCCACAGAAATGCCTTTGACGCAGAAGCGCCGGGCTGGGCCACAATCCTGGCAAAAGTGCCTTCGTTTGGCTTCGTTAAAGCGGCCATCCATGTATCGATCATCGACATAGGTTGGACACTTTCAGGAACCATAGGTTCGTTCGAAAATTCTGACATCGCATCCTCCTTATAGTGGTTTGTACCTTTATAGCACATCCAGATTCCGACTTCAAGTACCAAAATGGGCGATTAACCATATGTTACTGTGTGCTGCGCAAATGTTTGAGCTAAAACCAATGTTTTTCAAAGTAAAAATTTGAATGAAAGTTCGCCTATTAATGTAAGAAGCAGTAAAATTGCCCCGTGGAAGTCTCCGAGCACATCCAGGGCATTCTCGATACCTTACCCACCAAACCCGGCTGCTATTTGATGAAGAACGCCGACGGGAAAATTATCTACGTCGGCAAAGCGGTCAACCTGCGCGCCCGCGTGCGTTCGTACTTCCATAGCGATGCCAGTCACGACAACAAAACCCGTCGATTGGTGCGCGAGATCACAGACATCGAATGGATCGTGGTCGGCTCAGAACTCGAAGCGCTGATCCTCGAGATGAACCTGATCAAGCGCCACCGCCCGCGCTTCAACGTCCGGCTGAAAGACGACAAACGATACCCCTACATCAAAATCCACTGGGCAGATGCTTACCCGAAAGTCACCGTGACGCGCCAGATGCTCGATGACGGCTCACGTTACTTCGGCCCGTATACGTCCGTCTGGGCTGTCCATCAGACCCTGGACGTGCTGCGCCGCATCTTCCCTTACCTGACCTGCGACCGCGACATCAGCGGAACCGACGCCCGCGCCTGTCTCTACTACGACATCAAACTGTGCACCGCGCCCTGCATCGGAGCCGTGAACCAGGCCGAATACCGCCAGATGATCGCCGACCTGCAGGATTTCCTGAATGGACAATCTGAGCCGATTGTGAAGCGGCTGGAAAAGGAGATGCAGAAAGCCTCGAAAGAACTGCGCTTCGAAAAGGCCGCTGCTGTCCGCGATCAACTCAAGGCCATCCAGGCCATCATCGAGCGGCAGAAAATCGTCTTCAACACCGACTACCTTGACTCGGACGTGATCGCCATGGCGCGCGCGGACGGGGAAGCCTGCGTACAAATCTTTTTCATCCGCGGCGGCAAACTCATCGGACGGGAATACTTCATCCTGGAAGGCACCGAAGAGACCAGCGACTCTGAAGTTATGCAGCAATTCGTCAAGCAGTTCTATACCGAAGCGGCCAACGTCCCGGACCAGGTGATGCTGCCGGAAGAAATTGAGGAGGCAAAAATCATCGGACAGTGGCTGCGCTCACGACACGGCGGTGAGAAGGTGGAACTTTTTGTGCCGCGCGAAGGTCAGTCACACGAACTGGTCGAGTTGGCAGCCGAGAACGCCACAGAGACATTGTCCGCGTTGCGCGCCCAATGGCAGGCGGATACGCACAAGCAGGAACAGGCGCTGGCGGAACTCCAGCAGGCGCTGAAACTTTCCGCGCCCCCCAACCGCATCGAATGCTATGATATTTCCAACACGCAGGGGACAGCTACGGTCGGCAGCATGGTTGTTTTCGAGCAGGGTGTCCCGAGCAAGAATTTGTACCGCCGCTTCAATGTTGCTTCCGTGATCGGCGCGCCGGATGACTTTGCTTCGATGGAGGAAGTCTTAACCAGACGTTTCCGCCGATGGCAATCAGCCCAGGACGCTTCGACTTCGCTCAGCGGGCAGCAACCCGGGGCCAAGCCGGATGCGTCATTTTCGTTTTTGCCGGACCTGGTCATCATCGATGGGGGCAAAGGTCAACTGGGCCGCGCCGTCAAGGTCCTTGAACAATTCGAGTTATCCGAAAAGGTTCCCGTAGTTGGGCTTGCAAAACAAGAGGAGGAGATATTCTTCCCACACAAGTCCAAACCGACTTTGCTTCCTCGCCACTCACAGGGACTGTATCTCGTGCAGCGCATCCGCGACGAGGCGCATCGCTTCGCCATCACCGCTCACCGCAAACAACGCTCGAAGCTGGGACTTGCTTCACAGCTCGATACAGTTCCTGGAATTGGCCCATCGCGCCGAAAGAGCCTCTTGAAACATTTCGGCTCCATTGATAAGATAAGGGAGGCCTCGATGGATGAATTGACGACGATTGTGCCAAAAAATGTGGCCGAATCCATCAAGGCACATTTAGAATAGCTGAAATGCACCTGACCCAAAGGCATGGATGATTATGAAGCAAGTCTGGATTGTTGACGACGATCAGGAAATGAGCAATGCAATGAGCATGATGCTGAAATTGCTCAACTTCCAGGCCACCTGTTTTCTCAATGCCCGTAATGCTGTGCAATCCCTGCAAACCGGGAAACGCCCCGATATGATGGTATTGGACATCAACATGCCTGAATTCAGCGGTCTGGATCTGCTAGAATTCCTGCGCCGCAGCCCAGAGTGGGAAAACCTGCCCATCGTCATGCTTTCTTCGGAAGCAGCCGATGTGACAGTGGACGAGGCGATGGATTTGGGCGCAGATAGTTATGTGATGAAACCGACTACGCTCGAAGAGTTGGAGAGGGCTATCAATCTGGCCTTCAAAAAGCACCAGAAAGGTTAGTTTTGTAAGATGGCAAAAGGAAAGAAAATTTCTCAAAAAACCCAACGCCCAACACGCTATCAAAGAAATCTACAAATTGCGGTAATCGTTATTTCGATTTTATTAGCGCTTTCGATGGCGCTTTCCCTGGCGGTCAATATCTAACAGAGCACCAGTGGTATAATCTCGCAGCGCGGCAGAAGAAGCCGCGCTTTATTCTGGTTATGTCATTGCGAGGAGCGAAGCGACGAAGCAATCCCAGAGCAAGTTGAGATTGCTTCGCCCCTGCGGGTCTCGCAATGACAAGAGGAATCTATGCTCGAAAAAATTGCTGGAATTGAACAACATTACGAACAGCTTGGTCATGATCTGGAAGAAGTGGGCAGCGACTACCAGCGTGCCGCCGAGATCAACAAGGAACGGGTCGACCTTGAGCCGCTGGTCTCGAAGACCAGCGAATACCGGAAATCCCTAAAACGGATCGAGGAAGCACGCGCACTGCTCGACAGCGAAACCGATGAGGAAATGCTTGCGCTGGCCGAGGCTGAGATCGAGGAACTCAGTCCGAAGATCGAGAAACTCGAGAGCGAGATCAAATCCATGCTCGTGCCCAAGGACCCGCGCGATGACAAGAATGTCATTATGGAAATCCGCGCCGGGACCGGCGGTGACGAGGCCGCTCTCTTCGCAGCCGACCTGTTTCGCATGTACACGCATTACGCCGAAAATAAACGCTGGAAGTCGGAAATTCTTTCGCAAAACGAGATTGGGATCGGTGGGTTCAAAGAAGTCATATTCGAGATCAAAGGGCATGGTGCATATTCGAAGCTTAAATATGAATCAGGTGTCCACCGTGTACAACGCATCCCGGAGACCGAGTCTTCCGGGCGCATTCATACATCCACTGCAACGGTAGCCGTATTAGCTGAAGTAGAGGATGTGGACATCGACATCCCCGACTCCGACTTGCGCATCGATGTCTATAAATCTGCTGGCGCGGGCGGCCAGAACGTGCAAAAGAACTCCACCGCCATCCGCATCACCCACCTCCCCACTGGGATGGTGGTAGCCTGCCAGGATGAACGCTCACAGTTGCAAAACAAGCTGCGCGCCATGTCGATTTTGCGGGCGCGCTTGTATGAGATCGAGGAAGAAAAACGGCGCTCCGAGCGGGAAGAGGCGCGCCGTTCACAGGTGGGAACAGGCGAACGCTCCGAGAAGATCCGCACGTACAACTATCCGCAGAATCGCGTCACAGACCATCGCATCGGCGTTTCATCCTACAATCTGACCGGCGTGATAGAAGGAAATATCGACGAGTTCATCGACGAACTCTCCACCCGCGACGAGGCTGAGCGTCTGTCCAGCAGCGGCTTCGATGAAGACGAAGAGTAAAACTATAACCTAAAATCATCCTACCACGGAGACGCAAAGTCACGGAGATTCTCAATAAAACTTCTTCGTGTCTCAGTGTCTCCGTGGTTTTGTTCTCAAGGTATCGATTCAGAATTCAAATTTGGAGACCGCATGAACAATAACCCCGCCTTTGGTGCCGACCTGCAACCCTTCATGGGCATCCCCTCTTTCATGCGCCTGCCCGTCACGCGTGACCTGGACGGGATTGACGTGGCCGTGATGGGCATTCCCTTCGACAGCGGCGTATCCTACCGCAGCGGCGCTCGCTTCGGCCCGCGCAAAATTCGCGAGGCTTCGCTAACGCTCTGGGGCCATAACCCAACCATGAAGGTCACCCCTACCGAGGCGCTCAAGGTGGTGGATTACGGGGATGTATCCGTTATTCCCACCTCCATTGAACACACGATGACCGCCATCACGGAGGCAGCCAGTGAGGTGCTCGAGGCGGGCGCAACGCTCATTTCCCTCGGCGGCGACCACTCGATTGCCTTACCCTTATTGCGCGCCCATGCTAAAAAGTTCGGCCCGCTCTCGCTGGTCCATGTGGATGCGCATATCGACACCTGGGAAGCCGAGTTCGCAGCTGTCCCATACAGTCATGGCACACCTTTCCGCTATGCGCTGCAAGAAGGCCTGATCCGCAAGGGAGAGTACGTGCAGGTCGGCATCCGTGGCCCAGTCAGCAATGCGCACGATTACCCCGATGCCGCCGAACTCGGTGCGCGCACCATCACCATCCACGAAGTCTTTGAGAAGGGCATCCCTGAAATCCTGAAAGAAATTCACCAGCGCATGCAAGGACCCGTTTACGTCAGCATTGACATCGACTCCGCCGATCCCGCTTATGCGCCCGGCACCGGCACACCCGAAGTCGGCGGGTTGAGCAGCTACCAGTTACTGCAGCTCGTACGTGGGCTGCGCGGCCTGGATCTGGTCGGCTTCGACCTGGTCGAGGTTTCGCCGCCTTATGACCACGGCGACATCACCGCGGTGCTGGCCTCCAATATTGCCTTCGAATACCTGTCCCTGCTGGCGCTCAAAAAAGCGACGGGGTGAATATGCCCCAGGTTTCAACCTTATTGGCACAGGTTGTCTCACAACTTTCGTCCGTCAGCGATACACCGGAATTGGATGCGCGCGTCCTGCTCGCAAATATTCTGGACAAGCCGCGCACCTGGCTCACAGCCCACCCGGAAACGCCTCTGACCCGCTCCCAACTTGCCACCGTTAAAAAAGCCGTCTCCCGGCTGGAAGCGGGGGAGCCGCTGCCTTACGTGCTCGGCCACTGGGAGTTCTTCGGCCTCGACTTGGAAATCAGCGCCGATGTGCTGATTCCGCGCCCGGAAACGGAATTGATGGTCGAGCGCGCCATCGCATGGCTCATGGCTGCACAGGAACGCCGCACCATCGCGGACGTTGGTACTGGCTCCGGCTGCATCGCGGTTGCCATTGCCAAACATATCCCCGATGTAAAAATCTTCGCTACGGATATTTCACGTCCCGCATTGGAAGTCGCCCGGCGAAACGCGCGCAGGCAGGATGTCGCGAAACGGATCGACTTCATTCAATGCGACCTGCTGCCGTCCCATCCCGACCCACTGCCCACTGACCTGCACTTCGATCTGATCTGCGCAAACCTGCCCTACATTCCCACCCGGACCTTGCACAAACTGCCGGTTTATGGTCGCGAACCTAGACTGGCGCTGGATGGCGGCGCGGACGGGCTGGACATCGTTCGCCGATTGCTCGAAATTACCCCCGAATGGCTGGCTCCCAATGGGATGATCCTGCTGGAAATCGAGGCCACGCAGGGCATGGCCGTCGTGTCTTTGGCATATGACGCCTTTGACAGCGCCGAAATCCACCTGCACAAAGACCTGGCCGGCCAAGACAGGCTGGTAGAAATCATGCTGTAACCGTAGCTTTTCAACAAAAAGGGGAAGTGGGGTGTTGTGAGCTGGCGAAGCCAGCCCACAACATCCCACTTCCCCTCTTCCTAGAGAAGATACCTGTATACTTATGAAAACGATCATTCTCCCCGCAGGCCAAGACGACAGTATTCCTCGTGCACTCGAATTATTGAAGCACGGCGGCCTGGTCGCCTTCCCAACGGACACCGTCTATGGCGTCGGTGCGCTGGCGTTCAATGCGGCAGCGGTCGAAAGCATCTATATAGCCAAAGATCGCCCGGTGGAAAAGGCCATCCCCATCCTGATCGGCGGACCGGAAGACCTGGATAAAGTGGCCGTGGACGTTCCACCCATCGCCGCCAAACTGGCTGCGCGTTTCTGGCCCGGAGCGTTGACGCTGGTCGTGCCGAAGCACCCAGACTTACCGGATGTGGTTTCTGCTGCGCCGACGGTCGGCGTGCGTGTGCCTGATCACCCGGTAGCGCGGGCACTGCTGCACGCCGCCGGGCCTATGGCGGTGACTTCTGCCAACATCAGCGGGCAGGTTAGTCCGAACACAGCCGAGGAGGTGATGCGCCAATTAAACGGACGCATCCCGCTCATCCTGGATGGAGGCGAGACGTCGGGAGGCGTCCCGTCCACTGTAGTGAATTGTCTGGGCGCGGAAGCGGTCATCCTGCGCGCAGGTCCGGTCACCTTGAAAGATATCCAATTCGTACTGGCTTGAGGGGAAAATTCTCTAATCAAACGTTTAAGTTTTGTTCAGGTTGCTCTAACCTATTAGGTGGATAATAACAGTGCATTCTCCCTTAAACAAACCCCGTCAGGACAGGGCCAGTCCTCAGCGGGGTTTGGGTTTTTAACAGGCAGAGAGCAGAGATTAGATAAAAAGGGAGTAGTCTGCTTTCCAGTTGGACTACTCTTTTTTCTCTATTCTCGGCTCTCTACGATAACGGCCATGTGGCCTGAACATCCATATCGAGCGAAGATGTCTGTCCATGGGCGAAACGATAGTAGCCAGCGGCGGCGATCATGGCCGCATTGTCGGTGCACAGGGAAATAGGCGGGATATGTACCTTGAACTCAGCTTGATTGAGAAAAGCCTGTCGCAATGCCTGGTTGGCAGAGACGCCGCCAGCGACCAAAATCTCTTTGGCCCTGAATTCCCTGGCCGCATCCATCGTTTTCTCATAAAGCGCGTCCACCACCGCAGCCTGGAAGGAGGCCGCCAGGTCGGTGACAGGCAGGGTGTTACTTTTCTTTTCCAGGTCGCGCACTTCACGCAGCACGGCTGTTTTCAAGCCACTGAAGGAGAAATCCCAGGGCGTATCCAGTTTGGCGCGCGGGAAGCTGAAGCGGTGAGGGTCGCCGCCCTCGGCCGCGCGTTGAATGACCGGCCCCCCGGGATAGCCCAATCCCAACATGCGAGCGACTTTATCAAACGCTTCTCCTGCGGCGTCATCAAGGGTAGCACCCAAGCGTTTATATTCCAAGTGACCGGTCATCAGGTTGAGCTCGGTATGCCCACCGGAGACCAGCAGCGCCATGAGCGGGAATTGCGGTTCGTCAGGTGGAGTCTCACCAGTGTTATACACCCAGGCCGAATACAAATGTCCTTCCAGGTGGTTTACACCTACCAACGGCAGACCCAGGCCGAGCGCCAGCCCCTTGGCGGCATTGACGCCAACCACCAGCGAGCCGGCCAGTCCCGGTCCGCGCGTAACAGCGATAGCATCCACGTCGCCCAGGCTGAGATGCGCCTGCGCCAACGTCTGCTCGATGACCGGCGTAATGGCCAGCACGTGCTGACGCGAGGCGACTTCCGGGAAAACGCCGCCATAGCGCGCGTGGATCTCCATCTGCGAGGCAACTGTGGACGCCAACAACTCGCGTCCGTTTTCGATCACGGCGCAGGCGGTCTCGTCACAGGAGGTTTCGATGGCCAGGATGCGGGCGGGTTTTATTTTTTCCATTTCTTCATTTCTAACACAAAATCATACGGATAATCGGCCAGGATTTCCATTTTCCCATCCGGGCGCACCCAATAGGTATCTTCGATGCGGAAACCCATGCCTTTCTCGGGATAGTATAACCCGGGCTCGAGGGTAATGACCACGCCCGGGGCCAGGCGATGATCGTCGCCTGTCTGCAGGCTGCTGAACGGCCGCTCGTGGATATTGATACCCACGCCATGTCCCAGGCTGTGGACGTAACCGTCCTGCAGCGCATTCGCACTCATCAGCGAATTGTGGCCTTTCGACTCGAAATACTCGCAGGTCATGCGCTGGTATTCCTTGAAGGGAGCATTCAGGTCCATGTTCTCGACGATGTGGCGATAGACTTCCTGTACCTGGTCATAGAGTTCCTGCGCCTCGGGACTGGCATAACCCAGGCTCCAGGTGCGGGTGAAATCGTAGAAATATCCGCCGCCCCGTTCCTGTGGGTAGATGTCGAAGACGATCGTCTGCCCCAGGCGTAGCAAATTGTCATGGTTGCCCTGCGAGTGCGGCACACCCGCGTCGCGGCCAATCGCAAAGATATAACCCTCGGACGGAACCGCATCCCGCTCGGCCAGCCACAGGTTGATCTTCTCCTTGACATCGCCAACTGTCAGCGGTGTGCCATCTTCTTTCAACAGCACTTCGTCAGCGCGGACCTCACGCGAAGTAAGATATTCCTGAGTCAGGCGGACGACTTCGGTTGTGCGCCTGCCCATCTCACGGATGCGCGCCACCTCGCTTTCGGATTTGGTTTCCATGGCCTGGTTGAAAAGCGAATCGTCCCGCGACTCACCGACGAACTCGATCCCAGGCTCAAGCCTTTGAAAATGTTTCAGCACTCCAACCATCGTACTGATGTCCGTGTGACCATAAATCCCCACGCGGCCCTTTACGTCATGCGCCCTGAAGATGCGCTGTAATTGCAGGGCCAACATCAACATCCAGTCACCGTTGGCTTCTTTCAACAGTTCCTGCCAGGGGTATTCGCTGAGCAGGCGAATTTCCAGGCCGGATTTGGCGGCTTCTTCGCGCTCCATGTCGTTGCAGTACAAAACCGCCCCCTCGCCGCGTTTCTTGACCAGCGTGGCAGCGCTGACATGCCCGCCGCCGGTCAGGTAATACATGGGTGGGTTGTTCTCAGCGTTACCGACCACCAGGATGGCATCCAGGTTTTTCTTTTGCATCAAAGCATCGATGTCAGATTTCATGAGACTCCTTTGTAACGCGAAAAGCGCGAAATGGACGAACTACGCAATATTTTCCCTTTGTTTTGTGTTTACGACACGTGTAACTTGCAAACGATGCGCGCCGAAATTGATGATCAGAGCCAGCGGCAAACCGGTGGCCTTCAGGTACGAAAGAGCTTGCTGCTTGTGGATTGGTGCGATCTCGGATACTGCTTTTAACTTAAGAATGATACGCCCATCCACAACAACATCTAAAACATGTACACCAATCTGCTTTCCCAAGAATGTTATGGGCACAGATTTTTGTACTTCAACCTTATGCTCGTTTTTTCGTAAAACCAAGACCTTGCTTCCTGGTATATTTTCTCCAAGAATCCTGGTCCAAGTCCGTTAAAAACTTCATACGCTGCCTGCACAATTTTATACGACAACTCTTTTTCGACAATCTCAACAGGCATTTATTCCAATTCCTTTCGTGTTTTTCGTCAATTTCGCGTCTTTCGCGTTGAAAGATTTTCCCGCAAAACGAGTACCAAATCCTTTTCCTGCTCCGGCAAGACCGTACGCGGGTCGAGCAGGACACGGTCATTTTCGGTACGCGCGATGACGGGCGGATTGGACCCGC
>JAFGKO010000384.1 GCA_016928525.1 Anaerolineales bacterium | reverse complement strand
TCATCACCCCCGACTTGCGCGGATTTGGCCAGAGCGAGGTAGTCGAAAGCCAATATAAGATTGCAGATATGGCCGCCGACACCGCCGGCCTGCTCGATCAGCTTGGGATCGAAAAAGCTGCCATCGCGGGGCATTCCATGGGCGGATATGTTGCGCTGGCCTTTGCGCGCGCCTACCCGGAACGCGTGCTGGGTTTGGGACTGGTCGCTTCGCAATCGCCCGCCGATCCCCCCGAACGCAAGCAGGGACGCTATGATGCCGCCGCCGAGATCATGAAAACCGGCGTGGAGTCTGTGGCGGAGTCAATGTCAGCCAAGTTGACGCCTGATGAACGGGTGCAGGCCTTTGTCCGAGGTTTGATCGCGAAACAACAGCCTGCAGGATTGGCCAACGCGCTCAAGGCAATGGCCGAGCGGGACGATTCGACATCTGTTTTGTCCGGCTTTAAATTTCCGGTTGCAATCGTCCACGGCGAAGTTGATGAACTGATTCCCATCCAACGCGCGCAGGAAATCAAGGCCGCCATCCCGCATGCAGTACTGAGGGAATTATCGGGCATCGGGCATATGCCCATGCTGGAAAATCCACAGGCGACAGCTACAACCCTGAAGAATTTACTATAGTAGGACTTCGTAGTTCGCGAAAGATTCCTTTGTGTAATTCCTGTAAAAGAAGAAAAAGAGCGGCCATTCGGTCGCTCTTTCTAATATGGATAGTACCTTCTCAAAAAGAGGGGAAAGTGGGGTTACCCCACACCCCGCTATATTGAAAAGATACTACGGATAGATGTCGTTCAGCACAGGGATATAGAAACACCGACAACCATTTGTGTGTGAACAACCTTTATGCGGAAGGGGGGGCACTTTATCGACCGGATAGGTGCCCAATTGTTCGTAACAATATGAACAGGCATTGTACGAGGATGCAACCGTAACAGCTTTGACGCGTGGATTCGCCCGAAAGCGTTCGAGCGCTTGAGCCGTGGTGGAGTGTACCGCTAACTCAGCCTGACAATTCGTGCAATGACTGGCTTGATCTGGTGACGAAGCATTACAAAGCGAACAGGTCTGCACAGTGTGCCTCCTGAAGTAATGAATATATTCTATTTTACCTTAGTCAGGAAGTTAGGGCTTGGGTACTAGACGGGCGAAGTGACGTTCCATTGGGAGCGTCCAAAGTGCCTGTTCGACGAATGAGCCTGTTCAAGTGCGCAACCAGGATGCTGCTCGAAACCGGTTTGACCAAATAATCATCGGCTCCAGCATCTAAAGCACTGGCGATCAGGGCAGGATCATCAAGAGCGGAAAGAATCACAATCGGTACATTGCTGAATGCGCGCACACGCTTACACACCTGCCAGCCGTCCATACCGGGCATCATTAAATCCAGGACAACTATATGCGGGTTTTTCTCTTTTATGAATTTGATAGCCTCTTCTCCGTTATTAGCAGTCAGCACTTCATATCCATGCGTACGGAGAAGCATTGCCAGTAGCTCAGTAATGGCATTATCATCATCAACGGTTAAGACTGTTTTTGGCATAGCATTTTTTCCTGTTGCCCAATTATGACCCATTTTTCGTCAACCTGACTTTGCAACCTATTAACAGATTAGGCTTATATCAGGGCCATTTGTGATAATTTTCCCATATCCCAAAGAAGCCTTTGTGGTAAACTTTGCTGGATTTTGCCATCATATTTTTTATTAGGAGATTGAAACATGTCGAAAAAATGGGTTTACCTATTCGAAGAGGTCGCTGAGGCTGAGAAGTACGCTGGCGATTGGGAAGGCGTTCGTTCGTTGTTGGGTGGAAAAGGCGCGGGCCTGGCGGATATGACGCGCGCTGGCGTGCCGGTCCCGCCCGGTTTTACAGTCACAACCGAGGCTTGCAATGAGTATCGCAAGGCCGGCAAGTTCCCTGAAGGTCAATGGGAACAGGAGCTGGAATCGATGAAAGCCGTGGAGGCGAAAACTGGCAAGAAGTTCGGCGATGCCAGCAATCCGCTGCTCATTTCCTGTCGTTCCGGGGCCAAGTTTTCCATGCCTGGTATGATGAACACCGTGCTCAATATTGGTCTAAATGACGTTACGGCTGAGGGAATGGTAAAGCTGACCGATAATCCGCGCTTCGTCTATGATTCTTATCGCCGCCTGATCGAAATGTTCGGCACAGTGGTGATGGACATCGAAGATGAAGCTTTTGAACATCCAATGAATGCTTATAAAGCTGAGAAGGGCTATAAAAGCGATACCGAACTGACTGCTGATGACTGGAAGGCTCTCGTTGCCACATTCAAAGAGGTATTCAAGAAAGAAACCGGACAGGATTTTCCACAGGATGTTTACAAGCAGCTTGAGCTGGCAACTGAGGCAGTTTTCAAATCCTGGAACGGAAAACGCGCTGTAGATTACCGCCGCGCCACCAACATCTCCGATGACCTGGGAACTGCCGTCAATATCGTGACGATGGTCTTCGGCAACATGGGTGATGACTCTGGCACAGGCGTGGCATTCACCCGAGACCCGTCCACGGGCGAGAAGAAGATGTTAGGCGACTACCTATTGAATGCCCAGGGCGAAGATGTAGTGGCCGGTATCCGCAATGCAGAGCCGATTGTCAATATGGAGAAGACCCTGCCCCAAGCCTATGCCCAGTTTATGGACATCACCGATAAGCTCGAACAGCACTACAAAGAAATGCAAGATGTCGAATTTACCATCGAACGAGGTAAATTGTGGATGTTGCAGACCCGCAACGGCAAACGGACCGCCAAAGCCGCCGTCAAGATTGCGGTTGACATGGCGAATGAAGGCCTGATCTCGAAAGACGAAGCAGTTTTGCGTGTTGCTCCTGACCAGGTGGATGCGCTCTTGCACCCGCAGTTTGACATCAAAGCCAAGAAGAACGCGGAGGGTTCCGGCGCTTTCTTCGCTAAGGGAGTCAATGCTTCCCCTGGCGCAGCCGTCGGACAGGTTTATTTCGACGCTGATACCGCCGAGAAAATGTCGAAAGAAAGCAAGCAGGACGTTATCATGGTGCGACCGTTCACCAAGCCCGATGACGTGCACGGCATGATCGCAGCCCAGGGCGTGCTTACCAGCGAGGGCGGTGCTACGTCGCACGCGGCGGTGGTTGCTCGCCAGTTCGGTATCCCCTGTGTGGTTGGCGCATCTGCCATAAAAATCGATCTCGAAAAACGCCAGATGGTTGTGGACAGCAAGGTTGTCAAGGAAGGCGAATGGATTTCGGTGGATGGCACGACGGGTGAAGTCTTTATCGGAAAGATCCCGACCACATCGCCATCGCTCGAAGAGCAGACCGAACTGTTGACCCTGCTGACTTGGGCGGATGAAATTTGCGCCCGCGAAGGCATGCGCAAGGGACCGGAAGGCTATCCCACGCGCGGCCTACAGGTATGGACCAATGCGGACTATCCCAAGGATGCGCAGCGCGCCCGTTCATACGGCGCGGTCGGCATCGGTCTGTGCCGGACCGAGCACATGTTCTTCGAACCTGAGCGCCTGCCTATCGTCCAGAAGATGATCCTGGCCGAGACCAGCGAAGAGCGCACCAAACAACTCAACCTGCTGCTGCCCAGCCAGCGCTCCGACTTCGACGGTCTGTTCGAGGCTATGGACGGCTATCCCGTCATCATCCGCTTGATCGATCCGCCCCTGCACGAATTCATGCCCGATGAAGAAGCCTTGCTCGAAGAGGTTATCACCATGCGCGTCAAGGGCGAGACCAAGGGCCTGAAAGAGAAAGAAGACCTGTTAAATGCTATCAAGGGATTGCACGAATCCAACCCGATGATGGGTATGCGCGGGGTGCGTCTGAGCATTTCCATGCCCGAGATCGTCGAGATGCAGGTGCGCGCCATCTTCGAAGCCGCCGCCGACTGCACCAAGCGTGGCATCGTGGTTCACCCTGAAGTAATGATCCCGCTGACAGGTACGGTCAAGGAACTGGAATGGATCCAACCACGCCTCGAGCGCATCGCTTCGACCGTGATGGGCGAGAAGGGTGTCCAGTTCTCGTACAAGTTCGGTACCATGATCGAAATCCCGCGCGCGGCCGTGACGGCTGCCGAGGTCGCCAAGCTGGCGCAGTTCTTCTCCTTCGGTACCAACGATCTGACCCAGATGACCTTCGGTTACTCGCGCGACGACGCCGAGCGCAACTTCCTGGTCACCTACGTGGAACAGGGCATCCTGCCGGTGAATCCCTTCCAGACGCTCGACCGCGATGGCGTCGGCCGGCTGATGGACATGGCAATTGCCGAGGGCCGCAAGTCTCGCCCCGACCTGGAAGTAGGCATCTGCGGCGAGCACGGCGGCGATCCCGAATCTATCGAGTGGTGCCACATCATTGGCAACAACTACGTCTCCTGCTCGCCCTTCCGTGTGCCGGTGGCCCGCCTGGCGGCTGCGCATGTGGCGCTGAAACATAGCGGCAAGAGTATTGCGGAAGATAAGTAAATCCATTTTGTAGAGCGAGATTGAATCTCGCTCCACTTCTTGTTTTGATAAGCCTTCCTGTCATTTCAAACGGGAAGGCTTTTTATATCAAACGGTGGTTGAGTAACCCTGAGCGTTAGCGAAGGGCATATCGAAACCACAAATTCAACTTTTTTTAAGCCTGTTGGTTCCGATACGTCCCGCGAAGAATACGCGGGACTACTCAACCAACGATGTATTCTTTTTACTTCATGGGAAACAGACCTGCATCATGCCAGTCAGTACCTGACAGGTCCACCTCGCAGCCCGCCAGCTTGAGTCGCTGCGCCAGTTCCTGCCTGGACTTGGAAGAATTCCTCAAGCGGATGAAATGCCGGCCAGCGATATCGCTAAACGGCCTGAGAGTCCCAACCTGGACCAGGATGGTGCGCTTGGGATATTTTCCCAATGCCATCCCCGCTTCGAAAATGACGTTCGGCCTGGACTGCGGGGTTGTTTCCGTTTCATAATCAGGATCATTCCCTGACAGGAATTCATCTCTGAGTCTGGCCTGGTCATCGCCGGTAAAGAGCACGATAATGGCCTGCGCGTACTGCATAGCAGCATCAAGTATCTCTCCCATGAATGGAGATGGTTTTCCCGTAAGCGCAACTGCTTCGTTCCATTCGATGGGTTTCAAGTCAATGGCACGCAAGAAATCGAAGAGGGCGCGGCGCATCTCTTCGTTACGGCCGTGAATGACAAAAATTCTGGATTTGCTTGACCTTTGGTAACTCTTCATTCCTCAGCAACTTTCTAGATGGTTTTCAGCAAATTAGGAAATTATCATAAACTTCAAACAAAGAAAAGAAAATCCCCCGGCGGGGGATTTCGAGGGGGATTTTCGGGGTAACCCGTTGGGGGAGGCAGGGCTGGGGGGAAGAAGAGTTGATAGTGCCAGTTGTGGTGATTTACCACAAAGACACTAAGTCACTTAAGTTTAGAGATGGATGAACCAGCGCGTATGAGCGCTGAGATCAACAGAACCTTAAAAAACGAGAAGCAGAAGCAAATTTAGCAGAGT
>JAFGKO010000383.1 GCA_016928525.1 Anaerolineales bacterium | reverse complement strand
GCCACCATGTCAGTTGGCAGGCAGCAAACGGGGTCTTTGGTCATTATTTTTTTACACTTCTTCACAAGGATTCTCCTTCAAAGTGTGATGGTTTAGTTGTTGGCATTATCGCAAGTAGCCAATCAAAAACAGTACTATTAGAACTACAATGATCGTGTATATCATCGGGAATCTCCTTTCTCATAATGTGTATGAAGAGGCAGTCTTACTTGTTGATTGCCCCTCCTATTTTCAACGAAGCGTGGATTTATATGATCCCCAACAGGTTCAAAGCAATGAGTATGACGGCAATAACGATCAAAATATGGATCCAACTGCCTGTTTGCGGGAAGCTTGGACTTATGTTCCGCCCGAAAAAGCCAAGCAGCCACAGTATTACCAGAATTACGATGATGGTCCACAGCATAAGATTTCTCCTTTGTGAGCTATTTTCTCTATATTCATTCTATAACAACCACTCCCCAGCCGCATCCACCGACCGGGGAGTGTTGTTCTCCGCCATTTGGGGGATATAAACCCAAAGCGAAGCGGAGTGGTAGACATATTTCTCAGAAAATGTCGAAGTAAGCTCGGGCAGGAAAACGCTCTCGAACTCTTAAGGCAATCTGACGGTCTGTTAAACTGTTGGCATCGTCTACGCTGACAACTCTGTCCAACATTCCTTCGCTCTCGAGGCGTTTTTCGAGTTCGTATTTGGCTTCTCCCGGCCCAAAAATTAGAATCGACATCGCATCGCCAATGCGCGCGATCACTTTATCGTAATATTCGCCGAGATGATTCCAGAAGCGACGGTCACGAATATCCTCTGCTGAGCCATCTCCAGGTGCATTACTGGAATAGCGGATATAATGTTCCATGTCTGAAGTGATTATTCTTCTTTCCTCGCCATTGTTTGTGATACTTACGATAACAGCCTTGTTGTGGTCAAGCCACAAACCAACTTTTTTATCCATTAAAATTCTCCTTTTGACCGTGCTTCTGATTTCAGCGGGGCATGGTTGTTTTTTCTTCCAATAACGAACATTCCCCGGCTACATCCATCGACCGGGGAGTATTCGTCTCATTCGCTTGGTTGACCGAACAGTATTTAGATCATCAACGATCAGGTTATTTGCCTGCGCGGATCTTGGGACCGCTCAGTGGAGCACCGAAGAGCGGTGCGAACACGCAGAAGTCAAATATGCCAGCGGCAAGAGGCACCAGTCCAACGATCAATACGATCGTGCCGGTCGTTACGTTGTCGATTCCAAAAAAGCCCCAAACAACCAAAGCGAGGCCTACCACGATGCGCACAATACGACCATTCCTCGAAGCCATGAAAGATATAAACGGGTTCATGTTTTTTTCTCCTTTTGAGCGATTGGCTCTATTATTCATCTTACAATTAATCATCCTCGGCTGCATCCATCAGCCGGGGGGTGTTCGTCTCCGCCACTTGGGGGAGGCCCTGACACGCCGCCACTTCCATCCGATAGAATTTTACTGATATTTTTTGACTGTTATGGAACTTGCGCAGTTCGCGAAAAGATACCGAAAATAAGGGGCGCGGGCGTGGCCCGCGCCCCTTATTTTCGGGTTTCACTCGATCAACTTCGTAACTCCTGAACTGTTTCTTTTTGCTGCTGTTTGAGCTGGAAATAAGAAACACTTATGTAAGCGCCAAAGAGAAAGATGAGGCTGCTCAGATAGGCCCAGATCAGAAAGGCGATAATGGCTGCTACTGAACCATAGACCAGGTTCGAGACGGAGAGGTAGGTGGAGACAAAAGATAAGAAGGCTTTCTTGGCAAGTTCCCAGAGCAAACCGGCCCCCATAGCACCGGGTAAAACCTCGCGCCAGGTAGAAGCACCATGCGGGAGCATGATGTAGAGTACCATGAATAAGGCGACATCGAGTATGGTAGCCAGTATCAAACTGACACCGCCCCCCATCGAAATGATTGGGGCGGGTAACAAGGTGCGGAGGTGGGCAACCATACTGCCAACAAACGAAGCCAGGAAGAGAGTTGGGCCAACGAAGGTCAGGATAAATAGTATGGCCAGGCCACGTCGCTTCCAGACAGCGCGGCGTTGTTTAACACCCCAAATTTCATTCAAGGTGTGAGTAAACGTGTAAAAAACTGTAGAGGCAGACCAGATCAGACCAACCAAAGCGCCGCTGGTAACTGGTCCGCGCGCCCGGATGATTTCGTCAATATTTTGGCCCAATAACTGGCCCAGGGCCGGCGCAATGAACTCCAGCTTTTGAATGATGAGTTGCTGGTCCAGCGACGGGCCAAGGTTGAAACTGGCAATGGAAATGCTCAAGAGGATGATGGGAAAGAGGGAAAAGAGGGCAAAGTAGGCAATCGCCGCAGCTGTAATCGATGTGTCGGGTTTTAGGGCTTTCTTTGCCGCGTTCGCCAATATCCCTAACCAGCCGCGTGTACGCTCATTAATCTTGTTTGCGCTGCGGATACCCTGTCGCCTAAGCTGTGCAATATATTTAAACATTCCAGATGCGGTCGTTCTCTGTTAATTCAGGGGTTTGTGAATATCGGAGATTTACCTGGCAGGTCGGCGGTCGGTTGATCGGTTTGTAGAATTGGTTCAGCTTTCTCAATCAGATGGGCAAGCCGCTCCATGCTGCTGATCACCAATGGCGGAGGTGGTTCTTCCATCGCATGTATGGCAATCCTAAGGCGTGCCTGCCGTTCTTTGAGATCTGAAACCTGAGTTGCAGCCCCTGAAGTGAGGCGATTACTGACTAGAAGATTCCATAGGATTTGACATACAGCGGAAAGGGGCGGCGCTACAATGATACCGAGCAAACCAAAAGCGTCCGCCATGGCCAGGAGTATGATCAGGGTCAAAATAGGATTATCCCTCTTGCGTTTGAAAAGGCGCGGTTTGACCCATACTCCCAGGGCAATCAAGACGATGAGTGTAAAGAGTGTCGTAAACAGGCTAAGCTGTACACTGGTCAGTAGTCCTATTGTTAGCGGCATAATAACGGCCAAGGCTGCCCCAATCACGGGTATCAGGCATGCCAGAGCACCAGCCAGCGCCAAGAATACTGGGTATGGGGACCCGAGCAGCCAGTAACCAACTCCTAATAGCAGCCCAGTCAGGAGACTTTGGATTACCTCGCCGCGTATGTAAGCGCCGATGTCAGGCTCGACTGTCCGCCAAATGCCTCGCGCCTGTTTGCGCAGTTCAGATGGAAGCAGCGAGAGCCAGAGTCGTTCAAAATGAATTTGATTGATGCTCCAATAGATGCTCAAGAGCAGAATGACAAGTGCGCCACTCACGACGCCGCCAATGCCCTGCGTGAGGCCGAGTATGGCCGGCAGCACGAGCTGCCCTTGGTCGCCGGTAACTGCTTCGAAAAGCTTGCTCGGTGACGGCAGCCGCGCAACCAGTGCCTGTTGGAACGCGCTGCCCTGCAACCATATTGGCAGCCTCCATTCATCCTGCACCGACACAGTACGGGCCAACTGTTGAATCTCATGGATCGCGGTCTCACCGGACAGGAAGAGTAAGAATCCGAAACTGCCCAAGACAACCAGACACAGTAGAATCCAGGCCGCGCGCACCACGAAGCCGCGCTTGGGCCAGTCCTTGACTAATGGACGGACTGTTGCCGCAAGCGCAAGCGAGACCAGAACGTATATGACCACAATGCGGAACTGCCACAGCACCACCAGCGCCAGCAAAGTGGTCATTACCGCTGTGCCAAACACTACCAGTTGCTTCGTCATAGTGCATCCAAAGTACTGGCCCGGGCCAATAGAGCATCAAGGTCGGTTGTTATCGTCTCAATCTCATCCATCACTTGATCAATCTGCTTGATCCTTAGATCCGAGCCCCCTTTCTTGAGCCGCGCCTGCTTGCGCAGGTCCTGGGCCAGATCCTGTGCTTCATAACGCAGCCGGCTGGCATAATCGCGTCCGGCAGAAACCTCCGGCTCCATCGCTGCTGGCTGAAAGACGAAGCGATTGAGCACGAGCTGAATAATGGCCGCCATGGGGATCGCCATGAGCGCTCCGGCAATGCCGAACAAGGAGCTAAAGGCAAAAAGCGCCAGTAGTGTAACGAATGGATTGACCCCCATCGCTTTACTCATGACACGTGGCACCAGCAGGCTGTTTTCCAACTGCTGAATAACGACTGTCGCAACGATGACCCAAACCAGCTTGTCTGGCGCAATGGACAGCGCAACCAACGCTGCAGGAATGGCGCCAAGCAGCGGCCCAATCATCGGTACAGCTTCCAGCACGCCTGCCATGAGCGCCAGCACCAGGGCATTGGGCAAGCCGATGAGCAGATAGGCAAGCAGTGCCATGATGCCGATGACCAGGCAAAGAATACCTTGTCCGGCTATGTAGAAACCAACCTTGGTTTCCATGGCCGAAATAAGTTCGCTGATGCTCTCGCGCTGGTCGTGTGGAACCAGCAGCAAGAATGACTGGAGGGTTCGCGGCCCATCAAGCGTCCAGTAAAAAGCCAGTACCAAAATAACGATGGCGATAAAGATGACCTTAGCCGCCGATGCCACATAACCCATCGCTTGCCCGGCAGAAGCCAGCATCTGCTGTCCCGTTTGCTGTATCGGCTCCAGGCCTGGTAGTGTCTCCGGGAGGAATTCACTTAAGCGCACAATCAATTGATTGGGAGAATCGACCATCCACTCGCGCAGGCTTTGGTAATAACCCGGCACTGCGGCAGCAATCGTTGTACCTTGCTCGACAATCAACGGAAACAACAACAAGGCGAAGCCGATGATGATGGTGAGTAGCAGAAAATAGACGAGAATGACCCCCGCTATCCGGGGGAGTCCTCGCCGATGCAACCAGGTTACGACCGGCCTGATCACCGTGCCTATCACGATGGCGATGAATAAAATGAAAACGACTTGGTTAAAACGATAGAAAATCCAGAAGCTAAGTATGACGGAAATGAGCACCAGAGTCGCCCCCACGACCCGCCGGAATGTCCAATCATACGGTTGCGTAGATGGATGAAGCGTCATGCTTTCCCTAAATTCAGTAAATCACGAATTGAATGTCATTTCCCTTCGGGGACAATGTGCGAGGAGGCCGCAGGCCGACGTGGCAATCTTCTGTTCTATGTACGATTTCATTGAGTAATTTTCGCCATCGAAGCGGGGATTGCTTCATCGCAGCGAACGCTCCTCGCAATAACAACTTGAATCCGTGATTTACTGAAATTACCAATAGTCACCCTGGATGGCATCTTTTCAATAAAGCGAGGTGTGGGGTGTTTTCAAGCGGAACCGACCTTTCTATCAAAGAACAGCCCGCCCTCCCAATGCGCTACACCCCTTTCATCAAGTTTCCGAGGGCCAACACAATAAATCCGGCCACCACCAGCCAGAAAGCAGATCCGGAAAGTCCGGGGATGGTTCCTAGAAAAGCCAATACCCCAAGTACCGCGAGAATCACGGCAATCCAAAATGTGACAACTTTGGGTTCACTGAGTTTCATGATTTTTTATCTCCTTTTTTCATGCATAGATTTATGAATCTCTCCTGGCTCCGTGGTCAAATGACCAGTCGAAGAGAGTGTCGAGATGTAATATTTTCAGTGCCGTATCGCCTTACCATGCGGAACCAGACCATGATTTTTCGATTTTAGCGACGTCACCACATGCCGCCGTTTTCAGATTCAGGAGCTTTGGAGCGCCTTTTTTCCAGCTTGTGCGGCTTCGGATACGTGCTCCAATTGCTCGACTGCCAGCTCCTGACCGTGCTGTTTTAATTCTTCGAACTTCTCGCGTCCACCGGTCGTGATTTCGTTCGCTTTCGAACGTACCTGCGCCAGGGTATCTTCCACCAATTCGGTCGTCCGGTCGCGCAGTTCGATGCCTTTTTCCCGGATTTGCATTCTGGTATCTTTCCCGGATTTCGGCGCCAGTAACAGCATCGTCACAGCGCCAGCCAGAGCACCGACCAACATGCCAACCAAAAGGGTCAGGGGATTGGTGTGGTACTTATAATCTTGATTCTCGTTGATCATTTTTTCTCCTTGTTGATGACTATTTGACTAATATTTATTCGTCTTCCAGATGGCCGAGATAAACACCTGCAGCCTCTTGCTCTTCTTCCGTCAACCGAATAAGACCAGCCAGCCAATCTACAGAGTGCCGCATCAGCAGTAGGATGCTGGCAAAAATATGCAGGCTGGCTAAAAAGCCGCCTGGTTGCTGCGTGCCGGCCTCTTGTCGGCGGAAGGAATTATCCATTCCAGCCTCCATGGTTTTTCAGGGAGTATGGCGCTCACTGGTGCTGGTTTCAGTAACAGCCACCACTGAGCCGCGCGG
>JAFGKO010000382.1 GCA_016928525.1 Anaerolineales bacterium | reverse complement strand
CGCCGTGGAGCCGCTCATCGCTGTCCTCAAGACCAGCGATATGGATGTACGACAGAGCGCGGCGAAGGCGCTGGGCCAGATTGGAGATGCACGGGCCATGGAACCGCTCATCGCTGCTCTCAACGATCGGCAGGTGCAACGTGCCGCCGCCGAGGCGCTGGGTCAGATTGGGGATGCCCGCGCCGTGGAACCACTTGTCGTTGCGCTCAAGGAGGGCACTTGGAGTATGCGCCAAACCGCCGCCCAAGCATTAATCACAATGTATAAGACAAGCCAACTCGATCAAGGACAAAGAGAGATCATTGCCGCCCTAAGGGATCGGATAATACAAAAACATACTGATTCTGCTAGTAGTCTCAGTCATAGGGATTCCCACTCTGACTATAGCGGGGGAAGTTGCCCCGCGTGGGAACCACCCCATACAGATACCTGGGATGGTTGGCCTCACATGGATAACGGCATAGGTGTGGATTTCCCATTGTGATCGGCGAAGGTTGGGAATGTCAAAATGAGATCGGTCATTGTCCTGACAGGTGGCTCCGGCGTGGGCAAAACAACGCTGATCGAAGAATGTCAGCCCAATCCAGACGGACAATTCGGTACGCTGGAAGCATTGGGCATGAGAGTGGAGTGGTGATAGTCGGCGGACCTTTTCTCTGGGAGATGCCACCCGCCGTGGAGTCCCGTTTGCCATGTATAACCTGAGGAGTTGCTGCCGTGTCATTCTTACAAGGATTGTTCGGACCACCGGATGTCGAGAAGTTGAAGACAAAAATGCCACTCTTTGGTTGACCACCCAATATCGTAAAAATGAAGGCCAGCGCGATGTGAAGGGCCGGATCAATGTATTAGGCTATGAGAAGGATGCGAGTGTGCAGCAAGCTACCGCCGAGTTGCTGGGGCAGGTCAGGGATGCCCGTGCCGTGGAACCCCTCATCGCTGCCCTCACGGATAGAGATGGGGACGTGCGCAAAGCCGCGGCGGAGGTGCTGGTGGAATTCTACAAACAGCCTGGTTTGTCTTCAGATCTGCGGCAGGCAATACTTTCTAAAAAACAGCGAATTTCGGCTAGGAATACTGATCATCGTTCTGATAGTTGTTTGGACAGTTCTCACTTGGACGAAGGCATTGGCGTCAACTTTTCCTTTTAGCTATGTTGGCATGAGCCGTGGCCCCATCGTCCTCACCGGCGGCCCCGGCGGGGGCAAAACCACCCTAATCAACGAGCTGGCGCATGATCCGCAGTGTACAGGGCGGATCGCTGCCCTGCCCGAAGCGATCTCGTTGATGCGCGATATCTATATCTCGCCGCGTGAAAAGCTATTCCAACGGGTGATGGTGCACCTGCAAATGGCGCTGGAAGATGGGCTGAAACGTGCTTTGGAGATGGAGGATCGCCGCCTGATTCTCTGTCACCGAGGCAGCCTGGATCCGCTGGCCTACTGGCTGGATCGCGGCTGGCCCGAAGATGAGTTTTACACATACACGGAGATGTGCCGCGAAGATCTTTACCGGCGATACGCGGCGGTGATTCATCTGGTCACCGCAGCAGATGGGGCACCGGATTACTACAAGCGCTGGCCGGATGCTCACCGTCCCGAAACGCTAGAGCAAGCGATCAGGCTGGATCGCTTGCTGGAACAGGCGTGGAGTGGGCATCCGCGTTATTTTCGCCTGGATAATGATGGACACAACTGGCTGGCAAAGTCTTCTGAAGCAAAACGCATTCTCCAAGATTTCGTCGGGTGATAATTCAGGACATGGTAACCACTACTGCCATGTCCTGAGTTTCGTCCAAATCCTCCGATCACCACGTTGTGGGCGCGTTGCGGGATGTTATGGAACGTGATCCCGCTGCTGCTCATGGCAACGTTGGCGGAACGCCTCAAATAGTCGCAGACGATTCCGTAGTCGAAAACTGGCTTTGCGCGGGATGCGCGTGCCACCTGGGCCAATCGCTTGCAGGGTGCCGTGTCCTTGCTCGCGGCTGACCTGGATTTTCCCGATCCCATACAACTCAACCTGCTCACCTTGCGCGATTTCCTCAGCCAACACCTCGAAGTAACGTTCGACTGCCTCACGGACAAGTTTCTGGGTGAGAGATCGTTTCTGACGAGCCACTAGGGCTACCCTATCGGTGTGCTTCACCGTGATTTCTCCTCTTTGTCTTGAGAATTGTCAGTAAAACTGACAACCGATAACTGACAATTCGAACTGTCAGTTGTCAGTGAGTCAGTATTACCCTATCTATGGGTTATAAACGAACGATAGCGGCCTAAGCCCATTGGTCACAAGTTAAGAAAAAGTCGGCGAAGTCAAGTCTGACAACGCGAGAAAAAGAACTGTAGAATAGCGCCATCGTCGAAAGAGAAGAGCGCGAGCCGCCATGAAAAAAAGCAGTTCGGTACGCCATGCCCGAGCGATCCAACGAGACCGCAGCAAACATTCCCCGGCGGCCCCGCCGGATGAAGAAGTGAAAGCGCGCTTGACGGAAATCATCCATCCAGCGACGCTGAACCAGGTGGCACATTTTCATCAGTTGGGACTGCGCGAACGCACCTTGACGCTGCCTATCATGGTGGGTCTGGTGCTGAGCATGATCTGGCGACAAATCGGTGGAGTATGTGATCTGGTGCGGGTGGTGCAAACCGAAGTGGTGTTGTGGGTACCGCCGCTCAAAGTGAGCCAGCAGGCGCTCACAGCGCGGTTGACGAGTCTGCCCGCCGAGTTGTTTCAGGGTGTATGGCAGCAGGTTCTGCCCGAACTGCACCGTGCATGGCAGCAGCGCGAGCGCCCGTTGCCCCCCGAAATCGCCTGGGCGCAAGCCCGGTATCGCCAGGTGGCGGTGTGTGACGGTTCGACGTTGGATGCGTTGATGCGCAAAACCGGACTGCTCAAAGACCTGGAGCAGCACCCGTTGGCAGGCAAGATGACCGCCCTGTTGGACCTGTGTTCGCGGCTGCCGGTGCAGATTTGGTACGAAGCCGACGCTCAAACCCATGACCAGCAATTCTGGGATCGAATTGTCGGAGCGCTGTGTGCCGGAGCGCTGCTGGTCTTTGACCTGGGCTACACCAACTTCAGCGTCTTTGCCCGGCTCACGCGCGAACAAGTCACCTTCATCACGCGCGCCAAAAAGAACCTGCGTTTCACGGTGGATCAGGTCCTGTGCCGCACCGCCAACGTGCATGACCAGACCGTCTGGATCGGCCAGGGTGATGATCGGCAGTTGGTGCGCTTGCTTGAGGTGTTGTATCGGGGCACCTGGTATCGCTATCTGACCAATGAACTGGACCCCGTTCAACTTCCAGCCGCGTATGTGGTCACCCTCTATTGGCAGCGTTGGCGCATTGAGGACGCCTACAATATTGTCAAGCGCCTCTTGGGATTGGCTTATTTCTGGTGCGGGGCGCAAAATGCGGTTGAACTCCAACGCTGGGCTACCTGGTTGTTGTATGCGGTTTTGGTCGATCTCACCGTTCAGGTTGCCGAGGCGCTGCGGCAACCCTTTGCCGCCATCTCGATGGAAATGGTCTATCGCAGCCTGTACTTTTTCGCCCAAGCCTACCATCGGGGCGAAACCACCGATATCGCCGCTTATTTTGCGACTCATGCGAAGTTGTTCGGCCTGGTCAAGCACAAGCGGCCTTCAAAAAATCGTTCACCCTTGCCTTTGCCGCCCTTGACAATTCCTGGAATGGCTTAACTTGTGACCAATGCACTTACACTACGATTTCGAAATACCCGCCAGCGATCACGCGCTTGATTTCTGGTTTATGTCTTGTGCTGTTGTTGGCAGCTTTCACGCCATCAGCTATTCGCCTCTACGTGATCGGCTCCCAAACCTTTGGCCAGTCTGTATCCAGCAGCGTTGCCATGACCGCGGTCGGACTTGCGACGGTGCTGTCCGCCGAAGTCGGTCAGGTCGTGTTCTCGCTGGCTCTGGCTACCCTGGGGACCTCCAGATCATCTCGTAGACTCTTGTATGGCTCGATGGCGACCTCCACAATTTTGGCCTTGGTGGGCAATGTCCAAGTTAGCCTGATTGGGCACACTGAAAGCCCTTTCGCCTGGCTTGAGTCGATGGCACCGCCGCTTTTGGTGCTTTCGACTGCTTATGTACTTAAAGAGCAAGTGCTCGGAGCCATCGAAATGCGCCATGCCAATGAGCAGGCATATCAGGTTGCGTTGACCGACTGGCAAGTCGCCACTGCCAATCCAGAAGGGTATCCACACTGGTTACAATTCTACGCGAATGCCTTGCGCGATGCGTTGCGCAAGGCTAACAATCGCCGCCAGGAAATGCTTAGCCAAATGACTCGGGACGACTGGCGTCTTGCTGTGACGCGAGAAATGGAGGCTGATTTGTGGTACCGGCAACCGGATCAAGATGAAACGCTAATCGAGACACCATTTTCGGATATGAGTCTGCAACTTGCCCATCGAAATGGCAACTCCCCAAAAGTGAGTACCGTCGACGCGTGAAGTACTACGCGGTTTGCGAAATGGAGCTGCCAGTACCATCAGAGTTAGGAGGTCGGCGTAGAGTCTATTGTTCGAATGCTTGCCGTCAAAAGGCGAAACGGCGTCGCAACAAGCAGAGCTTCAACAAGCCTTGACGCCGTTAGTTATTCGAATCCAATATGACGAGGAAAATGGCGAAAGTAGTACCCCTCCTAGCTCCCGCCATTCTGCCTTATATCTATGT
This sequence comes from Anaerolineales bacterium, assembly GCA_016928525.1. The sequence goes on along the minus strand of JAFGKO010000382.1, from coordinate 842 downwards.
GAAACAGGCGCACCAATGGATCATATCTTATCAGTGAGACTTAGTCCTGAATAACGAAAAGCAAAGAGACCCGCTTGCCTCTGGGCCTAATCATCGAACGACATCTCAACGACGACCTGCTCCATCAGAATGTCTGGGTTGTCCCAACCTTTTTGCATCATCAGATCATAGAACGCGCGTCTGAAAACGAGTCGGACTTCAACCGTACCCCCCTCCGCTTCTGCTGGAATGACAAACTCATAACTCGATGCGTGCGTTGCCAGTGCAGGCAGTCGCGTATCTTCTACAATGCGTGTTGGATTCCAATACGCGCCACTGGGCTGAATCTCGGTCCAGATCTCCTGCAGGATTTTGGCGAAATATGCGCCTGGTCTGCCTTCAAGATTGCCAGCCCAGTCCGGCAGCGTCGACCCTTCCTGCAATACGAGTGGCTGCGCCTGTTCATCGGTCGCCGTGACGATCAAGAAAATCTGGCGCATTGGCGAGTCGGTGGGGATGTGATGGCCCGCCGCCACATTCGTTACTGCCACGTCCACGATGAGGTGATCACCGTCGCGCATAGCTGTTACATCCAGTTCGGCAGTGTTTTGCAGCAAGGTATGGTCCGCTGCGCCGGGCTGGGTGTGGGCGTGGATGGCGAGCGGGTTGCGTTCCACGCCGCCTGTGTCCGGCGCGACATTGGTGAGCATCTCTCCGTCCAGAATTGACGGGGATGGCATGTGACAGTCCTGGCAGGTTTTTCCGTTCCTGGGATCGCTGTAGGGACTGTCGAGCCATTCGCCATACGAGTTATACACGACCGTATCCCAGAAGACGCCGAAGTGACACGCAGCACAAAACTG
>JAFGKO010000381.1 GCA_016928525.1 Anaerolineales bacterium | reverse complement strand
TGACGATGTGTTGCGCGCCATCAGCCTAATGGTGCATAATGCCATGCGTGAAGTAGGCGGCGCTGATGATTTTATCGGGCACCTGACGCCGACGGATTTTGTGCTGATGGTATCTGCCGGAAGACTGTCCGAATTACATGAACGGGTTAGCACACGCCTGGAACAATCGCTTGATTATTTCTACCCGATCAAAGACCGCGACCGAGTTTCCAAGCGCAGTGACCGTCTCGTTATTAAAGTGGTCGAACTGCCAACCGTAAGCGGTCGCTTCAACAATCTGGATGCGCTGAAAAAGGAATTGTTGCGTCTGATCCGGTAGGTGCTATTTGAAAATTACAGTTGTGACTCCAACCTATAATGAAGCGGAGAACTTGCCAAAACTAGTCTCCGCTTTATTTGCGCTTCCGCTCGATTTGCACGTCCTTGTTGTGGACGATAACAGCCCTGACGGTACTGGAAGAATTGCTGATGAGCTTGCCACACAGGACAGGCGTCTTTCCGTTCTGCATCGCCCTGGCAAACTTGGCTTGCGTTCGGCATACCTCAACGCTTTTCAGTATGTTATGCAAGGGGATACGGATGTCATTGTTCAGATGGATGCGGATTTCTCCCACGACCCGGCTGTGTTGACGGCTATGGCCGAACGCATCGCATCCTACGATGTGGTAATCGGCTCTCGCTATGTGGAGGGTGGTTCGGTCGATGAGCGCTGGCCGCTCTGGCGAAAAGAACTGTCTGCATTCGGGAATTTCTATGCCCGTTCGATCCTGGGCTTTCCCTTGCGTGACATGACTACAGGCTATCGTATGTGGCGGCGCGAGACGCTGCAGAGCATGCCGCTGGAGCGCATTCGCTCCAATGGCTATGTCTTCCTGGTGGAAATGGCCTATCTGGCATATTGCCTGGAGTATCGTATCTCCGAAGTGCCTATCTATTTTGCGGACCGGCGCTGGGGCAAGTCGAAGATGTCATTCAAGATACAGGCGGAAGCGGCCCTGCGCGTCTGGCAGGTGTGGTGGAATTATCGCGATGTCCGGCGGGACGGACGAAAAGCGCGTATCGAGTCAGTGATCAGTGGTCAGTGATCAGTGCCGGGAATACTGGTAACTTAGCTTTCCCCATTCTTCTAAACTTAACGTCTCTGCTCTGCGTTGCGGGTCGATATCCGCAGCCCGGAGCAGTTTTTCTGTCTCAACCGGGGATTGGTGCATACCAGCCGAGATCGAATTGCGCAGTTTCTTGCGTTTCTGGCTGAACCCAGCCTTGATCAGTGGGAAGAAAGTATCCAGCAGATTCACAGCCACAAGAGGCTCAGGATAGATATCCACCACCAGCACGGACGAGTCCACTTTGGGCGCAGGGAAGAAAGCGCCCGCAGAAATATGCGCCGCAATATGTGGCTGCCCATAGACTTGCACACTGAGCGCTAACAGGTTCATGTCGCCAGGGCCAGCGCAAATGCGTTCGGCGACCTCTTTTTGAATGGTCAATGCGATCCGGCGGGGTTTAGGATCGCTTTCAAGTAGATGACGAATAACTGCCGACGTGATGTAATAAGGGATGTTGGCCACGACCAGATAATCTTGCTGTTCGACAATTTCATTTGGCTCAATGTCCAGAATGTCGCCATGCACTAATTGAACGTTGCGGTAAGGGGCAATGACAGCTTCCAAGGGCGGGAACAACCTGTCGTCCAGTTCGATGGCGACAACTTTCTGCGCAGCGGCGGCTAAATAACGAGTTAAACTCCCCAGGCCAGGGCCGATCTCCAGCACGGTATCCGTAAAGCGGATTTCTGCCAGGTTGGCGATCTTTTGCAAAGCGTGCGGATCTTGCAGGAAATTCTGTCCCAGGCGTTTATTGGCTCGCAGGCCGTACTGCTTGAGCAGGTCGGCGGCATTGAGCGGCGGGATGGGCGGTGGAAAACGGGAAGAGCTCATGGGCAGGTTGAAATGGATTCCTCGTCGGCGGGATTCCCGTTCTCGAAAGCAGGAGCAGGCCAGGTCCCAGCGTTGAAGCGGTTGACGTAGTCACGCAAAACGTCATAATCCACATCCCAGACGAAAACCCTGCCGTCGAAGACCGGGTCGAAGACACGCATCCCTTCAAAGAGTTCCTGGGGAAAGCTGACAAAGGTGATGTCTTCTCCTTTGAGTTTCGTGCCGATACAGGCCAGTTGAGCCAGTTGCTCAGGGGTCAGGTCGGTTTGGACAGCGTCTTTGAACGAATTGATCAAGGCTGGAATGCGCACGACCACGCTTGGGCTGGTGAGCTTATCTTGCAAGGCGCACATGACGGTATTCTGATGACTGGCGCGTTCGAAGACGCCATCGTTGCGGATGCGCGCCAGGGTGAGCGCTTGCTCGCCGTTCAAGGTCTGTTGCCCCGGCGGGAAGACCAGCCGCGCGCTGCGGTCTTTGGCGGTGCGGCCGTCCATACCGTCAGGCAGGTCGACCGTGATGCCGCCAACGGCATCCACGATTTTTTCGAAGGTGCGCATGTTGACCGCCACGTAGCGGTCGGTCCTAGCGCCAAAGTTGAGCGCCAGTGTGCGTGCCAGCAGGCCGGGGCCTTCACCGGGGCCGTCGTAGTAGCCAAAGCCGGGATTGCCGTAGAGATACGCCTGGTTGAGCTTTTCATGATCCTGCCCGTCGATGTCATCGGCGATGTCAGGGATTTCCACCCACAGGTCGCGCGGGAATTCCAGGATGGTCACCTTGGCTTTGGCAAAGTCCACGCGCACGATACGGATGACATCTGCCAGGCCATAGTTGTAGGAATTGGAACGCGCATCTGTGCCGACCGCCAGCAGCGTCATGACCGGCGGTCCACCGCAATATGCGGCTTCAACCGGTGTAGAGGTTGGGGCGAGCGTAATGGTCGGGTTGAGGCTGGGGTTGGAGGAGAAATCGGAAGGCGCAGCCGTCCAGGTGGCAGGCAGGCTCCAGGTGGAAGTCGGCATGGCGATGGCCGGGCCAAGCGGCGTTTGCCAGAGGGTGGTGTAAGCTTGGTAGCCCAAGAACCCGACCAACGCCAGCAAGGCGCAGGCGATAACTGAGAGAAAGGCGAGGATGGTCTTTTGGGTGCGAGTCATATTATTGCATCACCGGCGGGATGGAGGCAGGCGCGGGGGCCAGGAAATAGACCGTCAGCCAGCCGCGCATATCGACGATGTTGTTATCGTCGAAGCCGAGGTCGATCCAGCGGTAGCGCGAGACGCCGATCGAGTCTTCGACAATGTAACCGCCTCCGATGTCTCCGATCACGCCGTAACCGTAACCGGGGATGTAAACGCGCTGGCCACCCAGGTAGCTGTACATCGACGGGTCGACTGCAACTACTCCCCGGCCAGCGCGCATGCCGCTGGCCGTGCCGTACGAGCAGCCGCCCGTCCCGGAGTTGCAAGGCGAATAAATGGTCGCATACATTTCGAAAGCGCGCCAGTACTCCAAAGTCACCCCGCCCAGCGTGGTGGTATTGATCACGACTTGCGTGCCCGTTTGAACGATGCGCTTCTGCGGTGGGCGCACCACGCTTTCCTCTTCGACGGTTCGGCTGACCTCCTGCCCGTCTTCATAGCGGATACGCGTGCGCGCAATCGCCAGCCCTTCCTGGCCGGGTTGCAGGATTTCCTGTTGCCCAAGTTCGACCTCTGGCGAAGAGACGGTTTCGGTTTCGAAGGGGATGGGCTTCTGGACCAGTTGCACGGTTTCGCTGACCCGCACCACGCGCACCTGACCGTCAGCGGGGGGCGCCTCGGACTCAGCTGGGAGGCTGTAATCCAGCCCAATGAGCGGGATGCCGGCCCCGGCCAGCGCCGCGCCCACCATCCGGGCCGAAGAGCGGATCGTCACGATTCCGCCGCTGGTCGTGACCGTCAGTTCCTGTGACGGGCGGTAGGTTATCGTCATCCCCGCGCTGAGGGGTGAATCCACGGGCGGATCGACGAAATCCGCTGCGTATAGTTGAATCCCTGCTGCGTACAAGGCGCCTCCGACCGTGTCCGCCGTAGCGCTCAGCGACTGCTCCCCGTCAGGTGTGGCGAGCGTGACCGTCGCTGCGCGTCGGATTTGCAGGGTTTGGAACCCGGCGGGCAGGGGGCTTTCGAGCGGCAGAGGCAGACCATTTTCCAGCACCTGGTCTCCGGGCGCCAGTGTGACACCTGCCTTGGCTAACAGGTTCGCCGGGATGCGCTCGTCGCTTGCCAGTACGTGGATTTGCTCCCCGTCCAGGATCGTGAGCGTGGGGGCGTTTTGCGGCTGGCAGGAGGCCAGAGCCAGGCTGAGGCTTGCCAGCCAGAGGATGCGTACCCAAAGGGCATGATAGCGCATATTGGGGATTGTAATCGATTTACGGCAGCGTTATTTCGATTTGCAAATCAGGGTACTTCTGGAGAATTGATTTTCCAATTTGTCTTGAAACCGCTGGGGTCGCGCAGCAGGATGGATTTTCCATCCGCTCGAAGACCATAGATCAGGTAGCCAAATAATTCATACTCGATGATTTGAGTTCCATCCGATAATGTAAAAGGCAGTTCGGGCCACATTTCAAGATAATCTGAACGAATCCACATGTCTCCATTGTTTACATCTGAATCGGTAATCAACGGTGTATAACAATCACGCTCATTGGCAAGTTTTATCATATTACCACTCGTGGTGACCGCATTGAACTTATGAACGATCAAGCGCATGTCCTTATCGAAAAAAGTTCCGATCAAGTCCGTTGTATAGCAGCTTGAAGCGTAAATATTGGAATATTCCACGCCTTGCTCCACCCTGGTCTCTTTCACAATGACGTGATTGGCTGCCCAGGTAAGTCTTTCTACAGTTCCAGGAGGGGTTGGTATATTTATCCAACCAACCCCGGTGGTCAAAATGAGCTCTTTCGTTTTTTGCTCGTTCAGGCTGCCAAGGTAATCTGTCATTTGGCTTGTCAACGGGATGGTAGTGCCCTTGCTACTGGCACAAATGGAATTGAACGTGACAGTTTGTGGATAGGCCATGGGCTCAACGTTTCGCGGGGCAAAGCCCCATTTTGGATTTTGCCAATCTACGAGCAGGGTTGCAATCTTGCCCTTACGTTTAATTTCGCTGATGAGCCAAGGTTCGATAGGCGGTGGCGGGGTAACCACTGGATCAGGCAAAGACGGGGGTACAACCGGTTCCGACACAATCTCCCATTTAATATATTGTTGTTTTGGACCCGCGTTAACCCATCCGCCATCCGTAAGGTGAAGCCACTGATAGGCGTTTTCAGTGGCAGTAATGGTGACATTGGCATTAATGGTCCCAATTCTCCTTACGCCACGGGGTCTATCGAGTACGTAACATTTTATTTTTGTTTTGCCTTTAATAATTTTCTGCAACTCGGTAGCCGGGGGCGGAGGTACAACCGGATCAGACACGACCTCCCATTTGATATACTGTTGTCCTGGACCTGCATTAACCCATCCACCATCCGTAAGGTGAAGCCACTGATACATGTTTTCAGTAGCAGTAATGAAGACATTGGCGTCGATGCTCCCAATCCTTTTTTCGCCACGGGGTTTGTCGAATACATCGCGTTTTATGATGGTTTTACCTTTTATCATGCTGACTCCCTTATATTACCCTTCGGATTCAGTCAAAGAACTCACTGCCCACTGGCATTTCATGGGCTGCCCGAATATAGTTCAGACGCCGATAGATTCGTGCAGTATCCATCTGTGGAAACTGCACCTCCACCAAATGGAGTGTTTCTTCGAGTATCAATTTTGTGTCAGCAATTGCTTCTTCGCAGGGTACTTCAAATGCTTGCCGAAACCGTTGGTCGATGGCCTCTGGCTTGACTTGCATTGACTCAAGCGCATGATAGAGCCATTTGAACGTGGGAAAATAACTTCGGTTCAGTGCCAGTAGAACCAGGAATATTTCCTGTTGGAGATAACTTAACTGGGCATAGAAGGCAGTGGGATTGTTCCGTTGAGCCAGAATAAATAATTGCCCAATATCAAAAGGGGCGAGATGTTCTTGAATTATCCGCTCCGCCAATTCGTCTGGATACTCCTGGGCGCGATGTTTCCAGGTCTGAACAATCTCTTCCCCATAAAGTGGGATGCAGGTGCGAATCGTGTCCAGCGCATTGAGACCACCCAGGTCAAAGCGCTGGTCGTATAAAACCGCCTTAAGAATTTCTTCTTCGTGCGCTATTGGGATGTGCCATAAGTCAACCTGGAGACCGTTGATCAGAATCTGATCCTCACGGGCAGGGCCATCATATGCATACAGGAAATCGGCATTCAGGGCGGCTACAATCGCATGGCGAGTTGCATCATCAGGCAGCGTCTCCCAAAAGATAGGAATTTCTACATCAGAATATTCGTCGGCATAATCACGCGCGACTGAGCCCGCGATTACGATAGCCTTTATGCCCTCGAAAGTCACGAGACGCTTTGCAAGGTGTCGCGCAAAATCAATTCGCCATTTCGTATGAGGATTTTGCATAAAAGGATATCCTGATTTGATTTGTACAGCGGAATTGCAGCTATATGACTGACTAAATTAATTGAGGTGTGTGCACAATGAGTTGACATAGTCGGGTAGACGGTTCACCATACTGGTAATCTACCAAATTATCAGGAGGTGA
>JAFGKO010000380.1 GCA_016928525.1 Anaerolineales bacterium | reverse complement strand
GCGCTGATCGACGTCTCGCCGCTGATGAAGTACATCATCAAAGGGCGTGACGCGGCGCGGCTGCTCAACCGCGTGGTCACGCGCGACATCGACAAACTGCAGGTCGGGCAGGTCTATTACACGGGCTGGTGTGACGAGGACGGAAAGCTGATTGACGATGGCACCGTCTCGCGGCTGGACGAATCGACCTACCGCCTCACCTCCGCGGACCCCAGCCTGCGCTGGCTTGCGATGAACGCCGTCGGCCTGGACGTGGAGATAACGGAAGTCACCGATAGCGTGGCCGCGCTCAGTTTACAGGGACCAAACGCCAGGTCCGTTTTGAAGCGTTGCTGCAAGAGTCCGGTGGATGAGCTGAAATATTTCCGTCTGATGCACAATAAACTGGATGGCATTCCCGTCACCATCTCGCGGACGGGCTACACTGGCGACCTGGGCTACGAGATCTGGATGGATGCCTCGGATGCGTTACCTGTCTGGGATGCGTTGATGGCGGCGGGACATGATTATGGCATCACGCCGGTCGGCATCCTGGCGATGGACATGGCGCGCGTGGAAGCCGGGCTGTTCATGATCGAGGTGGATTACACCTCGACCAGCCACGCCTGGATCGAGGCGCAGAAGTCATCGCCGTTCGAGCTGGGGTTGGGCTGGACGGTCAGCCTGGACAAGCAAGGCTATTTCGTGGGGCGGCCTGCGCTCGAACGTGAGAAACAAGAAGGATCGGCCTGGAAGATGGTGGGGCTGGAAGTGGAGTGGAACGGGATGGAGCGGCTGTTCAAAGACGTGGGCCTGCCGCCGCAAATCCCCGGGATGGCTGCCCGGGGCAGTTTGCCGGTGCTGGTCGGGAACGTGCAGGTGGGGTACGTCTCTACGTCAACCTGGTCGCCATTGTTGAAGAAGTACATCGCGCTGGCGCATTTACAGAAGCCGTATTATGAAATTGGAACGGATGTGAGAATGGAAGTGACAGTAGAGCACCATCGTCAGCACGCGCCTGCGAGGGTGGTGAAGCTACCGTTCTATGAGCCTGAATGGAAAAGGGAATAGGAATAGAGAGCAGTGAATCTTGTTGGAAGTAAAATTACAATTCCCCTGCCAGCTTCAGGATATCATGTTCCAAATCACCCGCAATAAAGAAACCCACTTCATTTCGCAGGGACTCGATAGCTGTCTTCAGCGACTTAAATTTACCTTCGCGCTTGGCGCGCAACAAAACACCCAGAACGCCAATCGGTTGCAACCCCAATGCGCGGGCCTTGGTGCGGCCTTCCGACTCGTCAAGAAGGATTGTTTGAGATTTGGTATCCAATGCAAGCGCTATGGCTTCCGCCTCCCCAAAATCAAGCTCCATCGCAAGCGCTTGTGCAAGATGAACGTTTTGGACAGGTTGAACTTTCAGCCAGCCATCTTTGAGCGCCTGGCGGATATTCTTTGTACCGCGAAAATCTGTTTCTACCTTGAGTTCGGTTTGAACAGTTTCTGGAATCAAAACCTCACCAAACTGCTCTTCCAGAAGATCAAGATGACCAATGGCGGACAGAGCGAGGATTGGCGAGGTATTACTGACCACTGCCATAAGCAAGGTCTTCTTGTAAATCGTCTTGCCCGTAATGGCGGGGTAGATTGCGCTTGCCGAGAAGTTGACCGAATTCTAATTTGGTCATCCCGGCCAGTTCGCGTGCTTTACCAAAGGAAAGTATGCCCTGGGAATACAAGCTCAAGGCCAGTTCGACTTTCAACTGGCGGCGCTGATCTGCAGGCGGCAGGCGCATTGCGCGAGCGACAGAATCGGGTATTTCCAATAATATTGTCATGTCTGGGTCCTTTCCTGAGTTGATTTTATCACACCCAAAAAATTGCAATTATATGTTTTACCTTCGGAGTCAACCTTTGTGATTGAGAAGCCCAACATCTCGAACGAAAGAATAATCCTCACTTTAGAGAAGAACTTTTCAATTGTCGTGGTAGGGACTGAATTCTTGCCCCTCGGCCTGGACTCGTCCGCCTGGGCTTACTGCGTGGAGGCAGAAAACGCTACTTATTTTCTCAAGCTCAGGCAGGAAATCCCAAATCCGGCTGGGATTTTGATCCCACGCTTTCTCAAGCAGCAAGGCATCCGGCAGGTGATGGCTCCGCTTTCGACGAAGAACAGGGGGGCCTGGGCAAGTGCGGACGATTTCTTTTTCATCCTGTATCCTTTCATCACAGGCGAGCGCGTGATGGACGTCGGCATGTCAGATGCGCATTGGGTCGAATTCGGTTTGATATCGAAACAACTTCACACTATGAAGCCCCCCGCCGAACTTTTGCGCCAAATCAAGCGCGAGACGTTTATCCCGAAGCAGCTTGCATTTGCCAAAGAACTCCACTTGCAGGTCAAGGCCTGTGAATACGATGATCCCTTTCAAAAGGAATTGGCTGACTTCTGGCTGGAAAACAAGGAGACGATTGCGACCATCCTTGAGCGGACGGAAGCCCTGGCGAAAAGGATGCAAGAAACCAACCCGGAATTTGTCCTTTGCCACGCGGATATCCACACTGCCAATCTCTTGCTCAGCGATGACGACAAAATCTACATCGTGGATTGGGACGAAACCATGCTGGCTCCCAAAGAACGTGACTTGCTGTTTGTTATAGGGAGTATTTTCAACGATACTTCGGATGGAAGATGGGGAGGACTGTTCTTCGAAGGATACGGTGAGACCGAGGTTGATCCACTCGCGCTGGCTTACTATCGCTATGATTGGTGTGTTGAAGATATCGGTGAATTTGCCGAAGATATTTTTAGTAGAAAGAACATTGGTGCAGAGACGAAAGCGAATTCCATCCGGTGGTTCAAGAGTTTGTTTATGCAGGGAAATAATGTAGAAATTGCACTTGGAACGAGAATCGATTTATGAGCCGGAGTGGAAGAGGAAGTAAGCAGTGGCCAGTGGTCAGTGAACAATAAAAAAGCCCCCGTTTGTTGAACGAGGGCAACTCAATGAGAAAAGTTGATGTTTTATCAAGCAGCAACAGCAATATACTCAGCTAGGGCAGTTCCTTCAGGGATGGGAAGTTTGTCTTCCAGCAACCCCTGTATATGCATTTCTACGGCTTCGTGCATGTTACGTGCTGCTTCGTCCCGTGTTTTCCCAGTGGCAACACAGCCGGGTAGATCCGGGCTGTAAGCGGAGTAATTTTTATTGGCTTTTTCGATAACGATAAGAAAGCGATACATGTTTACCTCTTACCTTTCGGCTTTTGGAGTTGCGCTTGTTTGAAAATACTGTTTTGTGTTCCCGGAGCCAAATCGTGTCTCAGATGACCTGCAATCGTCACGCGACCGGGTTTATCAGGATGCTTGTACTGCCTGTGACTGCCTTTCGTGGTAACCAAATACCAGCCATCGGCTTCGATCAATTTGATAATGTCGCGCACCTTCACATTCGAATTTTAGCATACATCGCCATATTTGGCGCTGCGCCTGCGAAGGTGGTGAAGCCTGTCCTGAGCGAAGTCGAAGGATTGCCTTTCTATGAGCCGGAATAGAAGAGGAGGTGACTATCAACGTAGATATTTCTAATCGCCAAATTTCTTTGTGAGATAAGCTTGATGATGCAAATCTGTCTTTTTTGTTGCTTCATATCGTTTGCACTCTAAACGGCCAACACAAAATTGAAGGCGATTTTCAGAGATAACATCTTCTAGGAAGATGCTCAGATAGTCAACTAACTGGTTGAGATAGATGACACTCTTCGGCATAGGAGATTTGAAAACTGCTTTTCCACTAAAAACAACTATTGAGTGTACTTGTTCTTTGGGAAGAAATTCAAATAATTCCTGTATTGCTTTTGTATGTTTGTAGTTTTGATGTAGAGGATTCTGAAATTGATTTTTCATTCGATAAATTACTTGAGTCTTAGATTCAACTCATAAGTGCAACAAAGGGCAGTCAAAAGGGGTAAGCTGGTGTAGGATAAGCTTTCCAGACTGCCAGGTCAAAG